>JAFDYE010000855.1 GCA_018267585.1 Bacteroidota bacterium
CAGTTTTTGATTGATCTTAAGGGAACCCATAATACATAAAGATACTAATGAAAGTTGTCATTATCGGATCAGGAAATGTCGCCACCGTCATGGGCAGCCGGATAGCCGGGGCCGGACACCGGATCCTGCAGGTGGTGGCGCGGCGCGAGGAGCCGGCGGCCCGACTGGCGGCGGAATGGAATTGCGCATATACGACGCAGTGGGCGAACGTCGATATGTCGGCGGATATCTATATCGTGTCGGTCAGCGACCGGGGGCTGGAAGACCTCGGGAGCCTGCTCAACCTTCCGGGCAGACTGGTGGTACATACCGCCGGCGCCGTACCGGGCGGTGTTCTTTCGTCTGTCACCGGCAGATGGGGGGTACTTTATCCACTGCAGAGCCTGCGCAGCGGGATACGGCCCTTCCCGGACTTTCCGCTGCTGATCGCGGCCGGCCGGCCGGAAGATCTGGCCATCATCCGCGACTTCGCGATAACCCTAAGCGCGCAGGTACGGGAAGCCGATGATCCAACCCGCCTCAAGCTGCACGCGGCAGCGGCATCCGTCAACAATTTCACCAACTGGTTGTATACTCAGGCTGAACTGTTCTGCAGCCAGGAAAAGCTCGACTTCTCGCTGCTGTATCCGCTGATCCGCGAGACTTCGCAACGCCTGCAGCGCTATTCTCCCCGGGATGTCCAGACCGGTCCCGCAGTAAGGGGTGACCAGGGGACGATCCGCCGGCACCTCGAAGTATTGAATAATTATAAGGACCTGAGGGAATTATATCAATTATTCAGTAGTCAGATCGAGCGGTTTTACCTGGGTGGGGAAAATGCCGGCGAAGGAGGCCGGTGAATGTATTATTTTTGCGCGCGGCTGAAGCATAAAACAACGACATGAGCGTACTAGAAAAATTCAAATCGATCAGGACTTTTGTTTTCGACGTGGATGGGGTAATGACGGATGGCAACGTAATAATTTTTGAGACAGGTGAGCAGGTACGCCGGATGAACACGAGGGATGGCTATTCCCTCCAGCTGGCCGTAAAGAAAGGGTACCGCGTGCTGGTGATATCCGGAGGGAGCTCCGAAGGGGTGCGGCAGCGTTTGCTGTACCTTGGTATAAAGGATATTTTCCTGCAGGTGCACGACAAGATAAAAGTGCTGGAAGAGTACGCGCAGGCGCACGATCTGAACCGGGAAGACATGCTCTATATGGGAGATGATATCCCGGACCTGCCCGCTATGCGGCACGTTGGTCTTGCCTGTGCGCCGGCCGACGCCGCCCCGGAGATCAGGCATATCGCCGCCTATATCTCCTCTTTTAATGGCGGACAGGGTTGCGTAAGGGATGTTATTGAAAAAGTATTAAAGCTGAACGGTCACTGGGACATCGATCCGTCTCTGGCCTCAAAATAGTTACGCTATGCTGCAGTTGCCTGGTGCCTTTCTTCGACTCATCCGATGGCCTAACCTGGTATTTATTTTTCTCACACAGGCTCTATTTTACTACTTCATCCTGTTGCCGGGGTATGGATCCCGGTATGGCCTGAACATCCCCTATGGCCCGCTGCGCCCCGTTGTCTTTTACCTGCTCTCCTCGTCTTCCGTACTGATCGCAGCCGCGGGATATATCATTAATGATTATTTCGACCTGAACATCGACCGCGTGAACAAACCGGACAAATTAGTCGTGGAAAAGATCATCAGACGTCGGTGGACGATCATCTGGCACTGGATATTGTCGAGTCTCGGAGTATTATTGGGTTTTTATGTAAGCTGGAAGCTGCGGAACCCGATAGTCGGCCTGGGCAATATGGCCTGCGTGATCCTGCTGTGGTTCTACAGCACAACATTCAAGCGCAAGCTGCTCATTGGCAATATCATCATCTCCTTGTTGACGGCCTGGGTGATCCTGGTCCTTTATGTCTGTGAATTTCACGTGACGAACAATGCGGACTACCTGAATATCCTGTCGCGGCTATTTAAATATGCCATCGTCTACAGCGGTTTTGCCTTCATTATCTCGCTGGTCCGTGAAGTGATAAAAGACATCGAGGACATGGAGGGTGATGCGCGGTACGGCTGCAGAACGATGCCGATCGTATGGGGCGTCAACGTCGCCAAGGTCTTTGCGGCCACCTGGCTGGTCGTGCTGACAGGCGCGGTCATCGTCATCCAGTTCTACGCGCTGCAGAGCTGGCAGTGGCTGGGGGCGACCTATTGTTTCCTGCTGCTGGACCTGCCGTTGATATGGACGCTGAGAAAGCTGTACAAAGCGCAGACAAAGGCGGAGTATCACCTGCTGAGCAATGTCATAAAGGGGATCATGCTGTCGGGTATCTTATCTATGATCATCATTCAAATTCATTTGTAGACAATGACGCAACCGATCGTGCTCGCGTCCGGCTCGCCGCGGCGCAAACAATTACTGGAATGGGCGGAGGTCGATTTTGAAGTCCTCGTAAAGGAGACGGCGGAGACCTATCCGCCCGGACTATCCGTCGCAGAGGTCCCGGTGCATATCGCGCGCAACAAGGCGCTGGCAGTAAAAGGACAGGTTGACACGAACCGCGTGATCCTGGCGGCCGACACGATCGTCGTTCTGGGGGACGAGATCATCGGCAAGCCGAAAGACCGGGAAGACGCGGTGAATATCCTGTCAAAGCTGTCGGGTCAGCGACACGAGGTGATTACGGGCGTGGTGCTGCTGAGAGGGGAGGAGGAGGTCGCTTTTTTTGACCGTACCTCGGTGTGGTTCCATGATCTCAGCCGCGAAGAGCTCCAACGGTATGTGGATGTCTACCGACCCTATGACAAGGCCGGCGCGTATGCGATACAGGAGTGGATCGGCGTGGTGGGAATAAAAGGCATCGAGGGTGATTTTTACAATGTAATGGGACTGCCCGTTAGCAGGGTGGTGCGCGCGCTGCAAAGTTTCTCCTGAAGATGATGCGCTTTTCGTTAACTTCCATTCAAAGGAGGCGTGAAGTATGCGTGAAGACCTGCTACAATTCATCTGGCGTTATTCTTATTTCAATTCCTCTTCACTTCTTACAGAAGCGGGCGAGGACCTGCGTGTCCTTTCTCCGGGGATGCTGAATACCGGCGCGGGCCCCGATTTCCAGGACGCGCGGGTCCTCATAGGCGGGGTGTTGCACGAAGGCCCGGTGGAGCTGCATATAAAGGCCTCTGACTGGAACAGGCATGGACATTCGGCCGACGGCAATTACCGCGGTGTGATCCTGCATGTGGTCTGGGAGGACGACGGCGGCCCTGCAAATCTCCCCGTACTCGTCCTTCAGCACCGGGTGTCCAAGCTCCTGCTTGGCCAGTACGAGGGCTGGATGCGGAGTCAGCTGTTCGTGCCCTGCGCTGAGCAGCTGCACCGGGTACAGGAGGCCGTCTGGACCGTCTGGAAGGACCGGCTGCTGCGGCAGCGGTTGCGGCAGCGGCTGCTGCTCGTCCGACGGCTACTGGAGCAGAACCGCCAGCACTGGGAAGAGACGACCTGGTGGATGATGGCGCGGAGCCTGGGACTTCCCGCCAACGGCGCCGCATTTGAAGCCGTCGCCCGCAGCGTTCCGGTTCGTCTGATGGTCCGTCACCGTCTTCAACCGATGAGGCTAAAAGCTATGCTGGTGGAACAGGCGGGGTTACTCGGCGGCGCAATACGGCGGACGGGCATGCGCCCGGCCCACCGCCCGGAAAAAAGACTGGCCCAGCTGGTGCAGCTGTATTCGACGGGGGAAGGCTGGTTCGCGCGTATCAAGGAGACTGTGGACGCCGAAGAGTTGCTGGATTCGCTCTGCGCCGAAGGACTGGGAGCCGAGGCCAGGAGAAGCATATTGATCAACGCCTTTGTGCCGGTACTCTTCGCCTATGGCTGGCTGAGGGGGGAGCCCGCGCTCCGGGAAAAAGCCTTCCGCTGGCTCAACGAGGTAACGGCCGAGAAAAACAGTATCATTATAAAATGGCAGCGGCTGGGAGTAGGCGTTATGAACGCGGCAGACTCGCAGTCGCTGCTCGAGCTGAAGAAACACTATTGTGACGACCGGCGCTGCCTGGATTGCGCGATAGGGCGGTCGTTACTGGGTCGTTAACGGTGGCGCGGTTTTACCGGGATCAGGCCTGAACAGCCGCCGGCCAGTTGAATTCGATCTTTACCTCCATATCCGGGTGGATGCTCTTCATGACCGGACAGGTATGGGCCGTCCGTTCGAGGATGGTCCTTGCCTTTTCGTCGACCCTCAGGGTCTCCGGGAATTCGAAGACAATATTGACGCCGGCAATACGACGGGGATCGGGTTTCATGATCTTCTGGACAGACATCTTCATCCCTTTCAGGTCGACCTGCAGATCGCGGGATTTGATACCCATAGTTGTAGCCATACAGGCCGCCAGGGCTGTTGCAACGAGGTCGGTGGGCGAAAAACGTTCTCCCTTCCCCTGGTTATCGGTGGGGGCGTCTGTTTCAATTTCTGTCCCGGATTGGAGGTGTCTGGCAACCGTTCGTAAATCTCCTTCGTAAATAACTGTGGACGTCATTGTGCTGTAATTTTCCCTAAATTTACGCCAGTTAATACTAAATCATTATCAGTGAGCAAACTTTTCCTGACGCTATTCGCTTCATTCCTGGTCTTTCAGGTCTTTGCCCAGGATTCTACCGGCGTCTCCCGGATGCGGTCTCAAGACAAGCGAAACGCCAAACGCCAGCGAATTAACAACATGCTGAAGATGGAAGAGGAAGGCGATCTTATTTTCAATAAGCATAATATATTCGGTATCCGCCTGGCGACCGATGGATACGGGATCAACTTCGAGAAAGGCAAGTTCAGGACGCCTTCCCGTACGTTCATCTATTCCTTCGAGCTGAACGAGAAGCACGACCCGAAGGAACACCATATTTCGGCTACATCGGACGGGATCAATGTTTCTACCGTCGTGCCCTTCAAGATAAACAACCTCTATGAGTTCAAGGTCGCCGTCGGTCAGCAGCATCTCATCGGAGGCAAGGGCAACAAGAACGGCGTCGCTGTCACGGCCCTTTATCAGGGCGGCCTTACCCTCGGCCTGCTCAAGCCTTATTACCTGGACGTCCAGAACCGGGTCACGGGACAGACGCAACGGAAAACCTTCGAAGAGCTGGCCACCGATACCCTGTCGGACGACCAGATAACCGGCGCTTCCGGCTTTACCGTGGGCTGGGGCAACCTGAAATACAAGCCGGCCGTCAATGCCAAACAGGCGCTGAGATTCGACTATGGCCGTCTGAACCAGACCATCACCGCCATTGAGGTCGGCCTGACCGAAGAATTCTACTTCAGCAAAATACCCCTGGCCTATCTCATCCCGCAAAAGAGCTTTTTCTTTAACGCGTACGTCCAGATCATGTTTGGAAGCCGCAAGTAAGGATTTTGTACATTTGTTGAATGGAAGAATTATCGAAAGGCACACCCTGCTCGGCACCCGCCGCAGAGACCGGCACTAAAGTTCAGAAACCCAACTGGTTACGTGTTAAACTACCCATCGGCGAGAGCTACAAGCACGTCCGCGGGCTGGTAGATACCCATAAATTACACACCATCTGCGAGAGCGGCAACTGCCCCAATATGGGCGAGTGCTGGGGAGAGGGAACGGCAACGTTCATGATCCTCGGGAATGTCTGCACGCGCAGCTGCGGCTTCTGCGCCGTCGCCACCGGCCGGCCCGATCCCGTGGACTGGGACGAGCCGCAACGTGTTGCCGAGGCCATCTACCTTATGAAGGTCAAGCACGCCGTGATCACCTCCGTCGACCGCGACGAGCTCAAGGACGGCGGCAGCATCATCTGGCAGAATACCATTCGCGCCGTAAAAGCGCTCAATCCCAATACGACGCTCGAGACCCTGATCCCCGATTTCAAGGCGGAGGCCGCAAACATTGCCCGCGTCATCGAGGCCGCTCCGGAAGTCGTCTCGCACAATATCGAGACGGTCGAACGCCTTACCCGCCAGGTCCGCATCCAGGCCAAATACTGGCGCAGCATGGAAACGCTGAAGACGCTGAAGGAAGGCGGAATGAGGACCAAGAGCGGTATCATGCTCGGCCTCGGCGAATCGAAGGAAGAGGTCGTTCAGACGATGCAGGACCTCCGCAACAGCGGGGTCGATGTGATCACGCTCGGGCAGTATCTCCAGCCCACCAAAAAACACCTGCCGGTGATCCGTTTTGTCCACCCCGACGAATTCGCAGAGCTGCGGGAGATCGGCTATCAGCAGGGCTTCGACTATGTAGAGAGTGGTCCGCTGGTAAGGTCATCCTACCACTCCGAGCGGCACGTCATCCCCGGCTATGGTCGCACGGAATGGCAGAAGAGCAAACAACATGCGTAAGGCGACGATCAGGCTATTGGTTCTTGCGGCGCTGATCTTTGCGGCGCCGCCGGGCAGGGCGCAGCTGCGCTGGACAAAGGCAGATTCGGCCTACGGGCCGTTGCCGTCTTCGGTGCATATCTATTCCGCCGCCGATACTTTCCACGGCTTTCCATTCAAAGGCTACTATGCTTCGGTCCGTCTGAAGGACAAGCGCCTCCTGTTCACAGCGAGTACCGGTCAGGGGCGGCGGTTTACGCCTTCCCAGTACTACCAGCTCGAGCAGCAGCCCCTGCTGGTGGTCAACTGCACGTATTTTTCCTTTGTAACCAACCAGAACCTCAGCGTTGTCGTGCGCGACGGGAAGATGCTGGCTTATAGTGTCAGTTCGCTGAGGGGCACCGGCAACGACTCCCTCCTGTATTACTATATAACACGCGGCGCGATCGGTATAGATCGCAAGCGGCGGGCCGACGTCGCCTGGCTGTTTACCGACAGCAGCCGGCGCTGGCCATATGCTTTCGAGGACCGGCCCATCGTGGCGAAGGGGCAGGATACCTTTCCTTCGATCTATTCCTTCAATGACATCGAATGGAAATGGTGGAAGATGCGGACCGCTGTGGGCGGAGGACCCGTGCTGATCCACGACGGGAAGATATTTATCAGCGACGTGCAGGAACAGCTGTATCCCGGGGAGGGCAGCGAAGGCCGCGAGGGAGAGCACCTTCCCCGGACGGCTATGGGATATACCCGGGACGGGAGGCTGATCGTGCTGACGGTTGAGGGCCGCAGTGCCGATGCGGCCGGTATTACGTTACAGGAAGAGGCAGAGATCCTTCATGAGCTGGGCTGCTATGAGGCGCTGAACCTCGATGGCGGAGGCAGCAGCTGTCTGTTGATCAACGGGAAAGAGACGATACGTCCGTCCGATGCGTCGGGACAGCGGCCGGTTCCCGCGGTATTCCTGGTCAAATGGACAAAGGACTAAGCCGTTCCGGGACGGCGCGCCGTTACGCTTTCATATCCCAAACCAGCGCGCTGGCGCCCAGGATCGCGGCGTCGGATTCCTTCAGATGGCTGATGAGTATCTTCACCTTGTTCTGAAATACCTGTATCAGGTTGTGCTCCATCGCTTCGCGGGTAGGCTTCAGGATGAGGTCGCCGGCCTTTGTCAGGCCACCAAAAAGGATGATGGCTTCGGGACTGGAGAACATTACAAAATTTGCCAACGCCATTCCGAGGATGCCGCCGGTAAAATCAAATATTTCTTTGGCTAATTTGTCGCCCTGGATGGCTGCATCGTAGACGGTCCTCGAATCCAGCTTCTCTTTCGGAATCCCGCGCAGGAGGCTGGGCTCGTCATGACTCTGCAGCTTCTCGAGCGCGGTCAGCATGACCCCCGTGGCGGAAGCATAGCTTTCCAGGGAACCTTTTTTCCCCGTGCCTTCGTGCAAACGTCCCTCTGGGATGATGATCGTATGACCGAGCTCGCCGGCAAAACCGTCGTGGCCATAGATCAGCTTGCCGTTGGCGACGATGCCGCTGCCGACACCCGTGCCCAGGGTGATCATGATAAAGTCCTTCATGCCTTTGGCGGCGCCGTACATCATTTCGCCGATGGCGGCGGCGTTGGCGTCGTTGGTGAGAACTGCGGGCAGCTGAAACTTATTCTGGATCAGCTTGGCCAGGGGAATGATCCCCTTCCAGGGAAGGTTAGGTGCGTATTCCACCGTGCCGCTGTAGTAGTTGCCATTGGGGGCACCGACGCCGATGCCTCTCATCCTCCCGGGACCACCCGCCTTTTCGACCAGGACGCTCAGCTGGTTGTACAATTCGTCGATATAGTTCTCTACCGGACAATGGCCGCGGGTAGAGAGCGATCCGGAAAATAATACGTTCCCATTGCGATCTACAATACCATATTTAGTTCCCGTGCCGCCGATGTCGATGCCGATTGCCAGAGACTCAAAACTGAGAGAAGAGGCCGATTTTGCCATGTAAACTAATGATTGGGATGCAAAGATATTGAGAAATCGCACCCCAGGGCCCGATTTCCGCATATTAAAATGTCTTTATTAGTGTCCTCCGGCTGCCCGCAGCGCGTCGAAGTCGATGCCCTGGGTGATCAGCTCCCGCTTGGCGCGGACGGCATAATAGGCCAGGTAGCAGAAGCCGGCAACAGGGACAAAATAAGAATACTGAATGCCCAGGAGGTTGTCGCCGGCAAGCCAGCCCTGGAACAGGCTGATGAAGCCGCCGCCACAGATCATCATGATCAGGTAGTTTGAGCCTTCATTGGTATGTTTGCCAAGGCCTGCGATGGCCAGGGTGAAGATACAGGGCCAGAGGGTCGAGCAGAACAGCCCGACACTGGTAAAGGCGTAGACGCTGACCATGCCGCTGGCGAAGATGCCGATGAGCAGGGCCGTGATCGCCATACAGGAGAAGATCAGCAGCTGCCGTGCGGGGTTACCTTTACTGAGAATATCGCCGACGATCATTGCTATTATTATAAAGGCATAAAGATAGAAGGGCGTGAGGTCGTGCCCTGCAATTTTGTTGACCAGCAGGAAAACGCCGAACGCCAGATAGGGCATGACGAAACTGAGCACTTTCTGGGCGCTCTTGCTGACGCCGAAAGCGCCGACCGAAGCCGTCCATCGGCCGATCATGAGGCTGGCCCAGTACAGGGAAACGTAGGGTGCGATCTGATCGGTTGGCGTGTGCAGCTTTTCTCCCATGAAGAGAGGCAGGTTGCTGGCCGTGGTCACTTCGACGCCGACATAGACGAAGATGCCGATCATGCCCAAAGCCAGCTGCGGATATTTCAGCGGGCTGCTGCGGTGCAGCAGCCTGGTTGAGTTGGATGCGTCTTCTGCGCTCACCTGGTCCAGGTCGATCTTGTTGGGCAGGGAGGAGAATTTGAATATTAATGCGATGACCAGGAAAAGGGCGCCCAGTATCAGATATGGTCCTTTGACGGCGCTGATGCTGGCTTCTTTTGCCGCGCCTGCTGCGGTGGCCGATCCGAAGATGGCAAAGCTGACCAGGAGGGGACCGATTGTCGTACCAAAATTGTTAACGCCCCCGGCCATGCTCAGCCGTTGCGCGCCGCTGGCGGGACTGCCCATAATGATGGCGAGCGGGTTGGCGGCGGTCTGCTGCAGCGAGTAGCCGAGACCTATGATAAATAGACCGGTGATCAGGATACCGAAGGATGCGGACATGGCGGCCGGATAGAACAGCAGCGCGCCGATCGCAGAAATGACAAGCCCCAGACCGATGCCGTTCTTATAG
>JAFDYE010000856.1 GCA_018267585.1 Bacteroidota bacterium
AGATAAACGTCAATGAGATCGAAAGCATTTCCATCCTCAAGGATGCGAGCACTACGGCGATATACGGTATCAAGGGGGCCAATGGGGTGCTTGTCGTGACCACGCGTCGCGGGGCGGCGGGCAAGCCGAAGTTTGACGTGCGTATCGAAGGCGGCGGTCAGGCGCCGGTGCGCACCCCAAAGTTCCTGGACTCGTACAATACGGCGGCGCTGGTGAACGAGGCCTATATCAACGACGGTCTGAACCCGGTGTTCTCGCAGGCGGATCTGAATGCCTTTAAGGCGGGTAATGATCCCTATGGTCATCCGAATGTCAACTGGTACAAGGCCATCATGCGTCCCTATTCTTTACAGGCGAATACGAACCTGGATATTTCGGGAGGGAGTTCGAACGTCAAATATTTTATCAGCGGCGGCGCATTTACGCAGAACGGGTCTATCCGGAATTTCTCCACCAATTCGGATGGCGTCAACAGCAACTATTTTTACAAGCGCTATAATGTCCGGTCCAACCTGGACATACAGGCGACCAGGAATCTTTCGTTGCGGCTGGACGCTACGGTGCGTATCGGCGATATCAACCAGCCTTATGCGATGAATGTCATTGGCAATATCTACGATTTCTCCAAGATACATCCGTATTCGGCGCCCTTTATCAATCCCAACGGCAGCTATGCCTATGCCTTCGATACGCAGAACCAGCTGCCGACGATCAATGCGTCGCTGGGCACGCAGGGGTATACGCGCAACCGTCGGACGGACTACAATGTGCTGATGGGTTTTACCGAGAAGCTGGACGATATCACGAGGGGGCTTTCGCTGACGGGCCGTGTCGCCTATGCCAGTGTCGAGCAGAATACGCTGACGCTTTTTCGTGGATTCCCGCCAACCTATCACTATGATCCCCGGGATGAGAGCTATCATCTGAATACGGGGGTGAGTACGGGCGGCTATACCTATGGCACTTACCGGACGCTGGGGAATACGGACCTCGACAACCAGCGGACCAATGTGCAGATCTATGCCAACTACGAGCGGGTGTTCGGCGCCGACCATCATGTTACGTCGTTGCTGTTGTGGAACCAGGAGAGTTACCGCGTCGACGAGGATGCCACGGGCATATTGCCTATCAGCGGGCAGGTTCCGCAGAAATACCGGGGGTATTCGCTGAAGGTGGGCTATGACTATAAGCAGAAATATTTGATCGATTTCAATGGGGCGCTGAATGGCTCGGACAGATTTCAGGCCAGCAAGAGGAATGGGTTCTTTCCGGCTGTGGGCGCGGGGTGGAATGTTTCGCGTGAAGACTTTTTCAGCAAGCGGATGCCGGCGGTCAATTTGCTCAAGCTGCGGGCTACCTATGGCGTGGTGGGTTCGGATGTTGCGCCGGGAAACCAGTATCTCTACAACCAGGTGTATTTACAGGGGGCGAATCCATATAGTTTTGGCCAGACCAATCAAATTGCCGGCGTCATCTCTGAAGGGGCGCTGGGCAACTACAACGTTACCTGGGAGAAGGCGAGGAAATTCGATGCGGGTCTGGACCTTAATCTTTTTAACGACAAGCTGTCGTTGTCGGCGGACTATTTTCATGAATACCGGTATGACCAGCTGGTGACGCCGGGCAATACGCCGTTGATCCTTGGTGTCGGTGTGTCGCCTTCGAATGTCGGTATCACGGTCAACAGGGGGTGGGAGGAGACGTTCACCTACCAGGATCATTTAGGCGCTGTTCAGTATAGTATCGGGCTGGTCTGGTCATATGCGAAGAATAAGATATTGTATATGGCCGAGGCCGCGCCGCGATTCCCCTGGCTGGCCAAGACGGGGCATTCCATCAATCAGCCGCAGGGGTATTTGTTCAGCGGTTTTTACAGTGCGGCTGACGTGGCCGATCCGAAGGTTGCCAAGCCGGTGGGTGGCGTTGCGATCCAGCCGGGGGACCTGAGATACAAGGACCTCAACGGGGATGGGATCATCGACCAGAATGATATCACGAATATCGGGAAGCCCAACCTGCCGAATACGACGATCGGGATGCCGATCAAGGTGCGGTACAAGGGTTTTGATGCCAGCGTACTTTTCCAGGGGGCGTTTGGCTATAGCCTCGGGCTGACGGGGACGGCGATCGAGCCTTTCAAGGGGCAGTTCCAGCCGCTGCACGAGTTGCGCTGGACGCCCGCTACGGCGGCGGCGGCTGAGTTCCCGCGGCTGACGACCAATCCGTCGACGATCAACAGTCCGGGTTCGTACAATTCCGATTTCTGGGTGATCAACGCGCACTATATCCGGCTGAAGACGGTGGAGCTGAGCTATATCCTGCCGAGGAAGTGGCTGCCGCTGAAGATCAACAATGGCCGGCTCTACCTGAGCGCCTACAACCTGCTGACGTGGAGCAATGTCAGCAAGAAATACCAGTCCGATCCTGAAGTGGCGAGCAATTCCGCCGGTGATGCTTATCTGACGCAGCGTGTGGTCAATCTTGGATTGCAGCTTGGCTTATAGAATGAACCTGTTATGATGAAACAACTATTTTTCATGCCGATCTGTTCCCTTTTACTTACAACCTTATCAGCAGACGGACAGCCGCCGGGTCCTGCGGACTTTGTCAATCCTTTTATCGGCGCGAGTACCAGTGTCGACAAGGCTGGCGCCAGTCATGGTCTGGGGAAGACCTTTCCCGGGGCTACCACGCCGTGGGGGATGGTGCAGGTCAGTCCGAATACGATCACGGGCGGGGATAATGGTTCCGGGTATAGTTATGAGCACGAGTCGATAGAGGGGTTTGCGTTTACGCAGCTGAGCGGTATCGGCTGGTATGGGGATCTTGGGAATTTCCTGGTTATGCCTACGACGGGGGCTTTGCGGACTGCTGCGGGCAGGCTGGGGCATGCCGAAGAGGGGTACCGGTCGGGGTATGAGAAGAAGAGTGAGGTGGCGAGTCCGGGTTATTATGCGGCGATGCTTACCAAATACCGTGTGAAGGCCGAGGCTACGGCGGCGGCGCATAGCGGGATGCTTAGGTTCACTTTCCCGGCGGGGCGGGTATCAAGGATACAGATCGACCTGGCGCGAAGGGTTGGGGGGACGTCGACGCTGCAGTCGGTGCGTGTTGTCGATGATCATACTATCGAAGGTTATATGAAGTGTACGCCTGAGGGGGGAGGATGGGGAGATGGTGAGGGGCATGCGGATTATACGGTATTTTTTTATGCGCAGTTCAGCAAGCCGTTGAAGGATTGCGGGGTGTGGAGTGCGGATATCCCGGATGGGTGGTCGCGTAAGCGGGAGGATGTGGAGAGTGAGCGTTATCAGCGGCGGGTGGCGGAGGCGGTGGTGAGCAGGTGGTCGACGGCGGGGAGGCCGGGGATAGGGGGAGCGGGGAAGGCGGGAATGGGGGGAAAGAGGAAGCCGGGTAGGGAGGTGGAGGGTACAGTGGGCAGGGGGGTGACGGGCATTGTGGGGAGGGAGGTGACGGGGAAGCACCTGGGTTTTTTTACGGAGTTTGCTACTACCGGGGGGGAGCAGGTGTTGATGAAGGCGGGAATTTCTTTTACCGATGCCGGGCATGCGCGGATGAATCTTTTGCATGAGATCGGCGGGTGGGATTTCGATGGGGTACGGGGTGCGGCGCGTGCGCGATGGAATGAGGCGTTAGGGAAGGTGCGTGTGGAGGGGGGGACGGAGGATGAGCGGAAGATCTTTTATACGGCGCTTTATCATACGATGATCGATCCTCGTGGGGTGTCGGATGTGGATGGGAGTTATAGGGGTGGGGATGGGAAGATATATAAGAGTGACCGGGTGCGGCGGACGGTCTTTAGCGGCTGGGATGTTTTTCGCAGCCAGATGCCGCTGCAGACGATCATCAATCCGGGGGTGGTGGAAGAAGAGTTGCGGTCGCTGGTGGATCTTGCGGGGGAGACGGGGCGGCATTATTTCGAGCGGTGGGAGCTGCTCAATGCCTACACGGGCTGTATGATCGGAAATCCGGCGGTGTCGGTGCTGGCGGATGCCTATGCGAAGGGGATCAGGGGTTATGATATCGAGAAGGCGTATGCGTATGCGCGCAATTCGTGTGAGCGGTATGGGAATGGGGACCGGGGTTGGAGCGAGGTTTGTGAGCCGGAGGACCGCCGGCACAACTCGTATGGCAATTCGCCGCTGAGCATCTCCAACACGCTGGAGAACGCCTATTCGGAATGGTGTCTTTCGCGGCTGGCGGGGTGGTTGGGGAAGGGGGATGACGAGGTAAAATATGCTGCGAGGGCGGAGAGCTATAAGAATATTTTCGATCCGGGTCATCGATGGTTTCGTCCGCGGAAGGAGGATGGTTCCTGGGAGGAATGGCCGGCGGAGGGGCGTCTAAAACAATTCTATGGTACTGTGGAAAGCAATCCTTATCAGCAGGGGTGGTTCGTGCCGCACGACATTCCGGGGATGGTGCGGCTGATGGGTGGGCGGGACAGTGTGATCGCCGATCTGTTGCGGTTCTTTCAGGGGACGCCTGCCAATATGTTGTGGAACGATTATTACAATCATGCCAATGAGCCGGTGCATCATGTGCCTTTTCTGTTCAACCGGCTGGGGGCGCCCTGGCTGACGCAGGAGTGGACGCGCCGGATCTGTTCGCGGGCTTACCACAATGGGGTCGAGGGGTTGGTGGGTAATGAGGATGTGGGGCAGATGTCGGCGTGGTATGTGCTGGCGGCTGCGGGTCTGCATCCTGTCTGTCCCGGCGATACGCGGTATGAGATAACGAGTCCTGTCTTTAGCCGGATCGAGATCGCGTTGGACCCGCACTATTGTAAGGGAAAGAAGCTGACTATTATTGCGCATAACAATTCGGCTGCGAATATCTATATCCAGAGCGCGCGGTGGAATGGGCAGGTTTGGTCCAATTGCTGGCTGGATCATGCGGATATTGCCGGTGGCGGGGTTCTGGAGCTTACGATGGGGCCGGTCCCGAATAAGAACTGGGGTGTTGCTCCGGACCTTGTCCACTATGCGAATACGCTGCAGGGTACCGCGAGTGATTTCGGTCTTAGTTACGGCAATACTTATCCGGCGACGGCGCTGCCTTTTGCCATGAATGCCTGGAGTCCGCAGACGGGTGCCGATGGGGAGGGGTGGAAATATCAGTACTCGGCGACGAGTATCCGTGGATTCGGGCAGACGCATCAGTGCAGTCCGTGGGTGAGCGACTATGCTGTGTTCAGCCTGATGCCGGTTGCGGGAAAGCTGGTTGTGGAGCAAAACGCGCGGGCGGCGGGTTTTCATCATTCCCGGGAGACGGGGAGGCCGGATTATTATGGCGTTGTGCTCGATGACTCGGTGCGGGTGGAGATGAGTCCGACGGAGCGGGGTGCGCATATGCGGTTCTCTTTTCCCGGCGGGGTTGACGGGTGGGTCGTGCTGGATGGTTATATCAGGAACAGCAGTGTGCGGATCGACGCGTCGCGGCGGCGTGTTGCGGGATGGGTGGACAATGTCCGTTGGGCTCCGGCGGGTTTCCGCAACTATTTTTTGATGGA
>JAFDYE010000857.1 GCA_018267585.1 Bacteroidota bacterium
ATATCCGAAGCCACCATCGCCCTCCCCCTTCCCCCGGGAAAAGCAGGGTCATCATGAAACACCACCCCCTTTCGCAAATGAAAGGTCCAGACCTTCCTGTCCGCCGAGACCTCCCAGCTGCGGGCCAGCCCCGGCACGATACGCAGCTGATCATCCGTCTCCACCAACGTACTATATAGCTGATGCACCGCCCAGATGATCGACCTGTTCTTCGCAAAGGCAGGGTCCAGCGTCGCGATCCCGTCCGACTCGTTGTAATAGAACACCATTTTCCCCGCCTCCTTCCCTCCCCCGCAACCGGCCAACAAAAGACCACTCGTCCAAATTCCCAAACCCAATAAAAAATGATTAACTACCTTCATAAACATAAAATAAAGATAACCAATGAGTCGTATTCTCCCACTCATCGTCGCATTTTTGATTTTCGGGGCGACAGCCACCCACGCCCAGCTGCTCACCCCCGAAAAGTCCGTCTATACTCACGCCGATAGTCTGCGGGGCAGTATCACACCCGAACGCGCCTGGTGGGACCTCCTGAAATACGACCTCACGGTAATCCCCTCCTTCAACGAAAAATCCCTCAGCGGCGAGAACAACATCACCTTCAGGGCGCTCAGCGACGGCCAGACGATGCAGATCGACCTCCAGGAGCCGATGAACATTAAGGCGATCACCATGGGCAAAAAGCCCCTGACCTTTGTCCGGGAGGACAACGTCTTCCACGTCAAATTCCCAAAAACGATAAAAGCGGGCTCCACCAAAACCATAAGGATCACCTGGTCCGGCATCCCCAAAGTAGCAGTACGCCCCCCCTGGGGCGGCGGCTGGATCTGGAATCTGGACGAAAAAGGACGCCCCTGGATGACCGTCGCCTGCGAAGGGCTCGGCGCCAGCGCCTGGTTTCCCTGCAAAGACCACCTCAGCGACGAGCCCGACTCCGGTGTCGTCATGCACATCGTAGCACCCGACACGCTGGTAGCCATCGGCAACGGACGACTGACCAACAAAAAAGCCAACGGCAACGGCACCTCCACCTGGACCTGGGCCGTCACCAGCCCGATCAACTCCTATGATATCATTCCCTATATCGGCAAATACGTCAACTGGACCAGCACCTTCAAAGGCGAAAAAGGCAACCTCGACTGCAGCTTCTGGGTACTCGACTACAACCTCGAAAAGGCAAAGCCCCAATTCATGCAGGCCGACACCATGCTCCGCGCATTCGAGTACTGGATGGGCCCCTATCCGTTCTACGAAGACGGCTACAAATTAGTCGAAGCGCCCCACCTCGGCATGGAACACCAGAGCAACGTCGCCTACGGCAACCACTTCGCTAACGGCTACCTCGGCCGCGACCTGTCCACCACCGGCTGGGGCCTGAAATGGGATTTTATCATCGTCCACGAGAGCGGCCACGAATGGTTCGGAAATAATATCACCGACAAGGACGCGGCCGACATGTGGGTACACGAAGGCTTTACCAACTATACCGAAACCCTCTACACCAGCTATCTCTACGGTACGGAAGCCGGCAACGACTACTGCATCGGCACCCGCAAGAACATCCGCAACGACAAACCCATCATCGGCGTTTACGACGTCAACAAAGAAGGCTCCGGCGACATGTACTACAAAGGAGGCAACATGCTGCACATGATCCGCCAGATCGTCGGCGACTCCGCCTTCCGCGGCATGCTCCACGGCATCCAGAAAACTTTCTATCACCAAACCGTAACCTCCCGACAGATCGAAGAATACATGAGCGGCTACGCCCACAAGGACCTCTCAAAAATATTCGAGCAGTACCTGCGCACCACAAAGATCCCCGTCCTGGCCTACCAGTCCAACGGCGAGACCATCTCCTACCGCTGGTCCAACTGCGTCAAAGGCTTCAACATGCCCGTGAAGGTCTATATCGGCGGCGCCCGTGAACAATGGATCACCCCCACCGACGAATGGCAAACGATCCCCGCCTCCAACAGCGGCCAGCTCATCCTCGGCAGCAACGGCGGCAACGACCCGGCCCATATGCCGGTCGGCGCTACCGGCAACGGCATGGCCGGCGACGGCAACTTCTCCGTCGATCGCAATTTCTATATCCTGGTTAGAAAACAAGGCTGATGAATTTCAGCCTTCTGCAATTATTCTCCCCCGCTCAAGGTAGCCGCGGCACCACCACCAGCGGCACCACCACCAGTGGCTCCACCCGCCTTCGCAGCGCCATCCCCTACCCTGCCAGCCCCGACAAACCGCTGGTCATAGTACCCGTCGCTCATATCACTGATCATGACCCCCGACACGGAAGCATGCACAAACTTATTATTCCGCAGATAAACCCCCACATGCGTCACCGTCTTCCGCTTCCCCAGCGTATGAAAGAAGACCAGATCACCCTCCTGCAGCTCGTCCCTGCGGATATGATGACAGGTCTCATACTGTTCTTTGGAAGTCCTCGGCAGCGTGGCCCCATACACCGACGACATCAGCAGGAACGCAAACGCCGAACAGTCGATCCCGTCCTTCGTTGTCCCGCCGTAATGATAGGGCGTCCCATACCAATAATCCATGAAACTCAATAATTTGGGATTGTCCAGCTCCTCGACCGAAGCATTCTCGAGGATCGCGAACTTGAACTGCAGCCCCGAATAGTTCTCGATGGCGGATGAAGCCGGATAACCGGCCCTGGAAGAAGTTTTCGGAACCGGAGCGACTGAGCTGCGCGAATCATCCCGACCGGAAGGATTAACAGAAATATTGCTGATGAACTCCACCGAGCCATCCTTCGTCGTTGCAGACGTCTGCTGCGAAGGACGCGCTTTCGACGTCGCCGCCGGCCTGACCGAACTGCAGCTCGCCAAAACGAAAATCAACAACGCTATGGGTATGATAGTTTTCAACATATTTCGCACTTACATGGATATTGGCATCAAATAATATCCTACAAATATAACAAAGTTTCTGCCAGAAAGTCGCAATAATATTGATACCCAATTAATTGCTTCAAATCTGAACACCCATCGTACGAATCCGTACCTATCCTCCCTTACCAGCAGACCACAACCTGCTGATCTCCAATCTTAAAAATTCCTGGCAGCGAAATTCATGGGATTCACCAACCCGCTGAACAAGACCGTAAGATATTATGACAACCCGCCCGGAAAGAACCTCCGATCGGAGTGATGTGCAAAAAATGTGCGTATGGGCCTGACCAGCAAACTATATATATCCAACTTTGTTAGTTAATTGCAGGTCCTATACTGCCGTTACACATGCCGAAATTCTCACATCTACATACCCATACCCAGTACTCCCTGCTCGACGGAGCCGCTTCGATCCAAAGCCTCTATAAAAAGGCCATCAAGGACGGCATGCCCGCCCTGGCCATCACCGACCACGGCAACATGTTCGGCGCCTTCGAGTTCGTATCCGAAGCCTACAAACACAAAAATGACGACGGAACCCTCAAGGTCAAGCCCATCGTAGGCTGCGAGTTCTATGTGGTGGAAGATCGAAGCCGCAAGACATTTACAAAAGACCAGCGCGACGAACGCTATCACCAGATACTCCTCGCCAAGAACAAGACCGGCTACCAAAATCTGATCAAGCTCACCTCCTTCGGTTATACCGAAGGCCTGTACAGCAAATACCCCCGCATCGACAAAGAGCTCATCCTCAAATACCACGAAGGGCTCATCGCGACCACCTGCTGCATCGGCGCCTACGTCCCCCAGACCATCCTGCACGACGGCGAGGAAAAGGCCGAGACAGAGTTCAAATGGTGGCTCGACCTCTTCGGCGAAGACTACTTTATCGAGCTGCAGCGGCACAACATAAAAGAACAGGAGACCATCAACGCCACCCTGCTCAAATTTGCGAAGAAGTACAACGTCCCGGTCATCGCTACCAACGACAGCCACTACACCGACCGCGACGACGCCAACGCCCACGACATCCTGCTGTGCATCAACACCGGTGAAAAACAGGCTACCCCCGGCTACGACGACATCGTCAACGACGACCTCAATACCAAGAACAGACGCTTCAAATTTCCCAACGACCAGTTCTACTTCAAGAACACCGAAGAGATGAGCACCCTGTTCAAGGATATCCCCGAGTCGATCGACAACACCAACATGATCGTCGACCGCGTCGAGGTCCTCAACCTGAAAAAGGACATCCTCCTCCCCGCATTCCCCATCCCGAAGGAATTTCAGATCCACAACGACAGCAACCTCGACCAGTGGGAATACCTGAAATACCTCACCTATGAAGGCGCCAAGCTCAGATACAGCGACCTCACACCCGATATAACGGAACGCCTCGACTTCGAGCTCTTCACCATCAAGACCATGGGCTTCGCCGGCTACTTCCTCATCGTATCCGACTTCATCAAGGCCGGACGCGATATGGGCGTCTTCATCGGGCCCGGCCGCGGCTCCGCAGCAGGCAGCGTCGTCGCCTACTGCATCGGCATCACCAATATCGACCCGATCAAGTATAACCTGCTGTTCGAACGTTTCCTCAACCCCGACCGTAAATCCATGCCCGATATCGATACGGACTTCGACGACGTCGGGCGCCAAAGGGTCATCGAATACGTGGTCGGCAAATACGGCAAGAACCAGGTAGCCCAGATCGTTACCTACGGCACTATGGCCGCCAAAATGAGCATCAAGGACGTGGCCCGCGCCCTCGACCTGCCCCTGCCCGAATCCAACGCCCTGGCCAAACTGGTGCCCGAGCGCCCCGGCATCGAGCTCAAACGCGTCCTCCACGCTCCGATGACCGCCAAGGACGGCGAGAAATCCCTCGAAGAAAAGGACGGCGTAGGCCCCGACGACCTCGTCAACGTCAAGCTGCTGCGGGATATCTACAAAGGCGACGACATGCGCAGCCGCGTCCTCCACGAGGCCGAAAGACTCGAAGGCTCCGTTCGCAACACCGGCCTCCACGCCGCGGGCATCATCATCGCCCCGGAAGACCTCATGAACATCCTCCCCGTCTGCACCGCCAAAGACTCAGACCTCCTCGTAACACAGATCGAAGGCAGCGTCATCGAAGAAGCAGGGGTTATAAAAATGGACTTCCTCGGCCTGAGGACCCTCAACATCCTCAAGACCGCACTCGAACTGATAAAAGAGAACCACAATATCGACATCGTCATCGACGACGTCCCCCTCGACGATACGAAAACCTTCGAGCTCTATCAGCGCGGCGAGACCATCGGCACATTCCAGTTCGAAAGTCCCGGTATGCAGAAATACCTCAAAGACCTCAAACCGGACAAGTTCAGCGACCTCATCGCGATGAACGCCCTCTACCGTCCCGGCCCCATCGCCTATATCCCCAACTATATCGACCGCAAACACGGCCGGGAACCCATCGTCTTCGACCTTCCCGAAATGGAAGAATACCTCGGAGATACCTACGGCATCACCGTCTATCAGGAACAGGTAATGCTCCTCGCCCAAAAGCTCGCCGGCTTCAGCAAGGGCGACGCCGACGTCCTGCGTAAGGCAATGGGTAAGAAACAAAAGTCCATCCTGGACAAAATGAAAAGCCAGTTCCTCAAAGGCGCCACAGCAAAAGGCTTCGAGGAAAAGACCCTCGACAAGATATGGACCGACTGGGAAGCCTTCGCCCAATACGCATTTAATAAATCACACTCCACCTGCTACGCCTTCGTCGCCTATCAGACGGCCTACCTCAAAGCCCACTACCCCTCCGAATACATGGCCGCCGTCCTCAACCACGCGGGCAGCATCGAAAAGATCACCTTCTTCATGGAGGAGTGCAAACGGATGGGACTAAAGGTTCTCGGCCCCGATATCAACGAATCCCGCAAGGGCTTTGCAGTCAACCATAAAGGCGATATCCGCGTCGGCCTCGGCGGCCTTAAAGGCGTCGGCGAAGCCGCGGTCGAAAGCATCATCGAAGAACGACAGAAAGAAGGCAACTTCACCTCGATGTTCGACCTCATCAAACGCGTCAACCAGCGTACCGTCAACAAAAAAACGCTGGAATCACTCGCCTACGCCGGCACCTTCGACTGCTTCACCGAGTTCCACCGCGCCCAGTACTTCCACATCGCCCCCGGAGACACCACCACCGGCCTCGAAAAGATCATAAAGTTCGGCAACGTCTACCAGACCAACTCCCAGCAAAGCTCCAACAGCCTCTTCGGCGACCTCACCATGCCCGAGATCGCCACCCCAAAAATCCCCGGCTGCGAACCCTGGTCGCTCACCGAACTGCTCGACCACGAAAAAGACGTCACCGGCATGTTCATGAGCGGACACCCCCTCGACCACTTCAAATTCGAGATCTCCCACTATGGTATCACAACACTGGGAGAATACAACGAAATAAAGGACGCCCTCGGCCTCCAGAGCAACCCGGGAAAATCCTACCGCCTGGCCGGACTGGTCGTAGACGCACAGCACCGCGTCAGCAAGACCGGCAAACAGTTCGGGGCCCTGACCATCGAAGACTATAGCGGCAAGGCCGAATTCATGCTCTGGAGCGAAGACTACGCCCGCTACTCCAACTACCTGGAAAAAGGCAAGAACCTTTTCCTCATGGGCAATTTCAAACAACGGTTCAATACCAACCAGTTCGAGTTCAAGATCGACAAAATGATGCTCCTGGAAAGCATCAAGCCACTCCTGACCAAACAGGTGATCATGGACGTGGAAGCACGCTATATCAGCCCGGAAATGGTCGACTTTATCGAAAAGAACGTTAAAAAGTACCCCGGTAAAGCCGGACTGAAATTCAATATCGTAGAATCCAAAAGCCAGTCGCGGGTAAGTTTGTACACAATGGGGACGGGCTTCGAAATGAATGACGAAATGTCCGCTTTTTTGGAGAACAAACCCGAACTGGAGGTCCAGGTCGTCACTACCTGACCGCCAAACCGCCGCCAGACCCGCGACAACCCCGACCGGCAGATACCGATACCCGGCCGAACTGTCAGGTCCCGCCAATTGGAATGATATTGGAATAAACAGTCCAGAACAAGGCCAACCACCCTACCGGGACTGTCGGGAAAACGACGAAAAAGTTCACAAAATTGGTTGACATTTGTCTCAGAAAAACAATCACATCACATAAAAACACTAATTATGGCTTTAGAATTAACAGACACCAACTTCCAGGAGAAAGTCATCACCTCCGATAAATTGACCGTAGTAGACTTTTGGGCTGAATGGTGTGGACCCTGTCGCGCAATCGGACCCGTTATCGAAGAATTGTCCAAAGAGTACGCCGACAAGATCAATGTAGGTAAAGTCAACGTGGACAACAATCCCCAGCTCTCCGTCAACTATGGCATCACCAGCATCCCCGCTATCCTCTTCATCAAAGACGGTAAAGTGGTAGACAAGCTCGTAGGCGCACAGCCGAAAGCCAACTTCGTAAAGAAGATCGAATCGCACATATAAATGAATTCCGCTTTTTTCATAACAGGTTTCCAAAAAACAAACCCCGTCTGCCGACGGGGTTTGTTTTTTAATGATGACGTTCCTTCCAGTGATTTTCCCGTTCGTAACGGTCATGGTCAAAGTCCCTGCCATGAAAATACACCTTATGCTCCTTCTCGAAACGGCCATGATAGTGCTCATAATAGACCTTATCATGATAATGCCCATGCCATTTGGGATACTCATAATAGGTAGCCCCGGGATACTGCTTCTCAAAGTTTACCTCTACCTTGACCTGCGCAGAGACCGAGTTCGCAACAAGGCTTCCGCCTACGATCATGGCCAGAATAAGTAGCTTTTTCATACGTTGATTTTTTTGTTAGGAGATTTTAATTCCTACACAATTAGAACGCACCCCATCCCAAAAAATTAATCGCGACCCGTTAAAACAGCATTAAAACCCATTCACCCTCACACTTTTATAATTCACCGATCGCCCCCTTACACAAAACCGGCAGTCCGCTCTGCCCGCTCCTCCAATTCACCGACCACCCCTTCCGTCATACGTACGTGGTATAAAAATTGAATGATCATAACCAAAATATATACCATGGGAAAAGATCGTAACGTGCAGCGTAACCGCCGGCAAGAGGACGAACCCAATACACGGGATAAAACCTCACGGACCGCCGAAGAACCGGCCCTCCTCCTGTCCGACAAGGGCATTCAAAAAATATCATGGCTCGACAAAGAGACCTTC
>JAFDYE010000858.1 GCA_018267585.1 Bacteroidota bacterium
ACCAGTCCGTCGCCGACGTGATCCAACCTTATCCCCCATCCCCCGGCAACAAAGAGTTCCAGCAGGACGCCGCCGGCTTCCTCACCATGTCCTCCAAAGGGATCGACTCCTACTTCGCCCAGGACCTTTCCCCCGAAGACAGGGGCGTCCTCCACGCCACCCAGGTCCCCTGGGCCGCCAAAGGCACCCTCACCAGGATCTCCAACGCCGCCTGGAAAAACAAACCGTCCTGGTGCGTCATCGGCCTCGACGACCAAACGATCCCTCCCCCACTCACCAGGGCCGAAGCAAAAATGATCCGCGCGACCACCCTCGAGCTCGACTCAAGCCACGTGCCCATGCTATCCCAACCCCGTAAAGTAGCCGACTTTATCATCACTGCCGCACAGTCGCTGCCCGCCAAATAGCAGCGCCACCTGTGCCCCCACTACCTCTGAACCAACAAACCCCTATTCCCCCCGTACGGTATGCATATTGCATGTCCCACCCTATGGAACAAATGCAATCAACCGCCGACCTCGAGGTCATCCCGGTCGACTATGAAATGCTGGAACACCCCATCGAAGGAGACCCCGTCTCGGATTTCATTCGTCAAAGGCATATCTAGCAATGCGGAGTTTTTACAGCCAACAATATGGAAAAAAGGACAAATTATCGGGGCGGCCGTCGCTGCTGCTCTTTTAAATAAGGATGCACTCCATCGCTTCGGGGAATAGGTTTGCTTCTCTTCAGCTCATCAAGTATCAACGCCACCACAGCCGCATCAGTCGCCGGCACCTCCTCCACGGTCACTTCATCGATCGCCGTCCGGCCCAGCACTTCTGCGGCCAAATGAAAGGCATGTGCACGGATGTCTTCTAACACCATCGGCTCTTCACAACGTCGCACGCCAGACCGCCTGCTCCCGTCGCGCAATAGTATCGTGATGCGAACGTAACCCATCCTGGCGAAGGTAGGCAAAAAGCAAAAGAATTGCTAAATTTTTTAGTATTCAGTACCCAATTGACGAGCACTCCGAGTGCTTCTTTTTGTCATTCAGAATTTCAGCAGATTTACTTCAATTCCCATTCAGCCGCATAGGTCCCGCCAAATGCCAGACAGTTCGCTCCCGATTTCGACCCGAATATGGTATATATTGATACATCGCAAGCGTCAATTTAAATCCTTTTGGGGGAAAACCATTATTCGGAATAATATTTGTGCCCGTATCACTGCCATGACCAACACCCTCAAGCATCTGTCTGCCACCGACCTTCGCAATCTTCTCATTCAGGAAACCCGCGACTTTATTGCCTGCCTGGATAACGGCACTCCCGAAGAGCTGGAAACAAGAAGACTGCGTTTGAAGGAGATTCACGAGCTGCTTGACGAAAAGGAATTATTGAATTCTTCCCCGCTAAGATGGGGAAAGAACTCATCCGGTTCGACTGCTCCCGGACAATAGAGCAAATATCCGATCTGACCGGAAACAAAAAATCCTCCCCCACCATTTACCTGATCAACGATCTTACTTCCAGAAGTCATCCGCATAATCATCCACCGTTGAGTGCGCATGCAGCCGGTTCAATTCTTTTCCTATTCCTGCCAGACTCTCCTTCGAAAGCCGCTCTTCCAATAACGGAAACAACTCCCGTTCTTCGAACCGGATATGGCTTTCCACCAGGTCGGCCAGCGCCAGAAAAGCGGCCCGGCCGCCATCACCGCGGTATGCCGCTATGTCTACCAGGTAGCCAATGCGCTTGTGCTCCTGCTCAGCCCGGTGGCAAAATGGATGATCCAGGGACTGCAACAACAAGGTCTCCTCCTCCTGAAAATGTTGTTTTAAATGCGTCTCCCAAAAATATAGGACATAAGGACGAAGGCGTGAAAGACTGACGTCGTTGGCCAGTCCCCGGCGGATCTTCCAACAGAACAACAGGCCATGGTGATGGTCGCGGGACAAAGGCGCAATGCCGGGACTACGTTTCATGATCAAAGTTTCAGAGGCTCAGGGCGGCTTCCAACTCCAAAGCCTTCGGAAAAAGAATATTATTCTCCAAAT
>JAFDYE010000859.1 GCA_018267585.1 Bacteroidota bacterium
AGGGGTATGATCAGGAGGTGGTGCTTGCCGCCTTTTTGCACGATATCGGGCACATCGCGGAAGCGGCGAAGGGTAGGGATGAAATGGATGGCTTCGGCGTCATGGATCATGAAGAGCTGGGGGCGGATTTACTGCGGGAAAAGGGATTTTCCAAAAAGATAGTGCGTCTGGTGGAATCTCATGTGGAAGCAAAAAGGTATCTGACCGCGAAGGATCCGGAGTATTATGCCCGGCTGTCCGAGGCCAGCAAAAAGACCCTGGAATTCCAGGGCGGGCCCATGACGGAAGATGAAGCGGCTGCCTTCGAGCAGTACCCCCTTTTCGGCCTTATCATCCAGATGCGGAAATGGGATGAGC
The DNA here is from genome assembly GCA_018267585.1 of Bacteroidota bacterium. GTDB lineage: Bacteria > Bacteroidota > Bacteroidia > Chitinophagales > Chitinophagaceae > Puia. The sequence continues at coordinate 358 of JAFDYE010000859.1, forward strand.
TCGCGAAGATCGAGAACAAGCCGCTCCCTGATCTGCAGCGGTACCGCGCCATGATGTTCCAGCATCTTTCCAGGAGTCCTGCGACGCCGAAATAACCCCTTTCCTGCATAAAATCTCCCAATAATATGAGTTCGATACAACTTGTCATTTTTGATATAGCGGGGACCACTGTCCGCGATAATGGTAGTGTGGCGGAGGCCTTTATGGCTGCTTTCCGGGATTTTGATCTCGAGGTTCCGGAAGAGGAGGTAAAGAGGGTCATGGGTTTTCGCAAGATCGAGGCAGTGGCGATGCTCGTAAAAAAGTTCTATCCCGAATACGGGGACGACGACGTGCTCGTCGACCGCATTCACACGCGGTTCATCGACCGGATGATCGCTTTTTATCGGAACGACAAAGCGCTGGCGCCTTTCCCCCACGCAGAGCGTGTGTTTTCCGAGATCAAGCGGAGAGGGATAAAAATAGCCCTGAATACGGGATTTACCCGGAGCATTACCGACACCATTCTGCACCGGCTTCGCTGGGATAGCCGCAACAGCCTTATCGATAAGGTCATCTGCAGCGACGAAGTGGAGCATGGCCGGCCCCATCCGGACATGATCGAAGTGCTGATCGAGGAGCTTGGGATATCTTCTCCTGTCAATGTCGTGAAGGTGGGCGATACGGAGGTCGACGTCGAAGAAGGGCGAAATGCCGCCTGCGGAAAGGTGGTCAGCGTTACTACGGGCGCCTATTCCCGTCAGCAGCTGGAAACCTACCAGCCCGATCACATCATTGACGACCTCGAGGAGTTGCTCAATATAATCGAATAAACCATCTACAATGCGTGCGATCCAGCCGGGAGGTGAGGAAATGAGTCAGCTGGTGACACAGCCGGGAGGCGGAGGCGGCGGGATCAGTCTGAAGGCCCGGCTGCAACGTTCGCCGGTATGGGCCTTTGTTGTGTACGTATCCCTTGTATCGTTCACCGTCTATGCGTGCATGTATGGCTTTAGAAAGCCTTTTACGGCGGCTTCTTTTTCGGGGATAACCTTTATGGGCATCTCCTACAAGGTCGTGCTGGTCATCGCCCAGGTCATCGGATATATGGTGAGCAAATTTTACGGCATCCGTTTTATCAGTGGGATGGAGCCGTCAAAGAGGGCGGGCTTTATTGTGAAGCTGGTCCTGACGGCCTGGGGCTCCCTGCTGCTGTTTGCCGTCGTGCCGGCGCCGTATAACTTTATTTTTATGTTCATCAACGGTCTTCCGCTGGGAATGGTCTGGGGACTTGTCTTCGGCTTCCTGGAGGGCCGGAGAGTGACCGAGCTGATGGGCGCCGTCCTTGCGACCAGCTTTATTTTTGCCAGCGGTCTTGCAAAGACGGTGGGGAGCGGGTTGACCCAACTTGGGGTCAGCGAGTTCTGGATGCCGTTTGTCGCGGGTGGCGTATTTATAGGGCCGCTTTTGCTGTCGACCTGGCTGCTGGATCAGACGCCGTCGCCGACGGCGGAGGACGTTGCCCGGCGGACGATCCGACTGCCGATGGGCCGGCAGCAGCGCCGCGACTTCCTGAGCCGGTTTGGATACGCGCTGGTCCCGATAGTTATCGCCTACGTTATGCTTACTATCCTCCGCGATTTCACCGAGGATTTTGCAAAGGAATTGTGGACGGAGACCGGCTATGGAAACAGCGCGGGCGTCTTTGCCAATACGAGCACGATCGTGTCGTTGATCGTCCTTGCTGTGATCGGGGGCTTCTTCCTCGTCCGCAACAACTATCTCGCCTTCCAGCTGAATAATGCCATCATCGTCGGCGGGTTTGTCCTGGCGGCGGGGGCAACGGCGCTATTCCATCTTCATCTGCTTTCGCCGGTGGCCTGGATCGTCGCGGCGTCGGCGGGGCTCTACCTCGGGTACGTGCCCTACAACTGTTTTTATTTCGAGCGGATGCTCGCGACCTATAAGATCGCGGGCAACGTGGGTTTTCTGATCTATATAGCCGATGCTTTCGGATATCTGGGGACGGTAGTTGTGCTGCTTGTGAAGGAATTTGTTCATATCCGATATACCTGGGTCGACTTTTTTACGGGGATGTTCTATGTCGCTGCTGCTGCGGGTATTCTGCTGGTGTTATGGGGCTCTGTGCTTTTTGGAAATATTTACAGGAAAAATAATTGAGGAATTTATGTCATCGCGATCTGCAATCGTTATCGGCGCCGGTATTGTAGGACTGGCAACTGCAAGGGCTCTTGCGCTCCGGGGTTTCTCGGTAAAGGTTTTCGAGCGGACGGACAAGGCGATCGGGGCGTCCATCCGCAATTTTGGGATGGTATGGCCCATTGGTCAGCCTACCGGGAAGATGTATGACCGGGCTGTCCGCAGCAGGGACGTCTGGAAGGACATAGCCCCGAAGGCGGACTTCTGGCTGGAGCCGCAGGGCAGCCTTCACCTCGCCTATCAGCCTGATGAGTGGCAGGTGCTGCAGGAGTTGTGCGCGGGCTTTGAGAAGGAGGGGCGGCCGGTAAAGTTGCTGGACGCCCGCGGCGTAAAGGCCATGTCGGGGGCGGTCGTCACCGATGGGCTGCTCGGAGGGCTACACAGCGCCGACGAGGTCATTGTGGATCCGCGTGAGGCCATTGCGGCGTTGCCGGGCTGGCTTTCAGAACAATACGGGGTCGAGTTCTTCTGGGGCAAGTGCGTTTCCTATATTTCCGACCAGATCGTCTATATCGGCAATGACGAAGAACACGAAGCCGACCTTGTATTCATCTGCAATGGCGCTGATTTCGAGACCCTGTATCCTGAGCATTTTGCGGAACAGCCCGTCACCAAGTGCAAGCTGCAGATGATGCGGCTGGTCGCGCAACCGGGGGACTGGCGTATCGGGCCCGCGATGTGTGGGGGATTGTCGCTGATACACTACAACAGCTTTAAGGCTGCTCCGTCGCTGCCAAGGCTCCGTGACCGGTACGAGGCGGAAATGAGTGACTATCTGCAGTGGGGCATTCACGTGATGGTCGCCCAGAATGGCCGGGGCGAGCTGACCGTGGGGGATTCCCACGAATATGGACTGACGCACGACCCTTTCGACAAGGACCTTATCAACCGGAAGATACTGGACTATCTTCGCCGGTTTGCCTGTTTCAGGGACTGGTCGGTCGCCGAGACCTGGAATGGCGTATACGCCAAGCTCACGGACGGAGAGGCCGACCTGTTCTTTTCCCCCGAGCCTTATGTTTATGTCATTAATGGTGTAGGCGGAGCCGGGATGACGCTTTCCTTTGGGCTGGCCGAAGAGCTGGTGGAGGGGTTGTAGACTTCGTCCGCCGGGGCGGGGGTTTTAGATTATTGCGTATTTTTACCGGATGAAGAAGCTGAGGGACATTTTTGCCGGCAATCGTCTTTTTTTTAGCTGTTTTGTCTTCTTTTTCGTGGTTGGTCTTGTCTTTTTGCTGATGGAAGGAAAGGCAGGCGCCTTTGTCGCGCTAAATCCCTATCACCGCAGTGCTCTCGACAGCTTTTTTGTATACGTCACTTTTTTGGGGGACGGGGCATTTTCCGTACTGGTGATCGTCCTCTTTCTTCTGATGCGGCGCTGGCCCCAGGCCTCTTTGGTCACTATTTCCTTTCTTTTATCTGCATTGCTGACCAATATCCTGAAGAACGTTTTTTCCATGCCGAGGCCCAAACAGTATTTTGCCCCGGGGGAGTACGCGTATTTCATCAACGGGGTCACCAATGTCGGATTCGCCAGCTTTCCGTCCGGACATACGACTTCTGTCTTTGCCCTGGCGACCATGCTGGCCCTGCTGGAGAGGAACAAGCGGGCGAACGTCGTCTATCTGCTGGTTGCCGTCGCGGTGGGCTACTCGAGGATCTATCTTGGGCAGCATTTCCTGAATGACGTACTGATGGGCTCCACGATCGGCGTCCTTACTTCGGTTGTTATCTACTGGTTATTGGGCCAAAAGCTGCAATCC
>JAFDYE010000085.1 GCA_018267585.1 Bacteroidota bacterium
TAGACGGAAGAAAAATTGAACTAACTGAGGCTAAAGCAAGGGGTTAGATGATTTTGATAAACACTTGAAAATAGGTAAATTTGTTTCAAAGGTTAAGATTATGGCAAAAGCACTAGAACAGGAATTAATGCAGTACATACATCAGCTGGATGAAGCTGAAAAAAAGTCCATATTGCAGATGCTCAAGACCTTTATGAAGGGAAGGGGATCGAAGGCTGACCGTGTCAGCATCGAGGAATATAACCAGGAATTGCAAGAGGCCGAAGCAGAATTTGAAAAAGGGGAATACACTACCCATGACGAATTTGTAAAGCATATAAAGAAATGGTAGAGAAAGGGTACGAGGTAGTTTGGACGAAGCGGTCACAGAAGCAGATGAGGCAGGTATTCAAGCACATTAGTAAAGATTCGCCTAAAAATGCCTCAAAAGTTGTACTGGAAATTGCGGAGACTGTCCTGAAAGCGAGTCCCAACCCTGAGATTTACGGCCCGGATAAATATAAGACCGACAATGATGGGAGCTACCGGGACTTTGAGAAACACCGGTATCGAGTTGCCTACCGGTTCTCCAAAAATATAATCCGCGTTTTAAGGGTTCGACACACCAGCATGGAACCCCTTGAATATTAGTTTGCAATATTCGAGTATCTTTGATCAAGTTGTTCTTATTCATAGTTGCTCAGTTCACCCAGGTTAGCATTGAGGTTAACAGAAAAGTTTACCACCTCAAAACACAGACTAGACAAGGGGTTCAAACGAAATATCATGATCCCAGCGGGATCACAGCCTAAGATGAAGCCTTCAAGTCAATAGATTTGAAGGCTTTTTAATTTCCGTTATTTTTTATGGATGCAGGCTTTCAATTTTCCCCGTAGGAGCGCTTTCTCTGCATCCGTCCCCGCGAGTTCCAACGCCTGCTCAAAATGTGCCGTAGCTTGAGCCTCATCTACGCCTGTATACAACTCCCCCAACAAACTATGATAAAACAAATTCCCTTCCAGTCCAAGCCCCTCCGCCTCTGGTATTGCCGCGCTTTTTCCGTACACGCGCGAAAAAGCATAGGCTCGGTTCAAAGCTGCAACAGGAGAATACTGCAAGATCAGTAATTGATTATACAACCTTAGTATATTGGTCCATTTTTCGGTTTCATCCGCAGGATGCGTATGCCACCAGGCGATGGCCGCTTCAAAATGATAACGTGAAGAGGATCCCCGTGCACAGCCCTGGACGAGAAAATAATTTCCCCTGTTGATCAATTCCCCGTCCCAGCATGCGGGGTCTTGTTGTTCATACAGCACTAAATTGCCCGTCGCATCGAATCGTGTATCGAACCGCGACGCCTGAAAACACATCAGCGCCAATAGCGAATAAACATCGGATCGAACAAGTCCTTCCCGTACTGTCAGTAAATAACAAAGCCGCATGGCTTCCAGGCACAGGTCCTTGCGCAACACCATCGACGGGCTCGCTGAATAATATCCCTCATTAAAAAGCAGGTACAGTGTCAACAGTACCGCTTCCAGCCGCGCGTCAAAGCCCTCACCAACCGGCACTTCCAATGAAATTGCCTTATCCCGCAGTGTCGACTTCGCCCGGTAAAGCCGCTTATTGATATTGGCTTTCGTTGTCAGCAAGGCTTGTGCAATCTCCTCGATCGTAAACCCACAAAGCACCCGAAGCGCCAGTGAGACCTGCGCTTCCATCGGGATCGCCGGATGACAAACGGCAAACAACATGCGCAACTGGCCATCGGTGATCCCTTCTGCAGAAACATCCCAGTCCGGCTCTATATGTGGTTCCACTGGACCAACACCCGCCTCATGCTGCCGCATGGCATCTTTCTCATAACGGCGAACAACCTTTTCGTGCTTCAATCCATTCAGCGCATTATTCCGTGCCACAGTATACAACCAGGCCACAGGATTATCGGGAATTCCCTTCATCCCCCAGGTCTCCGCCGCAGACAAAAAGGTTTCAGAGATGATGTCCTCCGCCGAATCGATCTGGTCAATTCCAAACCGGTTGCAGAGGAGGGACACCATCTTGCTGTACTCCTGTCGGTAAAGTTGCGGTATCAAATCCCGGTCAGTCATCATCCTTATTCTGCATGATCCGGCGCAACCAGCGGCCGGACCTCTACCGAGCCCCCCGGAGCAAACAGGATCGGACATCCTTTGGCCAGTTCAGCAGCCTCTTCACTGGATTCCGCCCGAATTATAGTGTACCCATTGATGAACTCCTTGATTTCGGTATAAGGTCCGTCCGATATCACTCCGCCGGCTCCAAGCCATTTGGACCCTCTTATTCCCAAGCGGCTCCCATTATTCACGAGGCGGTCTTTCGCGGCTATCCCACCCATCCAGTTCATCCAACCCGTCATCCGCTCCTGCCATTCGGCAGGTGATAAATCTGGCGTAGGGCCGTTTTCTACCCGGAAGATCAATGCAAACTCTTTCATAATAATTGATTTTTTAGGTTATCAATGTATTGTAGACAACCCCTTTTTATCCGATAGGACAAAGCAAGCGA
>JAFDYE010000860.1 GCA_018267585.1 Bacteroidota bacterium
ACTCCTCATTCGCCTCATGCTGATCATGCCAGTGGTCCCTGTACCTTTCCTCACGGCTGTCCCGGATGAACACCTGCCCGTGCGGGTCCCCGCGGAAATGGTCGAACTGCGCACGATGGGCATCATAACGCAGATACGCCTGGGGCTCGTTGATCACTTCCTTATGACAGTGGTAAAGATCGAAATTGCGATAGCGGGGCGGCAGATCGTTGGAAAAGGTCCAGTGCCCTCCCCTCAGATACACGAACTGATGATTCGGCACATAATAATAGGACTGGATATCCGGGATATAATAATACTCGACGTGATCGTAGCCGACAGGCCCCCAGGACGGCTGCTGCCCGATATTGATCGATACGCTTATCTGGGCCTTCGCGGCGCCGGCCAGCAAAGAACCCGCTGCAACAGCGGCGGCCAACAATAATTTTTTCATGCGTTAGAGATTTGCGACCAAAGATAGATCGCCAACTCCTTCCATTCAACATTCCCGGCCCTTAACTCCTCCTTAACAAGACGCGCACAATAACGTCCGCCTCACTCCAAAGATCTTTTAGCCCGCCGACTCCTCCAGCGGCCGGTCCTGCACCACAGTCAGATCACTCAGATCGACCGTAATAGGTATCAGCCCCACCTGCACGATCGCCTTCTTCCCCCGGATCTCCTTCACCGTCCCGACCTGGTGATTCTTCTTCATCATCACCTTATTGCCGATCTGCGCCTCACCGGCTATCTCTGTATATTTCGCGTCGAATTTCTTCCGCACCTTCTCATTGACCTGCTTCTCCTTCTGCTTGAACAGCAGCGCCTGCATCTGCCTGATCACCTCATTCTTGTCCTCCGCCTTCCTCCAGTCGAAAATGATCTGGCGAAGCTTCCGCTCCATCTCCTTCAGATAGGCGATCCGCTCCTCCGTGATCTTGTTCTGGTGCTTCAGCAGCTCGACCTGCTGGTCATGCCGCTCACGATGGATCAGCGCCTCCATCTCCTTCTTCAGCTTCTCATTCTCCTTCATCAGCTTGTTCAGGTCCTTCTCCCGCTTCTCGAGCTCACGGAGATCCTGCTCAGTCCTGTTGAGCAGCTTGTCCAGCCGGAAATGCTCTTCATCCACCAGCGTCCTCGCCCGCTGGATCAGCCGCGGCTCGAGCCCGATCCTTTCCGCAATGCTGAACGTATACGAGCTGCCCGGCTTGCCGATGATCAGCTTGTAAAGGGGCTGGAGATTGGTCTCGTCAAAGGCCATCGCGCCGTTGATGATCCCCGCCGTCTTATTCGCCATCACCTTCAGGTTCAGATAGTGCGTCGTCACGATGCCAAAGGAATGCTTCCGCACCAGCTCTTCCAGGATCACCTCGGCAAACGCGCCCCCTAAATTGGGATCACTGCCGCTGCCCAGCTCGTCGATAAAGAACAGGGTCCTTCCATTCGCATTCTCCATGAAGTATTTCATGTTCTTCAGGTGCGAACTGTAGGTGCTGAGCTCGAACTCCAGACTCTGCGTGTCCCCGATATGGATCATCAATTGCTTGAAAATGCCCATCTCCGAATCCGGATGCACCGGGATCAGCAACCCGCTCTGTATCATCAGCTGCAGCAGCCCAACGGTTTTCATTGTCACCGTTTTACCGCCGGCATTGGGACCCGAGATGACCAGCAGCCGGTCCTTCTCATTGAGCGTGATATTCGTCGGCACCGTCGTCTTCCCCGCCTTCCGGTTGTAGAGATACAGCAAAGGGTGGAAGGCATTACGCAACACAATATGCGACTTGTCCATCAGCAACGGGTAGTTGCCGTTCATGTCATTGGCCAGCCTCGCCTTCGCCCGGATAAAATCGTATTCTCCAAGGATATCATGCCACACCTGCAGCAGCCCGGCATGCACCGAGAGCTTCGCCGTCAGCTCCCGCAGGATACGGTTGACCTCCTTGCTCTCGGAATGCTCCAGCGAAAAGACGTCGTTGTTCAGCTCGATCGTCTCCTCCGGCTCGATAAAAGAGGTCCTCCTCGTATCGCTCTCGCCGTGCAGTATCCCCTTCACCTGCCGCTTGTGCTCCGCGAAGATCGCCACGACGCGCCGGCCGTTCAGGAACGACTCCTCGATGTCGGCGACATACCCCGCCTTGGCCAATTTAGAAAGGATACGGTCAAAGACGCGACGCAGCTCGTTGCGCTTCCGGTAAAGACTCATCCGGATATTCGCCAGCTCCTCCGATGCGTTGTCCCTGACCACACCCGACTCGTCCAGCACCTCGTCGATCGACGCCACTATGCTCTTCTCATAATGCGTATGCTCGATGACCTTGACCAGCGCCGGATAGGCCGTGCGACGCTCGGCATCGAACCAGCGGAAGACGCTGTTCATGCTCTCTGCCAGCCGCCGGATATGCATGAACTGCTCGCCAGAAAGCGTCGCGCCCGGTATCCCCAGCAGCTTGAGCTCGCGCGAAAGATTAAAGGTATGATCGTTGGGAAAATACTGTCCGTTCTGAGTAAGCAGCTTGAACTCATTGGTTTGCTTCAGCTCCAGCTCGATAAATTCACGACGCGTATGGATACGGAGGTCCATCGCCTTTTCGTGAGCATATTCCGTCTCACAAAAATGGGCCAGCAGCGTCTTGATCTTGTCAAACTCCAGCTGCACCAGCGCCGATTCGGGAAAAATCTTCATAAAAATAGGTCCCCGGCACAGAAATTCTCCGGGGCCTGCAAAGGTACGATTTTTAGCTCGCTTTACTAGGCGACCCTCGTCCTGTTCACCTCCGCTTCCCTTACCTCGCTCACCTGCGACTCCGTTGCATTTACGACGTTCTTCGCGTTCAGATACGACTTCCAGAACACCGCCACGATGACCAGCGCCGCAATACCCTCGAAAAGGATGGTCATCGGCGCGCTGATATACTGCGACACCGTCCCGACCAGCAGACTGCCGACCGGCATCATCCCAAAATAGGACATCGCGAAATAGCTGATCACCCGGCCCCGCATCTCAGGAGCCACACTCGTCTGAATGATCGTATTGGTCATAGTCGTCTGCGCCATCATGCCAAATCCGGAAATGATAGCAAATACCATCGCAATAGGGAACGAGGTCATGTACGAGAACCCGATCAGACCAAACCCGAAGATCAGGGTATTGTTCCGCAGTATCCTCTTCCGGCTCTCATTCGTCCCGCCTACCCGCGTCGCCAGGAACAAGGCCCCGCTGATCGCGCCCATGCCGATAAAACTATCGATGAGCCCGAACGTAGACGCATTCCCGTGAAAGATCACCTTGGCATATATCGGCATCAGGGTGCTATATGGAATGACCAGCAGGCTCATCGCCGCCAGCATCAATATCGGCATCGCTATCCCCGGCGTATTACGCAAATAGACCAGCCCCTCCCGCCATTCGCCGATCGCATTCTTCTTCCGCAACGTCTTCACATACGGCGGCAGCTTCATCTGCAGCAGCGACCCGATCACCGCCAGAAAGCTCACCGAATTCAACAGGAAGCAGATGTGCGCCCCCAACTTATGCAAAACCACTCCCGCAACCGCCGGACCGATCAGCCGCGCCAGATTCACCATCGAGCTGTTCAACGCCAGCGCGTTCGACAGATTCTCCTTGTCCTCGATCATATCGTACACGAGCGATTGCCGCGCCGGAACATCAAACGCATTGATACAGCCCAATACCACACCCAACCCCAGGATCGCCCAGACACTATAATGGTCCGACCAGACCAGGATCATCATCAGCACCGACTGCACCAGCGACGCCACCTGCGTGATCAGCAGCACCCGCCACTTCCAGTACCGGTCTGAGACGACACCGCCCAGCGTCGACAATATAAAGGAAGGAAACTGCGTCGCGAACAACGACAGCCCCAGCATAAAAGGGGACTGCGTCAGCGTATACACCACCCAGCTCACCGCCGTCCGCTGCATCCAGGTGCCGATCAGCGACACGGACTGCCCATAAAAATAAAGCCTGTAATTACGACTCTGCAACGCTCTGAAAACCGGAAACTTCGACATCTTAAAACTCCTTTTTTTCATCCATCAGCTTCTCTAATACGGTAAGGGCATCCATAACCAGCTCCCGCTCCTCCGGACTGGCCTTCTCATACAACGCCCTCGCCAGCCACTCCTCTTTATTGTGCCGGCGCTCTTCGACCGAAGCCCTCCCAGCCGCGGTCAGCGACAGCAATACCTTCCGCTTATCCTCCCCCGACGAAGCCCTATGAATAAACCCCACCTCAAATAAATGATTGATGATCTGCGACATAGACTGGGTCGTGACCTTTTCCATCCGGGCGATATCCGACGGCAGCAGCTCCCCGTGCTGGTACAACAACCCCAGCGTCGACCGCTCAGTCAGCGAAAGCTGCGCCTCATCCTTGGTCTCCCGGCGCAACAGCTTGATGAGCCGGGTCATAACCGTCCTCAACGCCCCCGCCACCTCAATATCGCGTTCTAGTCTTTCCATATTGCAAAGGTAAGCAAACTTGTTAAGTTACTTTACAAATTCTTATGTAATGGGCCAAACGTTTTGTTAAATGCTATTTAACGTCATCCAGCCAACCATTTTACGCATCAACCGTTTGTAAATTGCGAGTCACATGAAATTTCTCACGACCTTCCTATCCATAGCGGCCTCCCTGGCGTTCAGCGGCGCCAGCACATCAGCCGCCAAACCATTAAAAAACAGCAGCATGAACAATGAAGCAACAATCCCCGCCGGGACCCACCATATCCCGACCGGGGCAACGACAGACACAGCGACATTTGGCACAGGATGCTTCTGGTGTACAGAAGCCGTCTTTCAGGAGCTGAAAGGCGTAATAAAAGTTACTTCCGGGTATATGGGCGGACACGTCGCCAACCCTACCTATGAAGAGGTCTGCACCGGCACCACCGGCCACGCCGAATGCCTGCAGGTCGTATACGACCCCGGCGTCATCAGCTATGACGAACTGCTCGAAGTCTTCTGGGAATCCCACGACCCGACCCAGCTCAACCGCCAGGGCAACGACGTCGGCACCCAGTACCGCAGCGCCATCTTCTATCATACGCCCGAACAAAAAGAGAAAGCCGAACACTATAAGACCCGGCTCAACCAGGAAGGCGCCTATCCCAAACCGATAGTGACGGAGATCACCCCGGCCGGCGCTTTCTACGCCGCCGAAGACTATCACCAGAACTACTACAACACCCACGGCTCACAACCCTACTGCTACCTGGTGATCCGTCCCAAAGTAGAGAAATTCGAAAAGGTCTTCAAAAACAAGCTCAAAAAGAATGAAAAGACCGGCCACTAGGCCGGTTTTTTACTCCACCACGCCCTCATTTCCTGACCCTCCTCAGCTCCAGCAGATTCAGCGCATTCGCCTCCAGCCCCAACACCCTGGGATTGACCAGGTGCACCACCTCATCATACCACAACGGCGCCACCGGCGACGCATCCATCACCCGCTGGTCCATCTGCTGATATAACCCATACCGCACCGAGTCATTCTCCTCTTCCAGCGATCGCTCATACAGCCGGTCAAAGACAGGATCGCTAAACCTCGTATAATTCGGCGGCGATGGATTCTTCGAATAGAACACGCTCAGATAGTTCTCCGCATCCGGATAGTCGGCCAGCCAGCTGCCCCGGAAGAACAGCGCGCGCGACGTCGCCGTCTCCTCCAGCAACAGGCTCTTCTGCACCACCTCGATCTGGATATGAAACCCAACATCCTCCAGCTGCCGTGCGATGTAACTGGCAAAATCCGCATAGTTCGGTATCGTCATCAGCTTTATCACCGGCAGCCCCGAACCATTCGCAAACCCCGCCTGCGCCAGCAAAGCCCGCGCCCGATCGGGATCATAACGATAGCCATGTACCTTCGTAGAATCGAATGATGG
>JAFDYE010000861.1 GCA_018267585.1 Bacteroidota bacterium
GTTCATAGCTGCTATTTTTGATGCCTTTGGCGGGTTTCAAAGTGTATAGAATCCGCTTTCCATTTTCGAACCGCTTCATAGTAGGGCGTATTGTCCATCTTATGATGATTTTCACTACAAAGATGGCCGTGAAAACTTGCTCCTTCCGTGACTTTAGTCACGGCACCCGACGACTATTTTCCACTCAGATATACCCGTTAAGATCAAGATGTAGGATGTCGATAAAATTCTTGTCCATCCGGATATTCCCCCGGTCTGTCAGTTTTTTGAGCAGCCGGGAAATGACCTCCCGTGAAGAATTCAGATCACTGGCAATTTCGGTGATAGAGACCGGCAAACGTCGGGTCTTTAAAGTGTCCTGCTGTTTTTGGAGATAGAACAGCAGCCGCTCATCCATATGCCTGAAGGCAATCTGATCGACCGTGACGAGCATTTCCTCGAACCGGGACCGGTAGGACTCGAGCACAAAATGGTACCAGCTTTTATATTCAGTCATCCACTTGTCCATATATTCGAGAGGAATACTGATGATCTCCGTATCTGTCATAGCCCGGGCCATGATTTGGCTGGTCTCTTGCTTGGTCGCGCAGATCATCGACAATGCGCAGGCCTGGCCTGGTCCAAGATAGTACATGAAAAACTCTCCCCCTTCCTCGTCCTCGCGGAATATCTTCAATAACCCTGTGGTTACAATCGTCGTGGACCGGATGTTCTGACCGGTTTTCATCAGCAATTCCCCGGCGGGTATCTCCCGTATCTCCGATTTTTCAGCCATATTCTTTATCAGCAGCGGTTCGAAGGATGGGAAGAGTCTCGTTAATAGTTGTTCGTCGATCATGATCAGTCAGCTTTCTTCCGACAAATGTAAGGACAACTGAGGCTAATATGAAAAAAGTCAGGGCGTGACATTTGTCACGCTTCAATTTCTGCATCGTTATGACTTTTGTCAAAAATTTACCATGGATATAGCAGGATATCTAGCCTCCGTACTGATCGGCATATCATTGGGATTAATCGGCGGCGGAGGCTCCATTCTCACAGTTCCTGTGCTTGTTTATCTTTTTCGCATAACGCCAACGACGGCAACCTCCTATTCTCTATTTATTGTTGGGATGTCAAGCCTGGTCGGAGCCTGGAAAAGCCATAGAAAGGGGTTGGTTAGCATCAGAACTGGATTGCTATTCGGAAGTGCCTCTGTCGGCGCCGTATTGTTCACCAGGCTCGTCATTGTGCCCGCCATTCCCCAA
>JAFDYE010000862.1 GCA_018267585.1 Bacteroidota bacterium
AGGCCCTCGATGAATTGTACGTCCATGCTCCGGGCGAGGGTCTCGTCCCCTATCTTGAAGTCGAGAAGGGTGAGCCACATACGCTTCCAGCGGAGCTCGTCCACCTTGATAAAGCCCTTCCGGTAACGGTCCCACAGCTTTTCGTTATGGGCGCTGTAGCGGCGGTGGAAGAGGTCGAAATCGTCGACCCCCTTTGCCTCCAGCCCCATAGAGTAGAACAGCTCTCGCAGCGTCAGCCGGCTATTTGCCTCAAAATCCCACAGGGTATGATCCAGGTCGAAGAAAAGGTGTTTATATTGCATGCCGCAATTTAACACCAATTATGAACTGTATCATCACCGGCGCATCAAGGGGACTGGGAAAGGCCGTCGCGGAGAAATTTGCCGCGGGCGGATATGATCTGTGCCTTTGTTCGCGCAACGAAGCCGCCCTGTCTGCCACCCGGGACGAGCTGGGCTCCCGCTATCCGTCGGTGACCATCCGGTCTGCCGCCTTCGACCTGGGCGTAAAAGACCAGGCGCAGGCATTCGGCGCCTGGGTGCTGGGACAAGAAATTCCGGTTGACGTCCTGGTCAACAATGCCGGCCGGTTCATTCCCGGCAACGTTTCGGACGAGCCGGATGGCGCACTTGAGGAGTTGATCGCCGTCAATCTCTATAGTGCCTACCACCTGACCCGCCTGCTCTTACCGGGGATGATGGCCAGAAAGAAGGGGCATATTTTCAATATGTGCTCGGTTGCTTCCCTCAAGGCCTACCCGAACGGGGGGGCCTACAGTATCAGCAAATATGCGCTGGCGGGCTTATCGGCCAACCTCCGGGACGAGATGAAGCCGCACGGCATCAAGGTGACGGCCGTCTATCCGGGTGCCGCTTATACCGACTCGTGGATAGGTAGTGGCGTTGATCCTCAGCGTATAATGGAAGCTGCCGATGTGGCGGACATGATCTATGCGGCCAGCCGGCTGTCGCCGCAGGCTACTGTAGAGGAGATCCTGCTGCGGCCCCAATTGGGAGATCTTTAACATATTCAAGCTTTATATTTGTATAGCGTGATATGAAGCCGGTAAGACCTATAAAATCAACCATTATCGCCACAGTTGTACGCTCTTCGCTGTTTTTTTGGATAGCCCTGGTTCCGGGACTTTTTGCGTCCGGACAGGTGAAGTTCACCACGGTGGTCAGCAGCCAGGACATCGGACAGAAGGACTATCTGCAGCTGGAGTATGTGGTGGAGAATGCCAAGCAGATAGACGAGCTGACGCCCCCGAATTTTTCAGGTTTCCAGGTTGTGCAGGGACCCATTCAGTCCAGCGGAATGAGCATTGTCAATGGTGCGATGTCCCAGTACAAGGGGCTTTCCTTTGTGCTGCAGCCCGTCCGGACCGGCAAGTTCACCATTGGAGGCGCATCTGCCACGGTGGACGGTCGTCCGATGCGCTCTAACGCGGTGACCATCAATGTTCATTCCGGCGGTGGCGGCTCATCGGGGAATGGCAATGGAAAGGGCAATTCAGGTATGGGTGGGGGTAATCCCTTCGTTCAGCCCTTTGGTACAGATCCTTTTGGTCCGGCCGAGCCGCGTGACGTCGACCGCGACTATATTCTCCGCCCCGGAGAGAATGTCAAAGAGAAGATCCGCAAGAATTTATTCCTCAAGGTACAGGTCGACAAGAACAGCTGTTTTGTGGGTGAGCCCATAGTGGCGACATACAAGCTATATACGCGTGTAAGCAGTGAATCCCGCATCACAAAAAGACCTTCGCTAAATGGGTTCAGCGTCTACGACATGGTAGATCCGGCTTCCGACCCGGTGTCTGTAGAGAAGCTGAATGGCAAGGCCTATACCGTCCACATCATCCGCAAGACGCAGCTGATCCCGCTGCAGGCAGGCAATATCAATCTGGACCCGGTGGAAGTGGAGAATACGGTGCATTTTGTCAGGGGCGGCGGTCACCAGGAACGCCATGGCGGGGGGAGTCTGCAGGACCTGCTCGACCAGATGATGGACGACAATAGCTATGGTCCGGAAGTGGAGGAGAATGTGACGCTGGATACCAAGCCGGTGACCATTGCCGTCAAGCCCCTCCCCGAGAACAAGCCTGCCGGCTTTAATGGAGCCGTAGGCAATTTTTCGGTCGAGACCTCGCTTGGCAACAAGACTGTCGCGGCGCAGGATGAGATGACCCTCCACGTCGTCGTCAGGGGGAAGGGGAATATTCCAATGATCACCGCGCCGACGGTCAACTGGCCCACCGGTTTTGAATCCTTCGAGCCCACGGCAAAGGAAGATGTCAACAAGACGACGGTTCCGATGAGCGGCTCCAAGTCTTTTGACTATGTTTTTACGGCAAGAGACCCCGGTCATTACACCATACCGGCAGTGAGCTTTTCCTTTTTCGATCCGGCTACCCAGACCTATCGGTCGGCCAGCGGCGAGCCGCAGGAAATACAGGTGACGCCCGCCGTTAGAAAAGGCCATCCGGCTCCCGCGACGGGCGCCGTTGCTGTCACGGTAGCCCGGCAATCCCTGACGGACCGGGTGGGCGAATTTATCTTCGATCACCTGGAATGGATCTTTGCCGTTATGCTCATATCCGGAGTTGCCGTCTATTTCTGGCGCCAGAATCTTCGGTTGAGGAAGACCCGCGGAGCAGCCAAAGAGGAAAAGGCGGACGAGACGTCGAAGGCTGACGCCGAAAAACCAAGGGTCCCGGTCGGCGCCAATCGGGGAAATGCCCCTATAGCGCCCTGGGAGGCCGCACAGGCTGCTGAACGCGAGCGACAGGCCCTGGAGAAGGCTGCCACGCCGGATACGCCGGGAATGGCCAGCAACAGCTATGTCCCTGAGGCGCCGGCAGTCGATCCCCTGCAGGATGCCCGTCGTCTGCTCGAAGAGGGAGACCCCAAGGGTTTTTACCGGGAAGTGAACAGGGCTATCTGGAAAGCGATCGCCAGGAAGCTCAACCTGCCGGCCAGCGAGCTCAACAAACAGAACAGCATCCGTCAGTTGCAGATAAGGGGCTGGAATGAATCGGCCCTTCTATCGTTGGAGAATATACTCAGCGAGTGCGAGATGAATCTTTATACGCCGGCCTATGACCGGTACAATATGCAGCAGCTGCTGCGTCAGTCCGAGTGGATGCTTGATCGGCTGGCCTGATGCCGGGCAAGGTGGAGGCGACAGGCGGAGCAGCGACTTTATTCCGTGTATTTATACCCTACCCCCCTCACGGAGTGGAAATATTTCGGGTGCCGGCTGTCCTCCTCGAAGTATTTCCTGAAATTCAGCACAAAGTTATCGATGGTTCGTGTTGTCGGGTAGACATTGTACCCCCAGACGGCCTGCAGGATCTTTTCCCTCGTGACCACTTCATTCTTGTTCTCGATGAGCAGCTTTAGCAGCATGGCCTCTTTCTTGCTCAGCTGGATGCGGTCGCCGTCCTTCGTCGTGGCCTCCTGCGCTTTGAAGTCGATGGTATTCCTTCCGAACGTATAGACGTCGCCAAATGATTCCTTCTCCTGCATCTTCTTGTTCTTCTCGATCAGCTTGTGGATACGGAGCAGCAGCTCTTCGAGGTTGAAGGGTTTGGTCAGGTAGTCGTCTGCTCCTTTTTTCAGACCCAGCACCCGGTCAGCGCTGGCATTTTTCGCGCTCAGGATAAGGATGGGCACGTCGTTGTTCTGGACCCGGATAGTCTCGGCGATGCTGATGCCGTCGATCCCCGGGAGCATGACGTCGAGGATGATGAGGTCAAAATACTCCGTCTGGATGGCCTTCAGCGCCTGTGTGCCCTCGAATGCCGAAGTGATTTCGTAGCCTTCCAGCTCGAGGTTCAGCTTGAGGGCTTCGTGAAGGTTCTCTTCGTCCTCTACCAGTAAGATGGATTTCTTTGAGCTCATGGCTAAAATATTACGGTAAAAATACTCCCAACGGGCGAATTGTCCGTCACTTTAAGGACAGCTTTATGGTCTTCGGCTATTTTTCGGCAGAGATAGAGTCCCAGTCCGGTGCCTTTTGTCTTCCTGGTGGCCTCCTGGCCCGCGCGGTAGAATTTGCGGAAGATCTTTTTCTTCTCGTCATCGGGAATGCCCTGGCCCTCGTCGGTCACGGACAGGCAGGCATGTCGTCCTTTTTTATTCAGTGTGACGGTGATCATCCCTTCACGGGGGGAGTATTTGATGGCGTTTTCGACAAGATTGTTGACCAGCATCTGCAGGAGCATATTATCGCCGACGACGCTGATCCCGGGTTCGATATGGTCTTCCCATCGGCGTTCGGGGAATCGCGCCCGATAGTCGTGCAGCGAGTGTCCGACCAGTGCGGAGAGATCGAGCGGCTCTTTGGCCTGTATATAGTCGCCTACTTCGAGCTGGGAGGCGACGAGGATGTTGTTGGCGAGGGTATCCAGCCGGTTGGTCTCCTGCAGGGCGGCCTGGATCATCTTTTGTTGTTTTGCCTCGTCTAATTTATGTTTCCGGAGGGTTTCGAGGTTGAGCTTGGTAACGGCGATGGGTGTTTTTAGCTCGTGGGTGACGGCCATCATGAAATTCTGCTGTTGCAGCTGCAGGCGTATCTGGCGTCTCACTTCCCGGTAGACAAAGATGGCTCCAAGGAGGATAAGCAGCAGAAAGGTGCTGCCTTCCCCGATGTACCCGGCGGTCTTCCGGTCCTGTTCGTTCAGGATGGCCTCGGCCCGGGCCTCATAATGCGGGTCGTCCATGGTCAGCTGCCGCAGCCGGTATTCGGTCATCTGGTGATTGGTGGTCTGCAGGGCGATGAACCACCAGGCCAGTCCGGTGATGATATAGGCCAGCAGTATCCAGTAGACGGTGGTGGCGACGGCCAGCCTTTTCTTTTTGAATAGCATAGTGCCGCGATTGAATTGATCGGACTCTCCCCTTTTCCGATAGCCGGCTGACCCGGCCCCTGTCAGGGAACCCGCTCGATGCGGATACCGACGTTGAGGACGTTCTTCAGCGGATCATCCCACATGATCTGTTCGAGGGTATAGGAGTAGCTGCCCGGCCGGTTAAACCGGGTCTGCTGCTGGATCCATATCCGGTCTTCGAAGATATCGTCCATTCCGGAACCCTTCCAGCCTTTTTCGTTGTCGGCGAGGGATAGGTCATAGCGTTCGCTTTTTCCGACCGTATCTCCCGGGGTCCTGACCGTCCCTCTTATCCAGATATTGTTGTAATTGTAGGCGTCGGTATGCCGTAAAACGATATAGACGTTATAGAGGCCGGCCGTATCGGCGGGTGAAATATCAAAATTGATGGTCGGTTTAAAGCTGCTTGCCCATTGCTGTCCGGGTATGGTTACGTCTTTTTCAAAGACGCCGGATGGGACGGAGCATGAAGACCAGCATAGGCAGCCTGCGGCTGTAAGAAATAAGAGGATATTTTTCAAGAGACGCGTTTGTACAAAAATAATAGGATTTTCGGATTGCGCGTTCGCCGCAAACTATAACACATTCAGAACCTGTTCTTTTGCTTTTTCCAGCTCGTCTTTCATCAATACCACGCACTGCTGGATGGTGGAATCATAGGCTTTCGACCCGGTCGTATTGATCTCGCGTCCGATCTCCTGGAGGATAAAGGATAGTTTTTTGCCCTTGCCTTCTTCCTGCTCTTTCAGGATCGACCTGAAATAGTCGCAGTGGTTCTTTAGCCGCACCTGCTCTTCGCTGATGTCTATTTTTTCAATATAGTAGATAAGCTCCTGCTCGAGGCGGTTGGGATCATAGTTTTCCTTTCCGACGTTCTCTTCCAGGAGTTTTTTAAGGCCTTCGCGTATCTTCTGCTGACGCATGGGTTCGAGCTTTACCACGTCTTCCTGGTGTTTCAGGATATTCCCGATCCGGAGGAGAAGGTCTTCTTCCAGGGAGGCGCCTTCGTTGAGCCGGTGGGCGTTGAGGTCATCGATAGCGGAGAGGATGACCGTCTCGAACTCCTGCCATTCCTTGTCCGTCAGCGTGTCGCTGGTGGGGGTGATCACTTCGGGCAGCTTCACCAAAGTGGAGAGTATATTGGAGGGGTCGAGGTTTAGTTCGTTGGAGAGGTCCGCCAGCGCCCGGTAATAGGCTTTTGCGAGGTCGGTATTGATGCTTACGGGCTTGGCGTTGCCGGTCTGCTTGAGACTGATCGTGCAGTCGAGCGACCCGCGACCTAATTTGTCGGAGAGCAGTTTGCGGATCGAAAACTCAAATGGTTTCAAAAAGGCGGGCAGCTTTAATTGCAGCTCGAACTGTTTCCCGTTGAGGGATTTGATGTCTACCTGAAATGTCTTGTCTCCTACTGTCTGTTCTGCACGACCGAAGCCGGTCATCGATTTGAGCATAATGGTGAATTTGTGATGGAAAGTTAGTGATTCCTTTCGGCAAACAGCAACGAATAGATCTCCGCCTTTTTCAGCGGTCGCATTTCTCCCGGGTTCAGCCCTTCGACGGTGACGCCTTCGATACGGTGCCGGATGAGTCTCAGCGTCGGGAAACCGGCTTGTGCGGTCATTTTACGTACCTGCCGGTTCTTGCCTTCGCGCAGGATCATCCGGATCCAGCTCGTGGGTATCTGCGCCCGATAGCGGATCGGCGGGTGACGCTGCGGCACGGGCGGCTCCGTCTCCATCGCTGTTGCTGTACAGGGTTTGGTCCGATAGCTTTTGCCGTCGATAGCGATCGTCACGCCGGTCTCCAGCTGATGGAGGGCGGAAGGCGTGATGGCTCCTTCTACCTGCACCCAGTATTCCCGGTCGTGAGCGAACCGGGGATTCAGCAGACGGTGATTGAGAGCCGTGTCGTTGGTCAGGATCAGAAGCCCTTCACTGTCGAAATCCAGCCGGCCGACGGGATAAACGTCTGCCGGCACCGGGAAGAGATCCTTCAATGTTTTCTTCCCTTCCTGGGAGGTGAACTGCGAGAGGACCTGAAAGGGTTTGTATATAACGTAGTACTGATGCACGTTTCAGAGAGTTGTTACAAAGAAAAAGCCCGGTGCGAAACCGGGCTTTCAATATATGGATGGGTTAGTAAGTACCGGGAAATAAATTTCCCTACACAATATTAAAAATAATTTTCTCTATCTAAAAAAATTTTCCAACAAA
>JAFDYE010000863.1 GCA_018267585.1 Bacteroidota bacterium
CTGCGACTGAAGGACAGGGTAGGGCATATTGTTACTTCGCTGGGGGGGGGGAGCCAGCTGGAGTCCGTGGGTTTTGATATGAACAAGGTCACGGAAACGGATTGGTGGGGGGAGTGGAAAAGGGGGGATGATCTATCGCTGATGGCGACGCCGGCGCGGCATTTTTCGGGAAGGAGTCTGAAGAGGAATCAGACCTTGTGGTCGTCGTTCGTGCTGAAGACGGGAGGGTACAGTTTGTTTTTGGGTGGGGATTCGGGTTATGGGGAACATTTTAAGGAGATCGGCCGTCTGTGCGGGCCTTTTGATATCGTGCTCCTGGAGTGCGGGCAGTATGGGAAGTACTGGCCGAAGATACATATGTTCCCTCCGCAGGTGGTGCAGGCTGCGCGGGATCTTGGGGGGAAGAAGCTGATGCCCGTGCACTGGGGGAAGTTTTCGCTGGCGCTGCATCCCTGGAATGAGTCGGTGAAGGAGGTAGTGGCGGCAGCGGGGAAGGCGGGGCAGCATATTACGGTGCCGATGATCGGGCAGCCGGTGGTGTTGGGGCATTTTTATCCGAACTCGGATTGGTGGGATTTTGAGTGAATGGATGGCCCGGGTTTAGTGGGGGGATCGGGGATTTGGAATGAGTGGATGGGCCTGGGTTTAGTGGGGGGTTCGGGGATTTGGAATAAGTGGATTGGCCCGGTTTGAGTGGGGAGGACTGGGGGATCTTGAATTACAAAATAATACAGCTATGGAACAGGAATTTGTCGTACGGTTGCTGGAGACCAGGCAGGTGACGCACAATGTAAAAAGGTTCCGGATGGAGAAGCCGGAGGGGTATAGTTTTCGTCCGGGGCAGGCTACGGATGTATGTGTGAACAGGCCGGGGTGGCAGAATGAGCGAAGGCCGTTCACCTTCACCTGCCTGACGGATGACCCATACCTGGAGTTTACGATCAAGCGATATCCCGATCATCATGGGGTGACCGATCTGCTGCATCAGCTGGAGCCGGGGGATGAATTGTTGCTGCACGATGTCTGGGGGGCGATCGATTACCGGGGGCCGGGTTGTTTTATTGCCGGTGGGGCGGGGATCACGCCATTCCTGGCGATATTGAGGGAGCTGCGTCGTACGGGGATGGCGGCGGGCAATACGTTGTATTTTTCGAACCGTACGGCCGGGGATGTGATCCAGGAGGATGAGCTGCGGGGTATCCTGGGGGATGGGGCGCATTTTATTTTGAGCAGGGAGATCCGGGGTGGGTATGAATATGGAAGGATCGATCAGGGGTTTTTGACCCGGAATGTGAAGAATTTTAAGCAGCCGTTCTATATCTGCGGCCCGGATGAGATGGTGAAGGATGTGGCGGGTTTGTTGGAGGGGATGGGGGCGAGCGCGGAGGGGTTGGTGTTTGAGAAGTAGGGTGGGGCACTCCGGGAGGTTCCGTAGTAATATATTCCATCAAAATAGTGAAAGGTGACATTGCTCACCGGAGGGTCTGCCTGTAACTTGGGCTTTCAAAGCATATCGGAACGATTATTTGCTAAAATGAAAGCTGGTGAAGAAGTATTTTGATGAATTTGAGCCGGAGCAGAGCCGGCAGACGATGGGTCGCACGATAACAGAAACGGATATCGTCATTCACGCCGGTCAGACCGGCGATTTTTTCCCGCATCATATGGACGAAGAGTGGTGTAAGACGCAGCCTTTTCAGAGGAGGATGGCGCATGGCACCCTTGTATTCAGCATAGCTGTAGGGCTTACCGCCGGTGAGATCAACGAGGTGGCGATGACCTATGGCTATGAGCGGCTGCGTTTTGTCAAGCCGGTATTTATCGGGGATACGATCAGGGTGGATGTGAAGATCAAGAGTAAATCGGATCATAAGAAGCCGGGGTTTGGGTTGGTTGTCGAGCAGGTGGAGGCTTATAATCAGCACCGGGAGGTTGTCCTGGTGTGTGAGCATATACTGTTGGTGCAAAAACGAGCGCTATGAGAGAATTGAAGGGGATCACCTGGGGGCATAGCCGGGGCTTTACGCCGCTGGCTGCTGCAGCGCAGCGATGGTCAGAGCTGTTCCCCGATGTGGTCATCAGGTGGGAGAAAAGGACTTTACAACAGTTCGCTGACTATCCCATCGAGAAGCTAACCGAAGAATACGACCTGCTGATCATCGATCATCCCTGGGTGGGGAGGGCGGCGGCGCTGAATTGTGTGCTACCGCTGGATGTTCATATGGCGGAAGCTTTTATGAAGGGGCAAGCAGAGGGATCTGTCGGCTATTCTCATCCCAGCTACCATTATGGAGGGCACCAGTGGGCCCTGGCGATCGATGCGGCGACGCCTGTGGCGAGTTGTCGTGTTGATCTGTTGCAGGCGGCGGGTTTGCGGGTTCCCGAGACCTGGGAAGAGGTGCTGCATATTGCGCGGCTGGGCCGGCTGGCCGTTCCTGCTATTCCGATCGATCTGCTGATGAATTTCTATATGTTCTGTATCGCGCATGGGACCCGTCCTTTTCAGCAGGAAACTGAAGTGGTGGATGGGGCGACGGCAAGAGCGGCCCTGGAGACGATGCGCGAGCTGTATTCGCTGATCGACCAAAAATTTTTCAAAGCCAATCCTATCGCGGTGGCCGAGTATATGACGACGACCGACGAATACTGGTATTGTCCCTTTGCGTATGGCTATTCCAATTATTCGAGAGACGGATACGCCCGGCGGCGCCTGGTCTATGCGGATCTGGTGCGATTTGGCAAGGGGCGTCTGAGGAGCACGATCGGCGGGACGGGCCTGGCTGTGTCGGCCTTTAGCCGGTATCGGGAAGAGGCGCTGGCCTTTGCCGGATGGATAGTCTCGCCGGAGGTGCAGTCGACCTTTTATATGGAGCACGGCGGGCAGCCGGGGCACCGGCTGGCCTGGACCAATGACCGGGCGAACCGGCTGACGCATAATTATTTCTATACTGTTCTGCCTGCGATGGAGCGGGGGTATGTGCGGCCGCGGTATGACGGCTATCTGTATTTCCAGGATCATGCGGGGGACCCTGTGCAGGATTATCTGGGGGGTGGGCTCGATGCCGGCAGGGCGATCGACAAGATGAACGAGCTATACAGGGTGAGTAAAAACAGTCCAATAAACCTTTTTGTATGAACCAGCTACCTTTGAACGGACTAACTGTACTGGAGTTCAGCCAGTATCTATCCGGGCCTTCGGCCGGTCTGCGGCTTGCGGACCTGGGTGCCCGTGTTATCAAGATCGAGCGGCCGGGTGTGGGAGATGCCTGTCGCCGGCTTTCGATAAAGAATTTATGGGTCGATGGAGACTCTTTGTTGTTCCATACGATCAATCGTAATAAGGAGAGTTTTTCGGCCGATCTGAAGTCTCCCGAGGACAGGGCGGTCATCCGGAAGCTGATCTCGAGGGCTGATGTGCTGACCCATAATTTCCGGCCGGGTGTGATGGAAGGTTTTGAGATGGGGTATGGGGATGTTGCGGCGATCAATGGCGGGATCGTCTATGGCGCTATCAGCGGCTATGGTACGTCGGGGCCCTGGAAAGACCTGCCGGGGCAGGACCTGTTGCTGCAGTCGATGAGCGGACTGGCCTATATGACGGGCAATGAGAAGGACAACCCCATGCCATTCGGGCTTTCGATCGCCGATAGTCTTTGCGGCGCCCAGCTGGTGCAGGGGATACTGGCGGCCCTGGTGCGCCGGCAGAGGACGGGGAAGGGTGCGCTGGTGGAGATCAGCATGATGGAGTCGTTGCTGGACTTTCAATTCGAGTTCCTGACTACCTATCATAGCAGCGGGCAGCTGCCGAGGCGAAGCCGTTACAGCAACGGGAATCCGCTGCTGAGCGCTCCCTATGGCATCTATTCGACGCGGGACGGGTTTATTGCCATTGCCATGGTGAACATTCCGCAGCTGGCGCGGGCCATCGATGCGGCGGAGCTGGCGGCTTATGACCAGGGACAGGCGTTCAGCCACCGGGACGAGATAAAGCAGCTGCTGTCGCAGCATTTGGTGGAGCAGTCTTCGGCCTATTGGCTCGAGCGGCTGCACGCGGAGGATATGTGGGCGATGGAGGTGCTGGACTGGAAGCGGCTGACGGCGCATGAAGGGTATAAGGTGCTTGGTATGGAGCAGGCGGTGACGACGGAGAGGGGTAAGAGTCTGCTGACGACCAGGTGTCCGATACGGATCAATGGGGAGCGGTTGTTCTCGGAGAAGGCCGCTCCGCGATTGGGAGAGGATAATGAAAAGATAGTGATGGAATTATTAAAATGAGAAGATGAATCTATTGCAGGATATAATTGTGGTTGACTTCAGTCAGTTCCTCTCGGGGCCTTCGGCTGGTCTTCGTCTGGCGGATATGGGGGCGAGGGTGATCAAGATCGAGAAGCCCGGGACGGGGGATATCTGCCGGCAGCTATATGTTTCCGATACGCGGATCGAGGGGGAGTCGACCATTTTTCATGCGATCAACCGCAACAAGCAGAGTTATGCGGCTGATCTCAAGAATACGGATGACCTGGAAAAGGTGAAGAAGCTGATAAGGCAGGCGGATGTGGTCCTTCATAATTTCCGGCCGGGGGTGATGGAGCGGATAGGGTTGGACTATGCGACTGTGAAGGCGTTGAATCCCAGGATCGTCTATGGGGAGGTCAGCGGCTACGGTTCGGAGGGGCCCTGGAAAGACCTGCCGGGGCAGGATCTGTTGGTGCAGGCCTTGTCGGGGCTGACCTGGTTGAGCAATAACAGGGATGAGCGTCCGACGCCGATGGGGGCTTCGGTGGTCGATATTCTTGCAGGTACCTA
>JAFDYE010000864.1 GCA_018267585.1 Bacteroidota bacterium
ACCTTATCAGGTTCAACTCATGCGAGAAGCTCACCTGCTTATCATGAAGCACCTGCTCGACGGTCGCGCCGCTCGTGTTCAGCGACGAGTGATAAGCAGACCTGTTCTCATCCACCACTAAGACATCATTAAGATAATAGTTGTCCCTGTTGATATTCAGCGTCACCTGACCATGCAGGATATCGGGCTGGTATCTGTTGTGCTGGGTCTCATTATACCGGACGGTGTCACCAGGTAAAAAGATCGTGCTTTGCTGGCTGAAATCCTGCCGCTGACTGTCATGGAAATACCAGGCGTTTACCTTCAACTGCGTGCTGTTGCGCAATTTGACCAGGTTATTGAGGTTGAGAAGTCCCGATCGATCGAACAAATACCTTCCCCGGGATAGATCCGGATCGTTTACCGTTCCGAGAGAAAGCAATGAAGCCGGCATGAAATTATCAATTGACTGCTGATAGTTGTTCGAGTTGTGCGCAACCAGCTCCTGCTGCAGGTCAAATCCGGTGTTGTTCCCTTTCAGGTAATTAATGGCCTTAAAGTTGTCCTTAAACAACATCGCATTGCCGTCAACATCATAATTACCCGGTAAACCCACGCCAAGACTCTCCTGTCCGATCACTTGCATTCTCGCGCCCTTTTTTATGTTCAGGTTCAGGGCCACATCCTCGCTCATCACCTTGTTTTGCAGCACCTTGATCGGCTGATCATTTTGTATGACCTGCACCTGCTCCACGACATCCTGCGGGATCGTTGCGGTAGCTATATTATATTTATCATCCAACAGGTTGTCGCCATTTATATAAAGGTTCGAGATCGGCTTATTATTATAAAAGATCGTTCCGTCAGTACCAACCGTTATGCCCGGCAGTTTTTTGATCACGTCCCCGATCACCCTGTCTTGCGCACCGGCAAACTCGGACACCCTGTAGCCAAGCGTATCGCCATGCATCCGCAAGACGGGCCGGCTGCTTTTGATCTCGACAGACTTTAGCTGGTTCGCCCAGACAGCCAACGTAAAATCATAGGCATGATCATTGCCCACTATCGGCCGGCGCTGGGTTTTGAAACCTATGCTCGTCGCTTCGATAACCAGTCCGTTTAAAAGCGTGTCGACAGGCACCCGCAAACCATAAGCGCCGCCGACATCCGTAACAGCATAAGCAATAACACTATTATTACCCGATCTTTTCAGGTTGATCGTAGCAAAAGGGACAGCCCGCCCGGCGCTGTCCCTCACCGTGCCCCTTATCATTTGCGCAATAGCCGTATTGCTGACCAATAATGCGACAACCGCCAGGCCCATAACTCTTATAAGCCCCTGCCTCATTTTTCGGCCAATTCTATGGGGTTATTCACGACGGGCCCCACACGTTTCGGACCAACCATGACCTGATCCATTTTAGGACCTCCGCTCCGGCTGTTAGCAGCATTAATGGCTTGCGCAAACGCAGCGGGGTCCTTCTCCATGGCCACCCGCAACTTATCGAACTCCTTCTGCGTCGCCTTCGTTAAGGAAGCCGGCGGCTGGATCAGATTCACGTCATCATTTAACCCCCGCAATATCGGCGGGAGATCCTTGTCATCCTTATTGCCAGCCAGCGACTCGTCTTTTGACTGCGACGGTGCCGTCTTTTCTACGCCGTCAAAGGCAAATACCACTTCATTTTTTGTGTCGCGTGCATCTACGATCACCCCCGGCAGGCCGTTCAATTTCCAGGGCCCGGTATGTACCGGCAGATCGGGACAAAACCAAACAATATAGTCCCGGCCGCTAAAATGGCCGGTAGCTTTCTGACAGTGCAGCCCGCCAAAACTCGCCGTGTCACCGCTGATCCTCCATTCAATGGCCGGCAAGGATCCCTCTATGAGGTATTCGTTGACCATCAGCACATCTTTTGTGAACAACTTCTTCTCCCCCGGGTAGGCATAGTATTGAACGCGGGAACCTGCACCCCGGCGGTTGATATTGATGTGCCCATCCGGGCTGTTGGCAGCCGCTTCGGCCCAGGCCTTTTTGAACTGTTGGTCGGCCATTAGCCCATCGTAACTCCGGTAAGCGCTCGCCCTCTTTCCAACGAACAACACCGTGTTCTCCGTGTACGGGTGCTCCCGGTTCACAGTATCCCTGACATGAGTGAATTTATAATGCACCATCAACCACGCCGTATCGGCCTTTTGCGCTCCGGCGCTTATACATGCCGCAAGCAGACTGGCGGCGAATAATAATTGCTTTTTCATGGTTCTTTTTCGACAATATTATCCCCCTTACACCTCTCGCCGAAAACCTTGGTGCAAACATGCGCTTGTCATAGTCGAAAACCGCCTATTTGTGATCCGGGATTGCAAAAAGACCTTGTTTGGCTGTCCATCCGGGCATTTAAACACCTAATTCTTTGAGGACAAGCGCGATATTTTATCTTTGTTACTATGCAGGCTACAAAAAGACTTTGGATAGAAACATTGCTCCACCTGGTGTTTTGGGCAGGCGTTCTTTATGTGCTTACTTCATTGAATAGCTCGCATATTCACATTTACCACAAGGGCCCACTTTTTTTCAGAGATACGTATGAAGACAAACCCGTCGCCCCCTATGTGTATGTTATCCTCGCCTTCCTGACCCTACTCTTTTATGGCAATATATTTTGGGTATTCCGGAAATTGATCCGGTATAAAAAGGGCATCGTCCGACTGGCGATAGGCGCCGGATGGTTCATAATGATATTCAGCGCCAATTACTTTGTTGTCGGACCCCTTTTCGATCAGGCAAACCCGATCCCCGAACCGCCGCCCGGATTTAGGCACCCGATCGCGCACCCGGACAACACACGAAGGGACAGCCTGTTTGGCTCTATAGTAAGGGACAATGTAAGGAGCCCGGTAAGCTCCGACGCAACAAGAGAGGCCGACGCTCTGCTTCCTGGCTCTTCTCCCCGTGTCGGCGCCATCAGCTTCATGACCACCGACTGGCAGCACATACAGTCCATCATCCTTCTCGCTTTCCTCGTCATACAAGGCATAGCTATCGCCTATTTCTTTCTGAATGAATGGGCAAAAAGCGCCCTCATCCAGAGCCGGCTCCAGGCGAACCAATTGAGCACAGAGATCAAGTTCCTTAAATCACAGATCAACCCGCATTTCCTCTTCAATACATTAAACAACCTGTTCTCCATGGCGCAAGGCAAGGGAAACGATGAGCTCGCCGACGGCATTTCAAAACTTTCCGGGATGATGCGCTACATGCTGTACGATAGCAACGAGGAAAGCGTTCCCCTAATCAAAGAGATCACCTATCTGGAAGAATGCATCACCCTCAACAAGCTGCGCTATGCCGATGGGGAAATAACGGTAACATTCGACCACGCCCGCCCAACCGCCGATATCACTATCGCACCAATGCTCTTTATCCCCTTTGTCGAAAATGCCTTCAAACACGGCGCCGCCATAGGACAGAGAGCGGTAATACAAATAGCCCTCGACATCTCCGGCCAGCAGCTGACATTTACCTGCGTCAACACCGACTACAGCTCTATCAAAAAAATGGATATGGAGATCAGCGGCATCGGACTCGAGAATGTCAGGCGAAGACTCGAGCTGGCCTACCCGACCAAACACCAGCTGCTGATCAACAAGGGCAACGGTAAATTTACAGTCAAACTCGAAATAGATTGCTCATGATGACCTGTATAGCCATCGACGACGAACCAAAGGCCCTCGAGGTGATCGAACGGTATTGCCAGAAGATCAGCCTGGTCAGTCTCAAGGCCACCTTCCGCGAACCGCTCAAGGCGATCGGCTTTCTCAACCGCGAAAAGGTCGACCTGATCTTCCTCGACATCAATATGCCGGATATCAGCGGAATGCAGCTGCTGCAAACCCTGACACCAAGACCGATGATCATTTTTACCACCGCCTACAGCCAATACGCCGTTGAAAGCTATGAGCTCAACGCACTGGACTACCTCCTGAAACCTGTCACCTTCGAACGCTTCCTGATGGCAATAAATAAAGCCGCGGCAGTGCTATCGGCAAAGAACCCCACCGGTCCGGACGAAGACGCCGCCGTCTTTATTAAGAGCGGTCCCCAAACCTACCGGGTCAGGATCAACGAGATTTTATACCTGGAAAAGAACGGCAACTATATTACCCTTCACCGCAAAGACGGAAATATACTGATCCGCGAAAATATGGGCGATATTTTTGACCTTCTCCCCGCGACCGACTTCATCCGCGTACACAAGTCCTACATCGTGGGCATCCGCCACATCACCATGATCGAAGTCCACCAGCTGCTCGTCAACGGCGAAAAGATTCCCATCGGCAGCACCTACCGCGACTCCCTCCGCGACCGCCTCGGGATTCCATGAACCCCATCGAATATCGGTCGATCCCTCCTGCACCCGGGCACATTTCCACTAATCTTCAGATCATCAACCTGTTACCAGGTCCCCTCTCCCGGATACTACTAACCGGGTATTTGATTTCGGAAATATATTAACTATATTTACCATATCCTTTGCCTACCTCTCCATTTAAAGACCCTGTTCCTCATATCTGTCCCCTTTTTGCTTCCTGCCCGATTGCTGATCAATTAACCGACTAAAACCCCTGTTTATGAAAATACACCAGGTGACGATTAGATGGAGCGCAAAAGAGTTGTTGTCAATAGTCCTCAGTTTGTGCCTGATCCCCGCAACAGGCCAGATAATAAAAAATAACGCGAATGAGGTCAGATCAGATACCATGCGACGGAAGAAATCAGCCGCCGACGAAAGGTTTATCAAGAGCATGGCTCCAAAGACAACCATGGTGAAGAACAATGCACCGGTAGATTCAGTAACAAGCCTCGACGGCTATCTCCAGATGAAGGCAGACTGCGACATCACTAAATCCATAGACGACGATGGTAGAATAATGATCCGATACCCCGATGGGTTTATAAAGAAATTTTCCAATGGCATTGTTGTAGAAGTCATTACTCCCGATGGCGTACGACATGTTCCAAAACATCCATACTACCCTCCTACCATCAGACTTGCAGTTATCCAGATCCCACCTCCGGTGCCGGGGACAAATGATCCGATCTACCTATGGCTTGTAAAATTCCGGGCAGACCTGGAGACCGATATCAGGAGATCCATAGGAGGAGGAGATGCCCGCTGGCAGCAGTTCCTATCCGATGAGAACACTGTATGCCAGAATAATATTTACAAACAGATACAATTCAGGACCGCATTCCTGGAAAATTATGCTACGGCCCAATAACTACGCACCCATGCGCGAAATACGATACTACGTTTTAATATTGCTGTTCGCGTTGGCGACAAACGCTTCCCGGGCACAAAAGGATTCCGACACCTCGACACATCGCTTCTCCCAGGCAATGCAAGCGACGATGCAGGACTTCAGAAAGGTGAAGAGCGACACCACACTGGCCGTCATTGAGGGGCTGGCAAAATATGATACTTTGCTAAAGGGTGAGATATATGACTATTATAAGTTTGGCCTGGCCCACCGCAAGAAAGCCTTCGAATGGAATCTGCTATCAAGCAAGATCACCTTTTGGGTAGTCGTTATACTCGTATTCACCGGCATCATATTTGCCGGTATCCAGTTTTATATCGCGCTGAAAGAAAAACGGCATCGCCAGCCGTCCATGACGACACCTGCTCCCGGGGAGACCTACGACGCGCTCAAGACAGAACTTGTAGCCGGCGCCAGGGGTATAAAAGTTAGCTCACCCGTACTAGGAGTCATCATTCTCGTAATCTCCCTGCTCTTCTTTTATTTATACCTGGCATACGTGTATCCCATCCAGGAAAACTTCTAGCATACGTTCATTTCTCGAAATACGGCCTCTCCTCCCCCTCCCCTCCCTTTCCCTTCCAATAAGCCAGCGTCACAACATGCCCCCCCTGCGTCTTCAACAACCTCCCAAAGATCGCATTCACCGGATTGAACGTCACATCCGTTACCCCAACCGTAAAAGTCTCCGGCAACGGCGGCGCAGCCGCCGCATCAACCACACCCGGCACACCCGCCGCATCACCACCCACGGGCCTCCCACCACCCGTAGCCGCCGCCCCACCACCCACGGCACCCCCACCCGCCGCAGGAGCCCCACCACCCGCAGGAGCTCCTCCCCCGGCAGGACCCGCCCCCGCCTTAGGCG
>JAFDYE010000865.1 GCA_018267585.1 Bacteroidota bacterium
CGACGAAGTGAAGGACGAGATCCGAAGCAAGCTGAACATTGACAAGCACGCCTATCTCAATTTTGTCACCCTTGGCAAATACGCCAAAGCCGTCAGCTACAAGAAGACCGGAAAGGACAAGATCACGCTGATCTATGCAGAGGGAGAGGTCGTGGATGGAAAAGGCGAACGGGAAGAGATCGGTTCTGAGACCTATCGCTGGCTGATCCGCAAGGCGCGTTTTGACAAAGACGTCAAGGCCATCGTCCTCCGCGTCAATTCCGGCGGCGGCAGCTCGCTGGCCAGCGAGAATATCTGGCGCGAACTTTCCCTCGCCCGTAAGGAAAAGCCGGTCGTCGTCTCCTTCGGCGACGTAGCTGCCTCCGGCGCCTACTATCTTTCCTGCAATGCCGACAGCATCTTCGCCATGCCCGGGACCATCACCGGGAGCATCGGCGTATTTGCGGTCATCCCCAATATGCAGTCTTTTTTCAAGGATAAATTGGGCATAACCTTCGACGGGGTAAAGACGGCCCCGGAAGCAGACATGATGTCCATTGCCAAACCACTGACGCCCGCCGAGCGCGCCTATGTCCAGAACGAGATCGATACCATCTATCATGATTTCAAGACGCGTGTCTCGAACGGCCGGAAAAAAGACATCGGATATATCGACAGCATCGCACAGGGAAGGGTCTGGAGCGGAACCATGGGTCTTTCCCTGGGGCTCGTAGATCGCATCGGTACGTTGCAGGACGCGATCGACTGTGCCGCGCGTATGGCGAAGACCAATGACTATCGCCTGGTGGAGACACCCGAACCCAAAAGCTTTCTCGATCGCATTTTGGGCAACTATAAAAAGTCTGCGGGCATGAAGGCGGTCAAAGAAGAAATAGGAGAGGACGGGTTTCGCACCTATATGCTGATCAAAAAGGTGAAGGCGATGGTCGGCGTAACACAGGCAAGACTTCCTTTTGATCTTACGGTCGAATAAAATGTAATTGGTGTACTTTTACGGATAATATGTCATCCAATTACAATCAGTACCGGGCGATGCTGGCGATCACCAGGGCCAGTTTGAAAGCCATGTTCAAGAGTCCGTCCGCAGTTGGTTTTAGCCTGGGTTTTCCACTGATCTTCATCCTGGTCTTCGGTTTCATCGGAGGCGGCGGCCCCTCGGTATCCTTTGCCCTGGTCAACAACACGGATACCACAAATCCGGTTATCCGCAACCTGCTAAAGAATCCCTTGGTTCAGCTGGAGAAGGAAAAAGACACGACCGCGCTCAGACAAGACCTCGAAAAAGGCCGGATCGCCGCTACTGTCGCGGTCGACACCGTGCGTTCGCCGGCGGGTTTTACCCAGTATATCGTGCATACCCGCACTTCTTCTGCGAGCCAGGATAAGTTCCGCATTTTGCGCTCGGCGCTGGCGCAGGTGCAGGCCGCCGCCGTCGAGAACGGAATGCCGCAGCAGTATCAGCCGGTTATCGTCACCGAGTTACCGCCGGTGCCGGCCAGGAACTATACGATGATCGACTTTATTCTCCCCGGCATGCTCGGCTTTTCCCTGCTGAGTGCCGCGGTGTTCGGGACCGCATTCCTGTTCTTCAATCTGCGACAGCAGCTGGTGCTGAAAAGGTTCTTTGCCACC
The DNA here is from genome assembly GCA_018267585.1 of Bacteroidota bacterium. Taxonomy (GTDB): domain Bacteria; phylum Bacteroidota; class Bacteroidia; order Chitinophagales; family Chitinophagaceae; genus Puia. The sequence continues at coordinate 1,633 of JAFDYE010000865.1, forward strand.
CCCATCAGCAAGGCCCATATCATCTTCGGGGAATGCCTGGCGAGGGTGCTTTTTCAGCTGCTCGCGGCCGTAGTTATCATCGTTGTGGGAAGATTCGGTTTCCATTTTACCCTTGTGCACGGCTGGATCACGTTCTTTGAACTGCTCGTCGTAAGCCTTTTCGGCCTGATCGTTTGCATGGGGGCAGGATTTGTGGTCAGCAATGTGGCAAAAACTGAAAGCGTCATTCCTTTCTTTGCCAATATCCTTACGCTGCCCCAGATGCTTCTGAGCGGCACCTTTTTTCGGATCGACGTCTTCCCCGACTGGCTGCAGAAATTCTGTCGCATTCTTCCGCTGACCCAGCTGAACGAGGCGCTTCGCAATATTTCCTTCGAAGGAGCGCATATCACAGACTGCTGGGGACAGCTGGGTATACTCACGATCTGGGGTATCGTTATATATGCGATCGCCGTCAAACTCTTCAAATGGGAGTAATACATGAAACTGATAAAATTCGGCTTATTAAGCGTGGTGGTTCTTTTTCTGGCGCTGACCTGTTTGTCTTTTTTGTTCCCGTCCCATCTGCGGGTAGCCCGCGTTATCAATATCGCCGCGTCCAGGGAGCGGGTGATCAATACGGTGGGTGATTTCAACAGCTGGAAGGACTGGAACAGGTTCCTCAGCGCCAATACCCTCAGCAATGTGCATATATCTTCTCCCTCCGGAGGGAAAGGCGCGACGCTCAGCTCGGATGAGCTGACCATCCGGGAGACGGCAGCCGACTCCGACGGCGTTTCGCTGCACTGGAGCCTCAAGGGAGGGAAGGAGGTTGAAGGGGGCTTCCGGTTAGGCACCTCGAATACGGACAGCCTCGCCGTCCTCTGGTATTTCGATCTTCATTTTCGCTGGTATCCATGGGAAAAAATGGGGATCTTCGTATACGATCGCAAGCTCGGACCTGCCATGGAAGAATCTTTGGAAGGTCTAAAGCAATTTGTTGAAGGAAGTCGTTAACTTGTTGAAAGAAGTCGCTAACTGTGGAAAGAAGTAGCTAACTTTAGACTCCCCCCGGCCGTGTGCAGTCAAGAAGGTCAAAGTCAAAAGTCAATTAAAACCCACCAATATGCGAGTACGTAACGCAATGTTCAGTTTGTTTGCTATCCTGCTGTCTGCTACGGTGTCCTATGCGCAGCCCACTCATCCCAAGAGTCCGCATGATACCGTCAAGACAAAAGACATCACGGTGACCTATGGCCGTCCTTATAAGAAAGGACGGGTGATATTCGGTAAGCTGGAACCCTATGGCAAGGTCTATCGCGTAGGGGCTGACGAGGCTACCACCATAACTTTCGCCAAGGACGGGACCTTTGGCGGGAAATCCGTAAAGGCCGGTACCTACACGCTGTTCGCCATCCCTAATGAAAATCAGTGGACGATCATCCTCAATTCCCAGCTGGGGCAGTGGGGGGCGTTCAAATACGATCAGTATAAGGACAAGGACGTCCTGCACGTCGATGTTCCCGTGAAAAAGCTCAGCTCTCCGGTCGAGCAGCTGACGATCAAACCCGGTTCAAAAGACCTGACCATCTCCTGGGACGTTGTCCAGGTTGAAGTCCCTGTGAAGTTTTAGGAAGCCGCTGAGGGCCCGATCAACTATAGGATACGATACTATGGACCAGGAAATGATATACCTGGTCCATTTCATTTTCGGTGATACAGTAAGGCGGCATGAAATAGACGGTATTACCCAGCGGCCGGAGGTAGATGCCCCGGGCGAGTGCTTCTTTCGTGATCGAAGGGCCGACGGCATTGATATAGCCGTCTTCGCCGGCATCGAGCTCGAAGGCGAGGATCGTTCCCGTTGCGCGCGCATTCTTTACGACAGGGTAGAGGGCGAGCTTTTCCAAAAAGGCCTCGTGGCGGAGACCGATATGCCGGATGCGTTGCAGATTGCTCTCTTCCAGCAGCAGGTCGAGACTGGCCAGTGAGGCGGCGCAGGCGATCGGGTTAGCGGTAAAGGAGTGCCCGTGGAACAGCGTCTTTCTCCGGTCGTCGCTGAGGAAGGCTTCGAATAACCGCTGTGTAGCCGCCGTGACCCCAAGCGCCATTGTTCCTCCCGTCAGCCCTTTACTAAGACACATGATGTCCGCCCTATGCCGGAGATATTCTCCGGCAAATAGCCTGCCCGTCCGTCCAAAACCCGTCATCACTTCGTCGGCAATACAAAGTACACCCTGTCCGGCGATCTCCGCCAGCAGCTGATCCAGCAGACCGGCCTCGTACATGCGCATCCCGCCGGCGCCCTGGACCAGTGGCTCGTAAATAAAACCCGCGATCGAGGGGCCCTCCTTGCGGACGATCGACAGCAGCTCGTATATATTATCAGGTGTCGGCGTGTCAATGAACACCACCTCGAAAAGATAATCGTTGAATGGCGCCGTAAAAAGACTTCTCTCGCTGACGCTCATCGCGCCAAACGTGTCCCCGTGGTAGGAGTCGTGGAAGGCAAGGATCCTGTTCCTTTTTTCACCTTTATTGCTCCAGTACTGAATGGCCATTTTGATCGCTACCTCCACAGCCGTCGACCCGTTATCCGAATAAAAGATCCGCGAGAAATCGCCCGGTAGAATGGACAGCAGCCTTTCGGCCAGCTCGACGGCTGGCTCATGGGTGAAGCCGGTGAAGATGACTTGTTCTAATTCAGTCGCTTGTTTATATATTCTTTCTGCTATATAAGAATTCCCGTGTCCATGTATGCTCACCCACCAGCTGCTGATGGCGTCGATATAGCTGCGGCCCTTGTCGTCGTATAACAACGTACCTTTGCCTTTTACGACCGGAATGGGGGGAAGGATGGTTTTATGCTGGGTGTAGGGATGCCAGATGACCTTCCGGTCCCTTTCAGTAAGTGAAGTAGACATGGCCGCAAAGATAAGGTTAATAATCGGCCTTCGGTCCGCGTGCAACGCTTGGGTCTCTTTGATTGTCAAGTACGATAACTGTCGGAAGAATGGATTATCACCAGCTGGTAAAAGACTGTTTGAAAGGAGAAATGGCTGCCCAAAAGCAGCTGTATGATCATTTTGCCTCGGCGATGCTCGGGGTCTGCTATCGATATACGAAGTCCATGGTCGACGCCGAGGACGTCTTACAGGAAGGCTTTATTATGGTTTTCAGGAATTTGCATCAATTCAGCTTTGCGGGTGAGCTGGGTGGGTGGATCCGCCGGATCATGGTCAATACGGCCATCAATTACCTGAAAAAACATAGCCGGTACCAGACAGAGCTGCTTTTTACCGAGACTGTTCTTCATCCCGTCTCGGATGATAACCCGGAAGTTGCTCTCAGCACAAAAGAGCTGGCGGAGCTCATCCGGCAATTGCCACCCGGATACCAGACCATCTTCAACCTGCATGCAGTGGAAGGTTATAGCCATGTAGAAATTGGAAAAATATTGGGCATCAAAGAAGGTACTTCCCGGTCGCAGTATGCGCGGGCAAGGAGCCTGTTGATCAGCTGGATAAATAAGTTTTCAGCGACTAACAAAAACGAAGCTAATTATGCACGACCCTAAATTCGAAAAAGAGGTGCAGCAAAAAATGGCGGAGCTCGAATTTGGCCCCTCTGAATCCGTATGGGCCAATGTCGAGGCTGCGATCAACGGACGGCGTCGCAGGCGCCTGGGAATGTTCTGGCGGTTCGCGCTGCCCGGTCTCCTGCTTGTCGCAGGCGGAGCGTATTACTTCCTCCGGGAAACGCCCTCGAAGACGGCTGCCACAGCGGTCGCCCCCCGACCCGCGCAGAACAGTGTCATATCCAACACCGACAAAACTTCTTCAAGCACGGATAATTCTACACTCGGCTTAAATAAGATCGAACCTAACGCGATAAACGCCACGGGCACTTCAACCGCGACAAATAATGCCACCGCTGCGGATCATTCGACCGCCAGGGGAAATTCAACAAATTCTGCCGCAGCGGGCAGGCCCCGTGAAGGCTGGGCGGTCGCCGCCACCCGTGCCAGGAGAGAGGCCTGGGCAAGCCGTACTCATTCCCCGGTTCCTTTCACGGCTGCCGAACAAAATGTGACCGACGGAAATATGACCGCACACAATGTGACCGTTGAAAATGTGACCGGTAAAAATGTGATCGACCGAAATGCAAATCGTATTGAAGATAGAGCGCAGCGGAACTTCGCATTCAATCCCACACTGGCCAGCCTGCGTTCCGGCCTGAGCCCCGTGCGGGCCGGCAAGTTGGGATCAAAGACGGCTACCAGCACCGTTCAGACCCTGCCCAAACCGCATAACCCCTGGGAGGCAGGCTTTGCCGGCGGCGCAGGCTTATCTTCCCTGCATCAGATGAAGCTCGCGAACTACAGCCTGATGCAGTCCGACCTTCCTGCCAGCCTGACGGCTGCCAATGCTATTACTACCTATGCCGCCCGACCTACCAAAGAATATGTATCCACCGTCGATCCCGGCCCTGCCTTCTGGTTCGGTATTGTCGCACAGAAAAGGCTTGGCCCGAGATGGAATTTTTCAGTCGGGCTCGACTTTCACTATTATTCCAATCGCCTCCATGTAGGTCAGCAGGTCTCGGGGTATACGCCCTCCAGCGCTACCTATCTGAATGCCCAGGCCGTCGCTCCCATCCAGTCCTATCCCTACTACAGCAGGGGAGACGATCAGTCGTATATGAACCGATACTATTTCCTGGAGCTACCGGTCGCCATCGAATGGAAGATCAACCGCAGCCATCTGCTGCCGATGTATCTGGACGGAGGAATTTCTGCCTCCTACCTGGTAGGGTCAAGCGCCGTCTATTATAACACCCACTCCGGCGTCTATTTCAAGGATGCAGGCGTAGCCAACCGTGCACAGTTCAACCTCAACACCGCCCTCATGGTCGGTCTGCCATTGCAAAAGATCCGCGTCCGGGTCGGCCCGCAGATTCAGTATGGTCTCACTCCTTTGTTGAATACGGACGTGTCGGGCCCACAGCATATTTTTTATGGCGGGATCAGGCTGGTGGTGATGCCGGGGAAGAAATAAAGCGGAGATTCCTGCGCAGGCCTGCATATTTGGCGCGTTTGACCGGCGAGTTCCGGAAGATCTCGCGAAACTTATCTTCCGTCAGCTGCTCCCAGTCACCGGTACTGAAATTGAGAATAGCCGGCACCGGTGAAAAAGCGGGCTCCTGCGTCGGCTTGGAGAACCGGTTCCATGGACAAACATCCTGACAGGTATCACAGCCGAACGCCCAGCCTTCAAATTTCCCCTTCATGTCTTCCGGGATCAGCAGGTCTTTGAGCTCTATCGTAAAATAGGAGATACATTTGCTGCCATCCACGACCTTATCGGGTAGAATGGCCTCTGTCGGACAGGCGTCGATACACCGGCGGCAGGTGCCGCAATAGTCTCCCGCGAAAGGAGCGTCGTATTCCAGCCCGAGATCAACGATCAGCGTCGCGATGAAAAAGAAGGAGCCCGACTGCCGGTTGAGCAGATTCCCGTTCTTCCCCACCCATCCGAGTCCGCTGCGGACGGCCCAGCTTCTCTCCAGTACCGGGGCGCTGTCCACAAATCCCCTCCCTTCTACTTCCCCGATGTTGGTCCTGATCTTCGCCAGCAGCTGCCGCAGCTTTTCCCGGATCACCTCGTGATAGTCCTCCCCATAGGCGTATTTGGAGAACCGCGGGGCGCCGGACGGTTGCTGCATACCCGGAAAATAGTTGAGCAGCAGGGTGATCACGCTGCGGGCCCCGGGCACCAGCCGCGAAGGGTCTATCCGGAGATCGAAATGATTGGCCATATAGGCCATGGTACCATTCATTCCCTTGTTGAGCCAGGCCTCCAGCCGGCGCGCGTCGTCATCCAGGCGCTGCGCTTGTGCAATGCCGCAATAGTCGAAGCCGAGCTCGCGGCTCCAGGCCTTGATCAGGTAGGTATGATTGTTATTGGACAAGTATTTTACCGTTTACGAGTATACTATTCTGCGCAATTTGTTTATTTTAGGGCCGTTTATTCCCCTAACGAACCTAAATATGATGATCAGAAGACTTACCGCTCTGATTGCGATTGTATTATACTTCTTCGCGACACAAAGTTATTGCATTGCGCAGGACAAACCCAACTCCCATTTTGGAAAGCCGGGTCCGGCAGACTTCGATCTCCCTGCGAATCCCATTATCGATACCAATACGAATGCCGTTATTCTCGCTGATGTCGGAGCTGTTCATTTTATCGGCAACAAGCATAGCTGGTTCTCCTGGGTTTACAAACGGCAGACCCGGATCAAGATATTGAACAGAAGCGCCTTTGAGCTCGCGACCCGCCGCCTGATGCTGTATATCGGTGACGACGATGGGGAAACGCTCTCCGAAGTGGTCGCAACGACCTACAATCTGGAGAACGGACATGTCACC
>JAFDYE010000866.1 GCA_018267585.1 Bacteroidota bacterium
ACCCTGGAGGAGTTGAATCTGCAGGGAAAGTTCCGCAACGGGTCAGTATACAGTCTGTTCAGCAATACCAGAACAAGGGGAGGAGAGCGGCTGCTCGACCATATGTTCCGGAATCCGCTGTCGGACGCGGAGTCGATCAATGGGCGCAGCGAGGTGTTCAGGCATTTTCAGCGGGCAAACCTGAAATTCCCGTTCGATGTACAGCAGGTGAGCCTGATGCGCGAGTACCTCGATACAAAGGCGGGGAAATACCCGGCGCTGATCTATGCAAGGACCGTGGTCAAGAAAATGCTCTCTTCCCTTGTCAGGGACGAGCGCTTTAAAAAGGATCTGCAGGGGCTGCAGGCCACCATACAGCTGCTGAATAAATGCCATGCATTTGTGCAAAACAACGATTTCCGGGGTTGTTCTTTCGGCGGGAGGTCGGCAGAAATAATGAAGATCCTTTCAGAGAAGCCCATCGAAGAGATACGCAACACGAATATCTATAAGGACCTTGGCTCCCGGACGATCGCTTTCTTTGATACGGTCCTGAAGGGAAGGCTTTACCTTCAGATGGAATCGATCCTGTCATTTATTTACGAGATAGACGTCAATATTGCTGTCAGCGAGGTTGCCGCAAGGAGGGGTTTTTGTTATGCAAAGGCGCTGCCGGGGAAAGCAAATATTCTCTCCGTCGCCGATGTCTTCCATCCCTGCGTCAGCAATGCGGTTGGCAATAGTATAGAGCTGGGGCGGGATCAGAATGTCCTTTTCCTGACCGGCGCCAATATGGCGGGTAAATCTACGCTGATGAAGGCCATCGGCGTCAGCATGTACCTCGCGCATATGGGTTTTCCGATCGCTGCCGCCAGGATGGAGTTCTCAATAAGGGAAGGGTTATATTCGTCGATCAACGTAGCGGACAATATCGGGATGGGCTATAGCCATTTTTATGCGGAAGTGGTGAGAGTAAAAAGGGCGGCCGAGGCGGCCGCGATGGGAAAAAGTCTTTTGCTGATGTTTGATGAGCTTTTCAAAGGTACCAACGTGAAGGACGCATTTGACGGAACGCTGGCGGTGACAGAGGGGTTCTCGGAGTACCGGAATTGCCTTTTTATCGTCTCTACCCATATTATCGAGGTGGGGGAGGCGTTGAAAGGGAGGTCAAATATCCGTTGTGGCTACATGCCCACGGTGATGGATGGGCTGCATCCCCTGTATACCTATAAGATGAAGGAGGGGATCACGGAGGACCGGCAGGGGATGATGATCATCCGGGATGAGGGGATCCTGGATCTGTTGTATCGTTAGAATCGGGCCTGGCAACCGGAATAATGAGAAATATATCTTGCCGGCCGACTACTGCTGACATAGGGTTGTCACTCCCCCCTGTCATCTTTGTTGAAATAAAACGAATAAGTATGACAACCCAGGAAATCGCCACCCGTTACCAGGAATTGATGTCTCAACGTAAGTTTATCGAGGTCCAGGACACGCTATACGCCGACGACGTCGTCTGCCAGGAGCCCGATAAGGCCGCGGCAATGGGCGTGCCGGTCACGACTGCCGGCCTGGCGGCGATCAAGGCCAAAGGCGTCGCGCGCCGGGCCACGATCGAGACCATACACAGCTATTCCTGCAGCGCCCCGATCGTAGCCGGGGAATTCTTCAGCGTCGTTCTGAAGCAGGAGATCACCTTTAAAGGCAAACCCAGGATCGCCCTGGAAGAGATCGGCATATTTCACGTAAAGGATGGAAGAGTCATCAAAGAGCAGTTCTTTTATTAGACAGGCCTTAACCAATACAGTCAGGCGCCGGCCTGACTGTATCCATTTGACTATTTCGGCTTATGATTGCTGCTGAAGGAGTCCCGGTACATCTTCCAGCCGTCTTTAGTCTTCTTCCAGAGAACCAGGAACTTACCATCGTCGAACACTTCCCCCCTGGAATTTATCGATTGCCATAGTCCTTCCTCCGTCACATATTCTTTCCCATCCCCATAGACGTTGGTCGTTATGAATTTGCCGTCTCTCAGGCCGTAGGCGTCATAACCGCCTCTGAAGAATGCCGCGAAAGCCTTGCGTCCGCAGAAGGGCTGTGCATTGGGGGCAAGGATACAGGCGTCTTCCGCATAGCTATTGATAAAAATGGACGAGTCATTCCTGACAAAGGCCTGAAAATAAAGGGCGTTGCTCTTCGCGATGGCCGCTTTTGCTGCTGCGATCTGGGCGCTGGCCATAAAATGGCCGCAGGCCAGGATCACGACCAATAAAGCTGCATTGATGTTTCTCATTCTTAAAACTTTTTGTAAAAATAGTGCCCGTCCTAAAGCCGGAATTGTAAAAAAGCGAACAACCGATGTTTTTTTAAAAATTTCCGTACCTTATACGCTATGAGAGACAAGGTCTTTTATCCCTCGGCTGGTTTACGCCGTTATATCAAGTACTACTGGACCTGCGCCCACGACGGGGACGCCCTCGAGGTGATGTTTCCGACGGGCTGTGTGGAACTTTGTATCGACATTTCAGGCGGGGACACCATCCGGCACCGCGGCGACCGGTCGATGACGGTTCCCCGGCTGGAAGTGCTCGGCCACTGGACCATCCCGACAAGGGCCAGCATCAAGAAGGGCAATACCTGTCTCATAACCCGTATGCAGCCGTACGCCGGGTCGCTCTTCTTTCCAAACCAGGTCTCCGAATTCACCAACGAATCCATTGACCTGTACGATATCCTCGACAACGAATCGGTCGGGTTCTACAATCGCCTGATGGATCAGCCCTTGCTGGAGGAAAAGGTAAAGGTTCTCGAAGCGTTTTTGACCGACAGGCTGTACAAAACCCGGAAAGACCAGCAAAAGATAAACCTGGTCGAAGGCCTGTGCCGTTCCATCAGCCGCAACAATGATTCATTTGATCTGAACCGCCTGGCGGCGGAGTTCGGCTTTTCCGAGCGGTATATTCAAAAGCTGTTCTTCGACTATGTCGGTATAACGCTCAAGAGCTTCTTCTCCGTCCAGCGATTCAACAAAAGTCTGGGGCTGGTCCGGTCTGCGACCATGTCCCTGACGAATATCGCCTATGAATGCGGTTACTATGACCAGGCCCATTTTATAAAGGAGTTCAGATCCTATACCGGGCTGACCCCGTCCCAATTATCCGGCGTGTCCCGCTGAACACGGTGATCTACAACGATAATGGAATCATTTATCTATGAGAGAACGGCGAACGGAACAGCACCTGGAAAAATGAGACAAAATAAATCTATACATAATGTTCGCTGAAGATCTGCCCGATCACAGGC
>JAFDYE010000867.1 GCA_018267585.1 Bacteroidota bacterium
CTGGTCCTTCATCAACGCGACCAGCGGACTGACTACCAGACAGAGACCGGGCAACGCCATAGCCGGCACCTGAAAACACAATGACTTACCTCCGCCCGTAGGCAGAAGAGCAAGCGTATCCTTCCCCGCCAGCACAGACCGGATGATCTCTTCCTGCCTGGGCCTGAAACCATCGTAATGCCAGTACTGACGCAAAAGAGTCAGCAGGTCCTGATTATTGGGATTTGTCATTTTTTGCTCGATCACCAGACCCCGCCTCCTCAAACCAGCTTTTTCGCATAAAGACGCAGGGAATTGGCTGCCAGAACCACATCGCTGAATCCCATCGCCAGCGCAGCCACAGCCGGGGTCAGCAGCCCGAAGGCGGCCACGGGAATAGCGACAACATTGTAGGAAAAAGCCCAGAAAAGATTCCACCTGATCGTCGAAAAGGTATGTCTCCCAAGTCCCAGCGCAGCCGGCAGCTGCTGCAGGCCATTCCCCATCAGCACAACATCTGCGGTCTGTACGGCCAGCTTCGAGGCATCGCTCATCGAAATGCCGATCGTAGCACGGGCCAGCGCCGGAGCGTCGTTGATACCATCGCCGACCATAGCAGTTGCCATCTCAGCCGTCAGACGGGTTACCTGCTGCAGCTTTTCCTCCGGACTCTGCTCGGCCAGCACTTCCTGGATACCCAGGACAGACGCAACGTCCTGACAGGTCTTTTGCCTGTCCCCGCTGAGCAGCACCGTATGAATGCCCCGTTCATGCAGCCAGGATACGACACCCGCGGCTTCCTGACGAACCTTGTCCCGGACGTCTATCCAACCCAAAAGACGATTATTACCGACGATATACACGTTATGCGTATCCTCTGAACTGAGCCCCGCCGCAACCTTATACGATCCCGCCCAGTAAATATCCCCCTCCTTTGTCTCACCGCGCATACCGAGACCCTTTACTTCCTCAACCTTCTGCCAGCGTATGGCCCCCCGCTGGCCACCCGGCGAAAACTTCCATTCCCGGGTAATGCTTTTGGCGATGGGATGGCCGGAATACTTTTCAAGAGAGAACACGATCTCTTTGAACTGATCGGGAGAGATACCCGCATCAGGATGCAGCCGCCACTGGCTGACCGCAAACTCCCCCGTCGTCAGCGTGCCGGTCTTATCGAACACCACCTGCCGGATATTCGAAAAGGCCTCCAGGTGCCGGGCATTGCGGAAAAGGATCCCCTTCCTGGCGCCACGCCCAAGTCCGACGGAAATGGCGGCAGGAGTTGCCAGCCCCATCGCACAGGGGCAGGCGATGACCAGGACCGCGATGGTGCGCATAAGAGCGGGCGCGACGGCATGATCGTACCAGTAGTTGCCGGCAAAGGTGAGGGCCGCCAACACCAGCACGACAGGTACAAAAACGGCGCTGATCCTGTCGGCCAGCCGCTGTATCGGCGGCTTCTCGCCCTGGGCCTGCCGGACCATCCGGACAATACCCGCCATGACCGTCGCATCGGCCGCAGCAGTCACCTGGGCTTTTACCGTTCCCGAAACCAATACGCTGCCCCCGATGATGCTGTCCTTTCCTTTCTTTTCAACCGGCAGGCTTTCCCCCGTAAGGATCGACTCATCGACGCCTGCCTCCCCCCATAGTATCCTCGCATCTGCCGGCACCTCCTCTCCCGCACGGACCAGGATGAGATCACCGCTCCGCAGCTGGGTGCTCTCGACAGGGAACAGCACCTCCTGGTGCTCGTCATCAAATGCGATCATCGTCGCCGTCAGTTTCTGGGTCCTGGCGAGCTGCCTGAGGGACCGCTGGGTAGCCTCTACGGAAGCATCTTCCAGGTAATAGCCAAAGAAGACAATGGTGATTATGGAAGCAGCCGTCTCGTAGAAAAGATACTGGGGTCCCAACCCGAACAATGTCCCGGTAAGACTGTAGACAAAGGCCGCCGCCGATCCGATGGCGATCAGCACATTCATGTTGGGTAAGCCGTTCAGAAGGCTTTTGACAGCGCTGCGGCCAAAGAACAGCATGCCCGTGACAAAAACGGGCAGGCAAATGACCAGCTGCACCCAGGGCAACATCAGCAGCTCTACCCCTACCATATGCAGCAGGAGCGCCAGCGTAAAGGGCAGGCAAAAAAGAAAACGTTTCAGGTGCTTGTTCATCGGCCGTCGCACGGTCGCCGGCGCCTCCTCCCCGACAACCGTATAGCCCAGGTCCTGAATGCCTTTTTGTAAGGACTTTTTGTCCAGATCACCCGGATTTTCAAAGCTGACGTCCCCGCTGGCAAGACTCACTCTTATATTTTGCAAACCCCTCTTCTCGAGAAATTTATTGACCGTGAGCGCACAAGTCGAACAGCTCATCCCCTCGATTTTCCAGTTAATAGTTTCCATATATCTAAAGCGTAAAGGTACGAAGCGGCCACAAACCAGCCGCTAAGCCACCTCCGGATATAAGATCACTGATCGGAAAAAGATATATTTGCGGCATGGAACTTCGTTTTCAGCTCCAGGATATAGCGTCCGCCGCCCGATCGTTCTGGCAACAATTTCCTCTTCCGGCTGTTTTTGCCTTTCATGGCGACATGGGGGCCGGTAAAACAACATTTATCCATGCCCTCTGTACAGAAAAGGGCGTCACGGACGCCGTCGGCAGCCCTACCTTTTCCATTATCAACGAATACCGGTATATGGGAGGAAAGATCTATCATATCGACCTCTACCGGCTGAAAGACGAAGAAGAAGCCATCCGAGCCGGCGTCGAAGACGTCCTGTACAGCGGAGAGATCTGCCTGGTCGAATGGCCCGACCGGGCGCCGGGCATCTTCCCCGCGGATACTATAGAGCTCAGACTGGAGGTCATCGACCCCGGGACGCGTAAATTAACCCATCAAAATCAATTTTAAATTGTAATTTGACAGGCATATTATGTCGCAGCAAAAACCAGTCATTAGTACCTCTTTCAGCTACGAAACACTAGAAGAAACCCTGGACATCAAACCCAAGGGGGTCCCCTTACATATCGGCATCCCCAGGGAAGTCGCCTTCCAGGAGAACCGGATCGCCCTGACACCGGACGCGGTAGGGGTGCTGGTCAGCAATGGCCACGAGGTCGTGATCGAGCACAATGCCGGCGAAGCCTCCCACTACAGGGACAGGGACTACAGCGAGGCAGGGGCGCGCATAGTATCCGAAAAATCAGAAGTATTCAAAGCCCCCATCCTCGTAAAAAGCGCTCCGGTCATCGAAGAGGACCTGCCCTTCCTCCAACTGAACCAGATCGTCATCTCCCCCATCCATCTCTCCGCCATGAAGGCCGAACTGCTTCAGAAGATGATGGACAAACGTATTACCGGGATATCCTTCGAAAACCTGAAAGACGACAGCGGGACCTATCCCATCGTCCGCAGCATGAGCGAGATCGCGGGCAGCGCCGTAATGCTGGTCGCAGGACAATACCTCAGCTCGGCCAATCACGGAAAAGGCGTTCTGCTCGGCGGCATATCGGGCATCCCGCCCACCAAGGTCATCATCCTTGGCGCCGGCATCGTCGGCGAATTTGCGGCCCGTGCCGCCCTGGCGCTCGGCGCCTCCGTAAAGGTCTTCGACAACAGCGTCTACCGGCTGAAAAGGCTGCAGAACAATATCGGCCAGCGCATGTGGACCTCCGTCATGGAACCCCGCATCCTCGCCAAACAAATAAAGACCTGCGAGATCGCCGTAGGAGCCCTCTCCTCACAAAGCGGCCGCACCCCCGTAGTCGTTACCGAAGAAATGGTCAGCAACATGCGACCCGGTAGCGTGATCATCGATGTCAGCATCGACCGCGGCGGCTGCTTCGAAACCTCCGAGATCACCACGCACGAACACCCCGTCTTTACCAAATACGGCGTCATCCACTACTGCGTCCCCAATATCCCTTCCGGCTTTGCCCGCACAGCCTCCCATGCCATCAGCAACGTACTGATGCCTCTGCTGCTCGAGGCCGGAGAAGAAGGAGGCTTCGAGAACCTCGTATGGCACAAGATCCACCTGCGCAGCGGCATCTATCTGTTCAAGGGAGCCCTGACCAATTTCCACCTCAGCCAGCGCTTCGACCTGAAATATACCGACCTCAATCTTCTGATCGCCAGTCAGCGCTAGCCTCATCAGGTATGCCTATATAGCCCCCTCCCACCACTGGCACTTGAAGTTGTCTCAATCTTTGACATAATCCTTCCCAGTGCCTTTTCCTGAGACTTCCCGCACCAAAGGACTTCGACCGAAAATCCCGTGTCCGTATGCGAAGCGCGGTCGATCGGTTATAGGGCTTCTCTATAACCGCACAGGCAATGTCCGCCAGCGGGTAACACCTTTTATACCAGAACCAGACATGGCTTTTTATCAGCAATTCATCGCCCTCAATTCGGAAATAATACAGCTGACCGCCAAATATTATCAAAAGAGGAGATCCAAGCAACGACACCACAGAACAGGCGACGACCAGTTCTGACCATCCCCGGGCCGCTAATGGCCACAACGTCTTCATCATCCAGATCATAAATACGCACCACCCAAGTAGGAATAGCCCGTTCTGGCTGAAAACAAAATTACCTGCAAAGGTTTCCGGTTCAGATACCTTGACAACCGGCCTGTCCTGGAAATAACCTGGCCTCGCTACCCCCTTATACCACTCCTGGAGACAAGCTTTCATCGCCGGCATATTCGAGTAAAGCACATCATAAAGAATAAATTCCTTCTGCCCGGCAGCCCGTATCGTCAACGCCTCATACCGTGTGTTTCCGATAAACATAGTCTTTCTGTCGAGAAGACGTATTTCCCGTATTTCAGACAACGCCAGCTCCTGTCGGAAAAAGAGTCCCCGGATCATTAACCGGTCTCTTTCAATCCTCAGCCAGACGATCCTTTTCAGGAGAACAAAAAGCACGAACCCCATACCCACGACAAGCACGAGCCCAGGTATGGCAGCGCTGTTCGTCCCATGAAACTTATTCCTGACCCTCATTTCGGGATGGAAAACAAAATACCAGCCGAGCCCGAATAGCGCGGCAAAAAAAATGCAAGGCAGAATGGCGATGAAGAAATTAAATCGGGATCTCATTATGGCTTATAATCCATAATATTAATGACTTCTTCGCAGAAATCATATTCCTGCGGATCATTACTGCTGATGACGACAAGACGGTCTCTGCCATATTCCCGCACGAGATCACGATAGAGCGCAACCCCGTCCACATCCAGGTTGGTACAGGGCTCATCCAGCA
>JAFDYE010000868.1 GCA_018267585.1 Bacteroidota bacterium
GGGGCTCGCCGGTCCTCGCAACGACCACCGCGATCTGACCGCTGATCCCATGGGTGATCCAGTTCTTGGTGCCATTGAGCACCCAGTCCTTCCCCTCTTTAACCGCGGTACACCGCATATTCCCGGCATCGCTGCCCGTATTGGCCTCGGTTAGGCCCCAGGCGCCAATGGCCTCACCACTGGCAAGACGAGGAAGAAATTTCTTTTTCTGGGCTTCATTGCCGAATGCAAGAATATGTCCGGTGCAGAGAGAATTATGGGCGGCGAGACTGAGACCAATGCCCCCGCATACCTTCGCAATTTCTTGAATAACAGTGACATATTCGATGTAAGACAGGCCGGAACCGCCGTATTCTTCCGGAACGACAACCCCCATCAGGCCAAGACGGCCCAATCCCGCAAAGACTTCATGCGGAAAATGCTGGGACTCGTCCCATTCCATGACATAAGGCTTGATGTGCTGATTGGCAAAATCGCGGGCCGTTTGCCCAACTTGTCTCGTAAGTTCTTCCGTTGCAAATTCCATCTAAGTTAAACATTTAGTGTTGCCAGATTTCTACGCTCCCCCGTCTGTGGCCATCCGACCGCTGACCAGATCAACCGTCCCCTAATCCCGGTCCCTCACCCGGTCCGCCGGGCATCATACCGGTCCGACCCCCGGTCCGCCGCTTTTCCGCCAATCATCATCCCTACCGGCCAATGGCCCCCTCCCCAAAAAAACCAGGCAACAACCGGTGAGGCTATTGCCTGGGAACACTGCCAAACAATCGTTATAAATATATCGAATTGCCGCAAAAAAATTGGAAAAAGATCAATTTTCACCGACAATCCATCACGGCTCAAAGTAAACCATTTTTTAGCAAACTAACAAACGTTAGTTCGTCAAACCCGGCGACCCGCCAAAAAAACCCGCCTCCAAAAATAATTGGACTCGCGGGTCTCTGTATAAGGGGTATGGATCAACCCGTTGGGACTAGTAATAATATCTCCGGTATCTCGGGCCGGGACGGCGCGAATGGTGGTAGCCCGGCTCGGGCAGTATCTGACCCAGACCAATGATCAGCCCCGCATTCAGACTGAACTGATACATCGAAGAATAGGTGCTGATGCCGGCGCCCGAACCATAGTTGCTGAAGAACAAGCTCCCGCCCGCCGCATCCACAGGAGACAATAGCTGCGCCTTTAGCTGAAGACCAACCCGGGGCGAGACATAGATATTGGTACCCAGCTGAAAACCAGCCGCAAACTTGGTAAAGGTATTGTCACCTTCCGGATCCATGATCGCCGCACCGAGCATCGCGCCGATAAAAGGACGGACCGTGGACCCCGGGATCGTAAAGGACTCGACCGGCCCGATCATGATATAGTTGATCCCCAGGTCCCCATAGCTGTAGGCGCTATGGTCGTCATAGTAGTAAAGACCCGACGTCGTACTGATATGGTTGTAAAGGACTTCGATGCCCAGGTT
The DNA here is from genome assembly GCA_018267585.1 of Bacteroidota bacterium. Taxonomy (GTDB): domain Bacteria; phylum Bacteroidota; class Bacteroidia; order Chitinophagales; family Chitinophagaceae; genus Puia. Next base: position 1,469 of record JAFDYE010000868.1, read on the forward strand.
CCGGCTGACATTGAATTTTATCGCGCCGCCAAGGCTCCAGGCGCCGTCGACATGACCGTAGAGATCGGGGAAATCAGTATTGCTTCCAAAAGTATAGCCGCCCTGCGGGATAAATTCAACGGCCGTCTGACCAAAAGAGGCGATGGCAACCAGGAGAAGGGCAGGCAAGAACAGGACTATTTTTCTCATACTCTGTTTTTATGCCTGAATAGACCCGCAAACGAAGAGAAAGTTTAACCCCGGAGACACAGTTGCAAATTGTTAACAATCCCGGCCCCATCAGACCTCCAGGACCAGTCCGTCATAGGCCAGGTGCATCCCCTGGGGCAGCTCCGGTTCGACCTCGCCATGTTTCCCCAGCTGGTGGCTGACATGCGTAAACCAGGCCCTGGGCACTCCAAGCGACCGCACCTCATCGATCGCCTCGCTCAGCGAAAAATGCGAAACGTGCTTCTCATGACGCAGTGCATTGAGCACGATCTGCTGACTACCCCTGATCTTCTCCCGCTCGCTCTCCTCGATCCGGTTGGCATCCGTGATATAGGTAAAATCACCAAACCGGAAACCCAGCACCGGCATCTTCATATGCCAGACCTGTATCGGCTGGATCGTAATATCTCCGATCACGATCGGGTCCCTGTCAATATCATTTAGCCGCAGATCGGGAATACCGGGGTATTTCATATCGGCAAACGCATAGGGGAACTCCCGCACGATCGTCTCCTGCGTCATCTCGTTGGCGTACAGGTTCATCGCCTCCCGCTGAAAGAAATTAAATGCCCGCACATCGTCCAGACCGGCCAGGTGATCCTTGTGCGGATGCGTGAAAATAACGGCATCCAGCTGCCGCACGTTTTCCCGCAGCATCTGATAGCGGAAATCCGGCGTGGTATCGACAACGATAGTCGTCGTCGACGACTGCACCAGGATGCTGCTGCGGAGCCGCTTGTCTTTTTTGTCTGTGGATGCGCATACAGCGCAGGGGCAGGCTATCATCGGAACACCCGTGCTGGTCCCGGTACCCAAAAAAGTGATCTTTAACGGGGGATTACTCATTTCCTTCACCCACCTGATGGGCCATTGCAACAACGTCGTCGTAAATCTTTTTTACTTCAGGACTCAGCAACTCAGGATTGATCCTCAGCTGAGGAATAATATCGATCAGCGTGCTGATACGCCCTTCCAGCTGGAGGAATTTATTCAGCACGACCACCTTCTTCTGCTCCAGAATACAGTAGCCGCTCTGGAAATTGCCCCTTTCGTAGCGTACGATGTATTCCGCTTCATCCAATATTCGCTCGATCTTATCGAGAGTAGATTGTGTGAACTTCATCATGTTCTCAAAAATAACACTTATAAAGAGGGCAGGGGAATCAGCCATCGCTATTTTATCCACCAGGTGTGGAGAAATAACGGGATCCGTCACGCATTCTTGCTCGCCATCCGGACAACCGGAATGATCATCTCCTCGAGACTCACACCGCCATGCTGAAACGTATTGCGGTAGTAGTTGACATAGTAGTTATAGTTATTGGGATAGCACAGGAACCCGTCCCCACGTGCGAATATAAAGGACGAATTGACCGTGGGCACCGGCAGGCCGGCCTCCTTCGGATCGCGGAATGCCAGCACTTCCTTCGCCTCGTAGTTGAGATTGCGGCCATGCTTATACCGCAGATTGGTGGTAGTCTGCTTGTCCCCGATAACCTTATAAGGCGTCTTCACCCGCACGCTGCCATGATCCGTCGCAAGAATGAGATTGATCTTCTTGTCTGCGATCTTCTTCAGCGCCTGGTGCAATGGCGAGTGCTCAAACCAGCTGGCGGTAATGCTCCGATAGCTGATCTCATCGCTCGCCAGCTCTTTCAGCACCTCCATCTCGGTCCGCGCGTGGCTGAGCATATCCACAAAGTTGTATACGATGATGTTGAGGTCGTTGTTCAGCAGGTTGTGAATGTTATTCATCAGGTCCTGGCCGGCCTGATAGTTGAGCACCTTCGTATACGAGAACTTCAGCTGGTCCTTCTTGAGCCGCTTGAGCAACCCCCGGAAGAACTCCTCTTCGAAAAGATTCTTCCCACCCTCCTCGTCGTCATTCTTCCACTGCGAAGGGAACTGCTTCTCGATATCCAGGGGCATCAGGCCCGAAAAAATGGCATTACGACTA
>JAFDYE010000869.1 GCA_018267585.1 Bacteroidota bacterium
CGTGATATGCACGCTCGAACAGCCGAGAAAAATGCCCGATATTGGTAAACCCGAGCTCATACCCCACCTCCTTCACGGTGCGCCCATTCTCTGCCAGCAGCTGCCGCGCCTTCTCCAGCCGCGCATTCTGAAAATACTGATAGATGCTGGCCCCGAAGATCTCACGGAAAGACTGCTTCAGCTGCGACTCGCTCATCAGTATGCTGCGGGCCAGGCTTGCGATGGTCGGCGGCGCGGAAAGGTCCCGCACCAGCAGTTGGCGGGCCTTGAATACCCGCGCCACGTCCGCGGAATTGCTGTTCTTATACGGCGCCGCGGTCCGCTTGTTCAGCTGTTCCAGCAACAGGTACACCAGCTGCTGTACCCGCACCTGGTAAAAAAGACGCTGCAAGGTCTTCGCCACCGGAGGCACCCGCAGCTCCCGGATCAACGCCCGCATCTCCGGCGAAAGGGGCTCGTGGATAAAAAAGGATCCGTCCTGTTGCAGAAGACCGTCGAGATAGACCTCCTGGTCGTCCCCCAGCATGCCCGCTAGGCTCCGCCTGTTGATCCGCATGCAGACCACATTGCGCTGCGTGTGCGCCGGGAACTCCAGCACCGCATTTATCGGCTGTGCATAGATATTCACGCCCTGGTCGTAGTCCACCTCCATCCCCTGGATATAGGCCGTCTCCGGAACCTCCAGGTGATAAAAGACGATATGCACGCTTTCATACGCCTCGTCCGTCGCCTCCTTAATGACCTGCAGCGGAACGGCCAGCCGGTACGACTGGATGTTGGCATGAAAACCCTCGGCAATATCGACCGAGACCAGACTGCCCTCTCCAATGGACGAGGGAACCTTCACATTCCTGTAACCCTCCTTGTAACCGAGGGTCTCCTCGAACGCAGTCAGCGCCGGGTCGGAATGACCCGTCTTCAGCTTGTAGCGGATGTTCATAAGGTCTCAATAACAAAAATTTCTGAATATCGTTTAAACACGTATTTTTACTCCGATTCCGGGGATACATCCTTTAGCCGGCGGAGAAAACGGGCTCCATCGGTCAACGTATCCGGGCAGACGCCTGCGGAATACCTCAACCACCCGTTTGCAGAAGATCAACTTACCACATATTTCCTGTAACGGCAATAGAATGAATGAACACGGATGTGATCTGAGTCACCTTCGTCCGTGTTTGCTTTCGTTTTTAAGGACCCGTCACCTTGCTACCCGCGCAGTTTTTTCTCGATCCGTCTATCTGGTATGAACCAGATTCCCGCCACGATCACGTAAAGCGTGACGGATATCCACGTGCTGACAAAAGCCAGACCGATCGCGGCGGCATAAGCCACCACGGACAATTTTGCTTTCCAGTCCCTGCCCAGGGCCTCGGCCAGCGTGGAATCCTGCCCCCCTTCCTTTATCAACTGCCTGCAAAGGATATCATATGCCAGACCGGCCATGATCAGCACCCCGCCATAAAGGACGACGGGCCATTTAGTAAACCTGTTCTCGCCCATCCACGCCGTTGCAAATGGTATCAGGGAAAGCCAGAACAATAAATTCAGGTTGGCCCACAGGACCGCCCCGTTGATCCGATCGACCGCATAGATCATATGATGGTGGTTGTTCCAGTAGATCCCGACATAGACAAAGCTGAGCACATAGGAGAACAACACCGGCAGCATCGGCGTCAGATCGCTGATTTGATCGCTGTGCGGAATATGCAGCTCCAGGACCATGATCGTAATGATGATGGCGATAACGCCGTCGCTGAAGGCCTCCAGTCTACCCTTTTTCATGCGGCTAATATACGAATAAAGCCCGCCGTAGCGGGCCTTATTGCCTGCTGCAGCGAAACAAGATACCCGGACCTTACCCGCTGATGCGCGATGCGGTTGAGGACGCGATCGGTGTCATCGCGCTGCAATGACGAATATGCGCCATTTGCCGGTCTCGCCCCAACTTCCTGCGCGGGCAATGAACAATTTGAAGAGATCGGCGTTGGACCAACATACACAGTCAAAAATAGTTACGATATGAGCACCAAAGTCAGTTTTCAAAAGGACTTCACAATAGGTGAAGACCTCACCGTTCGCCGCATGGGCTACGGCGCCATGCGCATTACCGGAGAAGGCATCTGGGGACCTCCAAAAGACCGGGCCGGCGCCATTAAGGTCCTGCAACGCGCCGTCGAGCTGGGGGTCAACTTCATCGACACCGCCGACAGCTATGGCCCCAATATCTCCGAAGAGCTGATCGCCGAAGCGCTCTACCCCTATCCCGCCGGACTGGTCATCGCTACAAAAGGTGGATTCGTCCGCACCGGTCCCGGCCAATGGGTGATCAACTCCAGTCCAAAGCACCTCAAACAGGCGCTGGAAGGCAGCCTCGCCCGGCTAAAACTGGACCGCATCGATCTCTACCAGCTGCACCGCATCGACCCCAGGGTCCCCTTCGAACAATCCCTTGAATTTTTACAGGGTGTACAGGAAGAAGGACTGGTCAAACACATCGGACTGTCCGAGGTCAGCGTAGAAGACATCGAAAAAGCCGAAGAATACGTCGAGGTCGGCTCTGGTAAGAACAAATACAGCCACGACTACCGAAAATGGGAGTCTGTGCTCGAATACTGCGAAAAGACCGGCAAAGCCTTCATTCCCTGGAATCCGATCAATGCAGGCAATATGAGCAATATGAATAAAGTGGAAAAAGTTGCCGGCCGTTTGGGGGTATCTGCACAACAGCTGGCCCTGGCCTGGCTGCTCTATCACTCCCCCAACAACCTCCTCATTCCCGGAACATCCAGTGTACAACACCTCGAAGAGAATATGGCCGCGGAAAGTATCCAGCTGACAGAAGACATCCTCGAAGAGCTCGAAAGAGACTAACAAGAGGCCTCCGGGCCTCTTCTATTTTCTTAATTTCTCCACCGCGTCCCGCCGCCGCTCACAGATTTTTTTCAATATACCTCCGGATAGCCTCCGGCTTCGTCACCGGACTCCACCGCCGCAGCGGCGTCCCATCGGCACTAACCAGGAACTTGGTAAAGTTCCATTTGATCCGGCTCCCCAAGAATCCGCCCAGCCTCTTCTTCAGGAATTTGAACACGGGATGCGTCCCCGGCCCATTGACCTCTATCTTTTCGAACAGGGGAAAACTTACGCCAAAATTTACCTGACAGGTCTGCTCCATCGTCTCGTTGGGCTCGGGCTCCTGGCTGGAGAACTGGTTGCACGGAAAACCCAGCACGACCAGCCCCCTGTCCTTATACTCCCGGTACAAGGCTTCCAGTCCCCCGAACTGCGGCGCCAACCCGCACATGGTAGCCGTATTGACGATCAGGAGAGTCTTCCCACTGAAACTCTCCATACCGACCGGCCGCCCCTGGGGATTGTTGGCGCTCAAGGCATAAAATTCATTAGACATACACAAAAATACAAAAACCCCGGTGGCGCCGGGGTTCCTATTGTTGAACTGTGGTACGCAATCGCTAGACAAACAGGCAGGTAACCCTGCTTCGTGTTAAAGTTATGTCATTTTATCGCATTTCCACGGCAGCCGCCAAAAAAAATTCCCTGGCCGCGGCCTTTGATCCGCGATTCCCCGATTGCTCCCTATTCCGCCCGGAGACTCTTCACCGGCGACACCCTCGCCGCCCGCGCCACCTGGTACCCTGATCACGGTTTACCCCCGGGAACCGGACCCGGTCAGATTGGGATGTGCGGTTATGGACAGCCGGTGTCCGTTGACGGGGTTTTTCCTTATCTTCAACCCCATGCAAAAAAAATGGCTTCCGCTCTTATTCCCACACCTCATAGCCGTTGTCGTTTTCCTGCTGATCGCAGTCGTCTATTGCAAGCCCGTCTTCGAACACAAAGTGTTGCAGCAGGCCGACGTTACCCAGTATAAGGCGATGGCCCGGAATTCTTTTGCATACAAGGAGAAGCACGGCACCTTTCCTCTCTGGACCCAGGGTATGTTCAGCGGGATGCCGGCCTACCAGCTCGCCATCGACGTCCAGTCCTTCGCGCCTTATGGTTTCTTTCACGACCTGCTGACCCTCTGGCTGCCCAAACTGCCCGGCTTTTTCTTCCTCGCCTGCATCTGCTTTTATTTCCTCTCGCAGGTGCTTCGCGTCAACCCCTATATCGGCATCATCGGCGCCCTTGCCTTCGCCTATGCGACCTACAATCCTACCGCCCTCGTTGCCGGTCACGATACCAAGATGACGGCGCTGGCCCTGCTGCCGGCCTTTATAGCCGGCATATTGCTGATCTTCGAAAAAAGATACATCGCAGGACTGGCCCTCACAGCCCTCTTCACAGATCTGTTCGTCGCAGCCAACCATCCCCAGATCGTATACTATGGCATGATCATCGCCGGCTTTATGAGCCTGGCCTATATCATCCGCTGGATAAGACAAAAGGAATTCCGCCACCTGCTGATATCCGGCGCCCTCGCCCTCGCCGGCATCGTCATCGGCGTCATGGGCAACGCCGTGGCCACCCTTACCACCATTGACTATTCACCGGCCTCTATCCGCGGCGGCAGCGAGCTCGCCACCACCGGCGGCACGGTCACGAACAAAGGCCTCAGCGAAGACTATGCCTTTTCCTATAGCACCTACAAAACAGAATCCTTCGAGCTCCTGGTCCCCAAGATATACGGCGGCGGCAATAACAGGACAGAGTTCAACGAAGGCAACCTCAGATCCATCAACGCCCTGCAGAGCATGCCTCCCCAGCTGGGACAGCAGCTGCAGAACCTGCTCCACCTCTATTGGGGAGACATCAGCGCAGACACGGGAGGCCCGGCCTATGCCGGCGCTATCGTCTGCCTCCTGGCTTTTATAGGCCTGTTCATCCTCGACGGTAAACACAAATGGTGGATACTCGCCGCCTGTATCCTCAGCTTTATGATGAGCTGGGGGAGCAACCTGGAAGGCTTCAATAGTCTATTGTTAAGAGCGCTGCCCGGCTATAATAAGTTCCGCGCGCCCAGCGTCATCCTCGTGATCCCAAACTTCCTGTTCTGCGTCCTGGCCATACTCTGTCTGCAGCGCCTGCTGACGCTGACCGCCACCGACCGGGAGACCTTCCGGAAGAAATACAGGAAAGCGCTGTACTTTACCGGAGGCGTATTCGTCCTCCTGTTCATCCTGTACCTCAGCTTCGATTATACGACGACGGCAGACAGGAATGTATTGCAACGGGCCACAGGCCTGCAGCCGCAGATCACGGAATACATAAAGGGCTTCCTCTCCGCGCTAAGAGAGGACAGGCAGGCCATCTTCCTGTCCAGCCTGCTGAGGTCACTGCTCTTCACGGTCGCAGCAGCCGTCCTCCTTACCCTCGTCGTCAAAGGCAAGCTAAAGCCCCTGCCGGCCATCGGCATTGTTGGCGCCCTCGCCTTTATCGACCTCATGGGGATGAACGTCCAATACCTCAGCTATGAGAACTTCCAGGACGAGGATGAAGCCCTCAGCGAGTTCACACCTTCTTCGTCTGACCAGGCCGTGCTCCGCGACAAATCCTGGTACCGCGTGCTGGATCTCCGGCAGGGTGGCCTCAACTCCCTGACCTATGGCGCAATGACGGCGTACTGGCACCACAGCATCGGCGGCTACCACCCCGCCAAGCTCAGCATATACAACGACCTCATCGAGAACCAGCTGGCCAGGTATCCCGACTGTATGCCGGTGATCAATATGCTGAACACCAAATACATCTTCGAGCCGACGCGCGACGGTCACGACTCCGTATCCGTCAACCCCGGTGCCCTCGGTCCTGCCTGGCTGGTCAGGTCCGTCAAATACGCGGGCTCTCCCCGCGCGGCGATGGACGCGCTGACCAACCTGGACCCAAAGGATACGGCGGTCCTCTTCGGCAACGACAGGGTCACCCTCGGCGTCGCCACACCCACCGACACGATAAGCCTGACAAAAGCCGATAACGACGAAATGATCTACGAAAGCAATACGGGCGCCCAACGCTTCGCCGTATTCAGCGAGATCTTTTACAACCGCGGCTGGCGCGCATATATCGACAACCAGGAGACACCCATCATCCGGACTAACTACGCCCTGCGCGGTCTTTCCCTGCCCCGGGGTCACCACACGATCCGGTTCGAATTCCACCCGTCTTCCTACTATTCCGGCATGACCCTTCAGCTCATATCCGGCATTATCCTGCTTTTGCTTCTGCTCACAGCAGCCATATTCCAATGGAGAAAGATTTATTACCGCTGACAACCAAAAACTCCCTACTTTCGTGCCGCTTTTAAGGCATTATCATCGCAGATTCTATGGCTATTCTCCTGTTTTTTCTTTGTCACTGGTTCTTTTCGCTTTTTTCCCAAACCTTCTTCCTCCACCGCTACGCCTCCCACAAGATGTTTAAAATGAACAAATTTTGGGAGAAGTTCTTTTATAGCTTTACATTTATCTCCCAGGGCTCTTCCTTCCTGAACCCGCGCGCCTATGCCATTCTCCACCGGATGCACCACGCATACAGCGACACGGAAAAGGACCCCCACTCTCCCCATTTTATCAAAGACGTCTGGGGACTGATGATCCAGACAAAGAACATTTATATCGACTACCTCAAATACAAAAAAGAGCCGGAACCAGCCTTTCGTGATCGCTATCCCACCTGGGCGGCGATAGACCGTCTCAGCGACCTCTGGGCCGTCCGCATCGCATTTGGCATAGGCTATACCGCTTTTTATGTAGCCTTTGCGACGCAATGGTGGATGTACCTCCTGCTGCCCATTCACTATTTTATGGGGCCGATACACGGCGCCATCGTCAACTGGTGCGGACACAAATACGGCTATTCCAACTTCGACAACGAAGACCACAGCAAGAACACCCTTCCGCTCGACTTCCTCATGATGGGCGAGCTGTTTCAGAACAACCACCACAAAAGCCCCAATGACGCCAACTTCGCAAAAAAATGGTACGAGCTGGACCCGACCTATCCGGTCATCCGCCTGCTGCACGCGCTGAGGATCATTCGTCTGCGAAAGGGTTAATAAATCTCCATTTGGTGATCCATACTCCTCTGATTCTCGTATATGAGGTAGACCCGAATGGAGTATACCCCAATGGAGAACGCCATCCACATAGCCATAAAGAACAAACCCGGCCGGTGTGAGCGCATAGTCTTGAAACATTTGCGCAGAATGGACAAGGGCCGGATAGACCTGGAGCTTCCCAACGGCAACCACCTGGTCATCGGTGACGGACACGGCGCCCAGGCACAGATGCGCATCAGGGACGCCGCATTTTACAAACGTTGTATCCTCTATGGGAAGGCCGGCCTCGGCGAGGCCTACGCCGACGGGCTCTGGGACAGCGAGAATATCACCAGCGTCATCAGCTGGGCGATGCAGAACACGCACAACTCCCCATGGTGGAGACGGATCACCCGCCGCCCCGTCGTCTCACCCGACGATCTTACAAACGATCTTTACCGGCTTTTTCTCGACGAGACCATGTCCCCGTCTGCCGCCTATTTCGAACACGACGGCATGGACCTCGAAGAAGCCCAGCATGCCAAATACCAGCGACTCTGCCTGCAGCTACGGTTGCAGCCAACCGACCACGTCCTCGACATCGGCTGCGGCTGGGGAGGAGGCGCCATCCATATCGCCACCCACTATGGCTGCAAGGTTACCGCCCTGACGACCTCAGAAGAACAATACCAGCTGGCCTCAAAACGCGTCAGACAGGCGGGGCTCGGCCACCTGGTCTCTATCCTGAAGAAAGACTATCGCGAAATGAACAGCAGTTTTGACAACATCGTTTCCGTCGAGATAGCGCAGCCCGCCGATCCCACCTATTTTCGTAAATGCCGCCAGCTGCTAAAACAGGAAGGGATAATGGCCATGCAGAAGGTCACGCGCCCCGGTACCCGGTATACCGCCCACCAGTCGGGGGAAATGGCCCTTATCGACCTGAAAGAGCTCGGCCTGCATTATGCCGCCACGCTCAGGGTCTGGTTCATGCACTTCAACAGCCGGCTGGCCCAGGTCCGACAGCTGGGGTTCGACGACCGCTTTATCCGCAAATGGAATTACTATCTCTGTCACCGCGAGGCGGCTTTCCGGACACGCCGACTCCATGTCGTGCAGCTCGTCTATCAGCCATCACGGTAGACCAGCATATTCTGAATCATTTGGACGGCGCCGTCCCCGCCGTCAAAATAGCCGGCGCGTCGATCAGCAGCCCTCCCTTCTGTCCGGAATTCTTGTACGCACCCTGGTCAACCCAGGTCCGGATATTCAGTCCCTCAGCCAGCGAACGGTCACCCGTCTTCTCAAAGACCAGCTGGCGGGTGAGCGCATCGGGAACCCAGGCAAAGTAAGAAGAAGAGAACCCATATTCATCCCAGGACGAAGCAACCCCGTATTTATCCCGGACAAATCCTTCCGGGGACCGGATATAGTCGATGGAACCTATGCCCGGACGATAGTTCTGGTCGATATGATCCTTCAAAGCGGCATATTCATGCTCGGCCGGCCGAAGAAAAACGCTGCGAAAATTATAGATAGCCTCCATCCCCAGTACAACCACCGCAAGGGTTATCAGAGAATCACGGAGCCCTTCTTTTTTGATACTTCGCATTAGCGTGAGCACCACCCAGCAGAATACAGCCATATCCACGGCAAGCAGCGTCCGGTTGGAAGCAAAATTCTCCTTTATGATCACGGAAGGAAGATAGATCAGGGCAAACCCGCCGAATAGCAGCAACAGGTATAGCCAGTAGTTGCGAACTAATCCCGACCGGTAGTTCAGCCACAGACAACCGCACATCGCCAGGATATAATACAGTCTGGCAAAAACGCTGTTCTCCCGGATAACCAGGTTAAAATAAAAGGCCTGCGGTAATGCCTTCATCAGGAGAAAATAGGCCTTGTGCAACGGATTGGTCTCCAGGGCAGCCCGCGAAGTGATCCCCGAATGGAACACGAAATGTTCCAGGCCGATAAAGAGCAAATAGTAAAA
>JAFDYE010000086.1 GCA_018267585.1 Bacteroidota bacterium
AATATATGGATGGGTTAGTAAGTACCGGGAAATAAATTTCCCTACACAATATTAAAAATAATTTTCTCTATCTAAAAAAATTTTCCAACAAATTTTATTCACATTTTTTTTTGACCTGTGGAAAAGGGCGATGCTTCGCCGTCATTCGGAGTGTACCCTTTCGGCGATCGGCATCTATCTTTACATAAAATATTGTCTATGCGATTTCCATCTCCGGTAGCGATCCAGTGGTTCAGTGAGTTCCTGGGTGCAGAACTTCTTGGCGATAAAAAGGGTCAGGCGACCGGCATCAACGAGATACATAAAGTGGAGGAAGGTGATCTTGTATTCGTAGATCACCCCAAATATTATGACACCTGTCTGCACTCCGCCGCTACCTTCATCATTATCAACAAAGCCGTAGAAGTGCCGCCGGGCAAGGCTTTGCTGGTTGTGGACCAGCCCTTCGAGGCCTATCTGAAGATCGTCCGTCATTTCCGTCCGTTCGAACCGGCCACAAAGCCGGTCAGTGACTCGGCGGCGATCGGGGAAGGCACTTATCTCTATCCGAATGTCTTTGTAGGGCATCACGTGACCATTGGAAAGAACTGTATGATCCATCCCGGGGTCGTGATCCTCGACCATTGTGTCATCGGCGACAACGTGATCATCCAGGCCGGCACGGTCATCGGATCGGATGCTTTTTATTATAACACAAAGAAAGACCGCCCAATGTGGTATCGGAAGATGGAAAGCTGCGGCCGGGTAGTGATCGAAGACAACGTCGAGATCGGCGCAGGCTGTACCATCGACCGGGGGGTGAGTCACGACACGCGCATCGGGGCGGGCACCAAGATGGACAATATGATCCATATCGGTCACGATACGGTCACCGGTAAAAATTGCCTGTTTGCCGCCCAGGTCGGCATTGCCGGTGCAGTGGAGATCGGGAATGGGGTCATTCTCTGGGGCCAGGTGGGCGTGAGCAAGACCCTTACTATCGGCGACAACGCGATCGTTCTTGCGCAGAGTGGAGTGCCCTCTTCCCTGGAAGGAGGAAAGACCTATTTCGGCTACCCGGCCGAAGACGCCTCGTTGAAAAAGAGAGAGCTGGTTTGGATCAAACGTATTCCCGAGCTCTGGAAGAAAGTCATGGGGTAAGCCGGGGGATGGCCGCGCGGCCTCTGAGAAAATAGACGGGACTTCTTCGGGGTCCCGTCCTGCTATTGGGGCGGGTTATAATCGTAGGGCAGCAGTTCGGCCAGTTTTTTCCATGCCCAGTAGCCAAGGTTGGTTATCTCCGACTGGTCATAGAAATACCCGTTCTCCTGGATCACAAAACCATTGGGGATATCCAAAGCCGATATCTGGACTTTTGTGTTGAGAGGGAATTTGTTCTCCTGGAGATAGTTCTTGTCGGGGAGCTGACCGGTAAAGCTGATCCTCAGCCTTCCCGAGATATCGATCTCTACGTCACCGCTGTCTACCGAATAGATCTTTCCGTCGTAGGGATCTCCCAGCGGACGCATCTTTCTGCCCGCGCTGTCGCTGACCTCCAGCACAAACCCTTCCGTCTGGAGCGTGCTGTCGTACCAGCTGCGGAGGAAGTGGAGGCGGGATCCGACATAGGCGTTGTACCTGTTGTCTTTCCAGGAATCCTGCTGCTCCGGCGAGCCCTGTATTTCCTCGAACAGGGGGTATCCCGAATAGGTGCTGACTTTGGTGTTGTATTCGTAGACAAAGGAATCCAGCTGATAGTGGATCTTATAACCGAGCGCATTATTGGTGACCTGCAGGTCCGCGGTGGCCTTTATACGCAGCTTGTTGCGTTTTTTGTAGAAATAGAATTTCAGGACCTCTTTATTGTCGAGAGTGCATTTGGCGGCGTTGGGTGTCGTTCCGATAAAATGGTCGAGGAAGAACTGGCCGTATTTGTTCCAGCCGTCGGCCACTTCTGCGCTGCCGGTGACTACCGCCTGCTCGAGGCTTTTATCCTGCTCTTTCAGCTGGATACGGAGGGTGTCGGTGTCTGCGTGGTCCTTGCCGATCCGGAGGGATTGCGTCTCATATCCCGTATACGATATGATCAGATCATAGCCGCCATTGGCGAGCCGGAGGTGGAATCCGCCATTCTCTTTGGAGAGCGTGCCTACTGTGGTGTTCTGGCAAAATACGGACGCTCCGTTGAGGGGAAGACCCGTCTTGGCGTCGGTGACGATGCCGTCGATGGTAAACGTCTTGTCCTGTGAAAAGACAGCGGCGGATAGAAGGAGGAAGAGGATGGTGATGCCCGATTTCATGGATATCGTTTTGAGACAGTAAGTTAGTAATTTTTCCCCGGTCGGTCACCCGATCTTTAACCCATCCAGGTAGGCTTCGCAGGCCGCTTTGATCGATACTTCCAGTGGCGTGAACTGAAAGCCGGGCAGCTGGCGAAGGATCTTGCTGTTGTCGAAATAGGTTTTGCTCCTGGCTACTCTTGCGCTCTCGCGGGTCAGCAGGGAAGGCCGGCCGGTGAAGGCGCTTTTTAGTCCTGCCATACGCCAGGCCAGTGAAGCCAGAATGGGGGTGGCTTCGCGCGAAGGGCGTTTTTTCCCGAATCCGTCGGCCATCGTATCGAAGACCTTGCGGAAGGTCCAGTTATCGCCGTTGAGGATAAACCGTTCGCCGGCGACGTCGCTTTCCAGGAGGCCCACGACGGCCCTGGCGGCGTCGGCCACGTCCACGAAGCCATTTACCCCTTCGGTATACCAGGGGAATTCGTCGTATGCGCTGCGGAACAGCTTGCAGCTGCTGTTATTCCAGTCGCCATAGCCGAGCAGCGTGCTTGGATTCACGATGACGGCGGGGAGACCTTCCCCGATCGCGCGCCATACCTCCATCTCTCCCCAGAACTTGCTGATCGCATAGTTGGTATTGTACCGGCTGTCGCTCCATTTCTTTTCTTCCGTGACGTGCTCGCCATTGCCGGTACGGCCAAGGGCGGCGACGCTGCTGATATAGACGAGGCGTTTGATGTTGTTTTCCAGCGCGACGTTGACGACGTCTGCGGTGCCATCGACATTGGTCTTGAAGAGCTGTTTCCGTTGGCGGGCGGAGAAGGACACCTTAGCTGCGGAGTGGATAACGGCGTCGGCGCCTTCCATCGCGCTCCCGAGGCCTATGACGTCCAGGATATCGGTAGACACCCATTCCACTTTCTTCATTACGGCGGGGGGTATAAAGGAGGGCAGGCTGTCGCTGCGGCGGGTGGCGCGCACGGCATAGCCATTGTCCAGCAGCTCTTTGATGATATAGGCGCCGAGGAACCCGGTGCCGCCGGTAACCAATACCAGTCCTTTCAAATTATTGTTCATACCGATAATATCCTTTTCCTGTCTTTCTACCGAGCGCACCCTGCCGCACCTGCGCCTCCTGGATAGGGGACGGCCGCAGGCGCTGCGGGCGACCCATTGCCTCATAAACCGAACAGCTCACTGTGTAATTGATATCGTTGCCGATAAGGTCCATCAGCCGGAAAGGCCCCATGCGAAAGCCGGTTGCCTCCATGATACGATCGATCGTCGAAAAATCCGCGATCTCTTCCTCCACCAGGCGGAGCGCTTCCAGGTAATAGGGGCGTGCGACGTGGTTGACGATGAATCCTGGAGCGTCTTTGCAGCTGACGGGCGTCTTGCCCATTTGTCTTGCCGCTGCTGTCAGCGCGGCTTTGGTTTCTTCGCTTGTCAACGGGGTATGGACCACCTCTACCAGTCGCATGAGCGGCGCCGGGTTGAAGAAATGGAGGCCGGCGAACCGTTCGGGAAAGGGTATCTTTTCAGCGAGTGCGGTGAGCGACAGGGAAGAGGTGTTCGATGCAAAGATCGTCTGTCTGCCGTTGATCTCTGCTAGCCGCATGAACAGCGCTTCCTTTACTCCCGGCTTTTCCACGATGGCTTCGATGATGAGGTCGGCCCTGCAGTCGGCAAGCCCGTCGCCCGACCAGTAAGAAAGGCGGGCCAGGATTGCGGTCTGATCTTCGGCGGAGATCTTTTTCTTCTCTATCAGCGAGGCCAGATTTTTTTCGATGCTTTCCCGGGCTTTCTGCGTCATGGCTGCGTCCACGTCGTAGAGGAGGGTTGTGTACCCTGCCATAGCAGCTACCTGGGCGATGCCGCTGCCCATGGTACCAGCCCCGCAAACACAGATTGTCTGTATCATAGATAGATTTGTAAATGAACTCCGTTCAGTTTAGACCGCACCGGTGAATTGTTTGAGGAACCTCACGTCGTTCTGCGAATACAGGCGCAGGTCGTTGATCCGGTATTTCAGCTGACAGATGCGTTCAATACCCATTCCGAACGCGAAGCCCGTGTATTTGTTGCTGTCGATGCCGAAGTTGTCCAGCATTTTTGGGTGGACCATGCCGCTGCCCAGGATCTCGACCCATCCGGTGTGTTTACATACGGTACATCCGCTGCCACCGCAGATGCGGCAGTTGATGTCCATTTCTGCGCTCGGTTCTGTGAACGGAAAATACGAAGGTCTGAAACGTACCCTGACGTCCTTTCCGAACAGCTCCTGCACAAAGAAATAGAGTGTCTGTTTGAGATCGGCGAAGGATACATTCTCGTCGACATAAAGTCCTTCAGTCTGGTGGAAGAAGCAGTGTGCACGGGCGCTGATGGTCTCGTTGCGGTACACGCGTCCGGGGCAGATGATCCTGATCGGAGGTTTCTGCCGCTCCATCGTGCGCGCCTGAACGCTGCTCGTATGCGTGCGGAGCAGCCAGTCGGGATTCTGGTTGATGTAGAACGTATCCTGCATATCCCGGGCGGGATGGTTCTCGGGCAGGTTAAGGGCGGTGAAATTGTGCCAGTCGTCCTCGATCTCGGGGCCTTCAGCCACGGAGAAGCCCAGCCGGCCAAAGATATGGACGATCTGGTCGCGTACGAGGGTGATGGGGTGATGCGTGCCCAGGGGCAGATTGTCGCCGGGCAGACTGAGGTCGATCGCGGCTGCTTTGTCAGTCGCGGCGCCGCCGAGAGCGGTCTTCCAGTCTTCGTATCTGGCTTCGGCCAGCTGCTTGAATTCGTTCAGGACCTGACCGAATTCCTTTTTCTGGTCGCCCGGCACATTCTTCATTTCCGCAAAAAGGCCTTTTACGATGCCCTTTGTGCCGAGAAAGCGAATGCGATAGGCTTCCAGCGTTTCGGCGCCGTCGGGGACGATGGAAGATATCTCTTGTTTGTACTGCTCAATTTGTTGTAACAACTGCTCCATGGTGCAAATATACTATCTATTCACCGGCAAAACTATGACCCGGGGGAGAGTAGATCGGGCAAAATGCGTAGGTTTGCCCAAAAAATTCCCTATTTCATGTCGCCCAGCTCGCCGAACCTGCATATCAGCGATTTTCTCAACCCGATAAGCCTCGCCGAGATATCCCAGGATCAGGGATACAAGGACGGCCAGATCGGAAAGCTTATCGATGCCTATGACGAGACCTTCCCGGACTTATATGAGTCCGATCTGATACTCGTAGGTTGCGAAGAAGAGCGGGGTATCGGTCGCGACCGCAGGGAGGCGGGGGGGCCGGATGCGATCCGGGAACAGTTCTACCAGCTCTATTACTGGCATCCTGATATCCGGCTGGCGGATGCGGGCAATATCCGGTCGGGGGCAACCCTCAACGACACCTATGCGGCCCTGAAAACTGTCCTGCGGGAGCTGACGGGGATCGGCAAGACCGTCGTCATCCTGGGTGGCTCACACGACCTGACGCTGTCGCAGTATTATACCTATTCCGACAAGAAACATATCGTCGAGGCGACCTGCGTGGATGCGCTGATCGACCTGGACATCGAATCGCGGCATCGCAGCGAGAACTTCCTGATGGAGATGCTGACGGGAGAGCCCAATTATATCCACCACTATAACCATATCGGTTTTCAGAGCTATTACGTGCATCCGCATATGCTCGAGACGATGGACAAGCTGCGGTTCGACTGCTACCGGGTGGGTAGTGTAAAAGACAATATCGAGGAGATGGAGCCGGTCATCCGCAATTCGCACCTCTTCAGCTTTGACATCTCCGCCATCGCGCATTCCTTTGCTCCCGCCAATCAGCTGTCGCCGAACGGTTTCACCGGCGAAGAAGCCTGTATCCTTATGCGCTATGCGGGTCTCAGCCCCAACGTGAACACTGTAGGCATTTACGGCTATATGCAGGGGCGTGACCAGGGACAACTGACTGCCAGACAGATCAGCCATATGCTTTGGTATCTTATCGACGGGAAGAGCAAGGGGCGCAGGGAGGCCGCGTTGGCGGACCGGGATTTCTTTATCGAGTACCGCACGGCCTTTGCGGAGGTGGAGACTACTTTCCTGCAGAGTAAGAAAACCCAGCGGTGGTGGATGCAGCTGCCGGACAACAAGTACATCGCCTGTTCGTACAGGGATTATGTGCTCGCCAGCAGCAACGAGATCCCCGAACGGTGGCTGAGGGCGCAGGAGAGGGGGTAAGGGACTGAGGCCGTCGGACCGGATATCCGGCCGGGGGTTGGGATATTTAAACTAATTTTCCTTCAAAATATATCTCTCATGCCGTTGTATTCCCGGTTGGCCCTTTGTTGTCTCATTGGTTTTTATTTATTCCAGTCCTGTTCCCCGACACGTTCTGCAGGGTCTGCGGCGGCTGCTCCCGCGGGTGGCCCATCGCTGCCGTCCGGTGTCGCCGTCGTGCTGGATTCGATGCTGAAACAGCCGGGGCTCAAGCCGGCACAGGTGGGGGTTTGTCTTTACGACCCCGCCACTGCGACCTATAAGGTCAACTACCAGGGCGATAAATACTTTATTCCTGCCAGCAATACGAAGCTCTTTTCGCTGTATGCGGGGATGAAATACCTCGGGGATTCGCTGGTGGGTATGCGTTATTTCCAGAAAGATACGGCGCTGTTTATCTATCCGACGGGGGATCCCACCCTATTGCACCCGGATTTTGCCGACCAGCCCGTCATTCGCAAGCTTCAAAGCGCCAGGCGGAGCCTTTACCTGATGAAGGAAAACTGGAACGAGAAGCCGTTGGGCAGGGGTTGGGCATGGGACG
Organism: Bacteroidota bacterium; assembly: GCA_018267585.1. Lineage (GTDB taxonomy): Bacteria > Bacteroidota > Bacteroidia > Chitinophagales > Chitinophagaceae > Puia. The sequence goes on from JAFDYE010000086.1 coordinate 7,067, forward strand.
ATTACAACGACGATTATATGCCTGAGCGGAGTGCATTTCCTGTCTATGGCAATCTGATCCGCTGGGTGCAAGACTCGGCTTCGGAGTCGGTGTATTCCATACCGGACATTAACTGGCCGGTGCGGTTTTCGCCGGATACGACCGAAAAGGTCTTTCACGTGCAACGGGACTGGACGGGCAATGCTTTCACGATAACGGAGGGAAAGGGAAGAACCAGACATCTGGACGTGCCTTTTATCACGGACGGGGTCAGTTCGGCCGCGCTGCTGTTGAAGGACACGGTCGGAAGGATAGTAACGGTATGGGATAGGCCCGTGGGCGGCTGGACCTCGTATCCGCCGCTGAGCGCGTTGGGTGATGCAGGGGATGTGCAGCCGCCGGCTTTGATCAGGCGGGAGCTCTTTCCGAGGATCGGGGCCTCGTTCGGCCTGGTGCATTCCCGTCCGGTGGACTCCATGTTTCGGCCGATGATGTACAACAGCGATAATTTTTTTGCCGAGCAGACCCTGCTCATGGTCAGCGATTCGGTGCTCGGCGAAATGAATGACGCACACATCATCGACACTCTCTTAAAGACCGACCTGAAAGACCTGCCGCAGCGCCCCATCTGGGTCGACGGCTCGGGTCTCAGCCGCAACGACCTGTTCACGCCAAAGGATTTTGTCTGGCTGCTCGATAAATTCCAGCGGGAGTTCGGGCTGGACCGGATGAAACGCATCCTGCCAACGGGCGGCACCGGCACCCTGTCCTCCTACTACCGCCAGGACAAGGGTTTTATCTTCGCCAAGACCGGCAGCCTTTCCGGTGTCGTGGCGCTCAGCGGCTATCTGATCACGCAAAAGGGGCATCTCCTTTTATTTTCCATCCTTATCAACAACTATACGGGCAGCGGCGTGACCGTCCGCCGGCAGATGGAGCAGCTGGTCCATGCGTTCAGGAACAGCTACTAGAAATTATTTTTCGGCTGTAACCCAACGTTCTTTCCCATGCGGGCGTACATTATTGTTCTTGCCACGCTCGTTTATCTCCTTGGGACAATGCTTTGGACAATGGCTAAAAAGTCGAGGGAATCGGGCGATGCCGGCATCATCTGCATTCTAGCCTTTGTTGCAGGGACGATGCTTCTGGCAGCGTATTTCCGCGGCAACAGTTCTGATGCGCAGTTCCAGACTTCCAGATATCTGATCTATCCTCAGCTAATGATAGCCTGTCTCATTTTCCTGCTATTCAACAAATTCAGGACTAAGTTCTGGCAAAGAGGATATATGGTTGGTCTCCTGCTTTTAATGCTGCCGACATATAAACACAATTACTGGTTTGGAGAGTTGGGATTCGAAAGAACGCAAATGAGGGCAACCCTGCTCCGGTATTGGCATCCCCATCCCGATAAGGCCGCGCAAATATGCAGGGAGGCCTGTGACAAGGGGGTGTACTGCATAGAGGATAACCGTTAGACCCTTACCTCCCAAAGAGTTTTTCTACGTAATCCGGCTTGAACTCGATAAAAGTCGGATCCCCGCCGGGCGTCACATTGTGCTGCGTGCATGCGAATAGATCGTTGACCAGCATGCGCATTTCTTTTTCGGAGAGGGCGGTGTTGGGTTTGATGGCCTGTTGCCGGGCCATGGTCCGGATCAGCCGCTCGCGCCGGGAAAAACGTATCTCACTGGTAAAGTTCTTGAACTGCTCAAGCAGGTTCTCGAGCGCGGCTTTGTCGTCCCCGTGACTGGTGTCTGCAGGGGTACCCTGGATGATATAGCTATCCTTGCCAAACGGCTCTATCGTGTATCCCAGCTGGTTAAGGTCGGGCAGCAGTTCGCTCAGCAGGATGGCGTCCGGCGCGGACAGCGACAGGGTTGTAGGGAACAGACTCTTCTGGCTGGGTATCTGCTTGCCGACGGCCGCGGCCTTGTAGCGCTCGTAGAGGATGCGTTCGTGCGCGGCCTGCTGATGAATGATGATAAAGCTCCTTGTGGTCGGGGTGGAGATGTAAGTTTTCAGCAGCTGCTGCAGCGGTGCGTCTTCCAGCGGCATGATCGGTTTGGCCGGAATATTGCCGCCCGCAGCAGCATTATTACCTGAGCCACCTGCCGCGGCGGCGCCGGTCATCGGACGGCCCCCTGTCTGCCGTTCACCCGGCTGTGACGATCCTTTTTGTATGTCCCCCGCCAGCGCTCCCAGGTCGCGGTCCCCGGTATTGAGCCGGCCCTGGGCGGGCGTGCTGTGCGCGGGTCCCTCATAAAAATCTTTCCAGTGCCTTAGCTCGCTTTTATTCGTTGGCTCGATAAAGTGGGCCTGGTTCTTCTTTGTAAAGGTCTGGTAGAGGGACGAGGAGGCGACCTCCGCCTTCTTCTCGTCTGTGACGGGCTTGTTGACCGCGTCCAGTCTTTGGATCGAGGGGTCGAGGTCGAAATCCAGCGTCGGTGTCACGCTGAACTGGGCCAGCGCGTGTTTGACGGCAGCCTGAACGAAGGCGTAAACGATCTTCTCGTCCTCAAATTTTATCTCCTGCTTGGTGGGATGAACGTTGATGTCTACCTGCTCGGGGTCGAGGTCGATGAACAGGACGTATAGCGGGTAGCTTTCCTGGGGGATCATGTCCTTGTACGCGCTCATCACTGCGTGGTTCAGGTAGGCGCTGCGTATAAATCTGTTGTTGACAAAGAAGTACTGGTCGCCTCTTGTCTTTTTCGCCGTTTCCGGCTTTCCGACAAAGCCATAGATATTGAGGTAGTCGGTGTTCTCCTGTACGGAAACCAGGCGTGGAGCCTGCGAGCTGCCCAGTATCTGGACGATCCGTTGCTTGAGGCTTCCTTTTTCGAGGTGCATCACCTCCTGTCCGTTGCTCGTCAGGGAGAAGAAGATCGATGGAAAGGCGAGCGATACGCGGATGAACTCGTCGACGATATGGCGCATTTCGGCCGGGTTGCTTTTCAGGAAGTTCCTCCGTGCGGGCACGTTGAAGAAGAGGTTCTTCATGGCGATGCTGCTACCAGTGGGGAGAGCCGCGGGCTCCTGGCGGATGACCCGGCTGTTCTCTATCTCGATACAGGTACCCGTCTCGTCCCCGGGTCTTCTGGTCTTTAGCTCGACCTGCGCCACGGCGGCTATTGATGCCAGGGCCTCGCCCCGGAAGCCCATTGTCCGGATATGGAAAAGGTCGTCTATATTGCGGATCTTGGAAGTCGCATGCCGTTCGAAGGCCATCCTTGCGTCGGTCTCGCTCATTCCTTTTCCGTTGTCCACAACCTGGATCAGCTGTTTGCCGGCGTCCTGGATGAAGAGCCGGATCTCGGTGGCTTCGGCGTCGACGGCGTTCTCGAGCAGCTCCTTTACGGCGCTGGCCGGCCGCTGGATCACTTCTCCCGCCGCTATCTGGTTGGCGATGTTATCGGGTAATAATTGAATTATGTCTGGCAATTCTACCTTATTTTCGGTTAAACCGGACGGAGTCCGGTTCGTACGCGAAGCGTACAGATATTATACGTAATGAGGTAAAAAATTTCTTTTTCTCAATTTTTTACCGAATTTCAACCTTCGCGTCCGCGAAGCTAATTTTAGTGCAATTTACGTCTCCAATATGAGAAAATTCATCCTTCTGTTACCCTTTGTAGCAGGCATGTTCCAGGGTTTTTCCCAGTCCGGTACCAAACTTCAGGCCGATGCCTGGGTCGACAGTGTATTCAAGACCCTTTCCCCCGATGAGAAGATCACCCAGCTGATGGTCGTGCGGGGCTCCGGGATCGACCCGGCAACCCGCCGCACCGTGTTTTATGACCAGCAGGTAGAGGAGGCCGTACGGAAGTACAATGTAGGCGGCATCTGTCTGTTCCAGGGCGATCCGCTCAGTCAGGCCGATCATATCAATTTCTATCAACGCAATACGCGTACCCCCATCCTTTTTTGTATTGACGCGGAGAATGGTCTGGGCATGCGCATGGACAGCGTCGAGGGGTTACCGCGGCAAATGATGCTGGGCGCTACCAGCGATCCGGCGTTGATCAACCGGTATGGCCGGCTGGTCGGCCGTCAGTGCCGGCGCATTGGCATCCAGGTAAATTATGCGCCGGTGGTCGATGTCAACAACAATCCCGACAACCCGGTCATCAACGACCGGTCCTTCGGGGAAGACAAATACAAGGTAGCCGACTACGGCGTACAATATGTCAAAGGGATGCAGGCCGAAGGCGTCATGGCCTGCGCCAAACATTTCCCGGGTCACGGTGACGTATCGGTGGACTCTCACTTCGATCTGCCGGTGATCAATAAAAGCAAAAAACAGCTGGATTCGCTGGAGCTCTATCCCTTCCGGGCGGTTTTTAATGCCGGCGTCGGCAGCGTGATGATCGCTCACCTGTATATCCCGGCTATCGACAACGAGCCCAATCGCGCTACCTCCCTGTCCCGTAACAATGTGACAAAGCTGCTCCGCAAGCGGCTGCACTATAATGGCATCAGCTTTACGGATGCGCTGGAAATGAAAGGCGTGGCAAAATATTTTCCTGACGGGGACGCATCCGTCCAGTCGCTTATCGCGGGCAATGACATGCTTTGCCTACCCGGTGATGTAGGCCAGGCGCTGGAAAAGATCAATGCGGCTATCAGGGAAAAAAAGCTCAAATGGAAAGAGATCGATGCGCGGGTTAAAAAAGTGTTGTACGCGAAGTATCGTTGGGGACTGGCCGATTGGCAGCCTGTGAATAAGGCCCATTTGACTGCAGATCTCAACGCCGGCATCAGGGAGATGCGGCATGACGTGGCCGTCGACGCGCTGACCGTCCTGCGTGAGGACCCGGCTGTTTTCCCTTTGCGGTCCGCTGCGCAGAGCAGCGATGCGGGGCAAGGGGTCGACCTGGTGGGTACCGGGCTGACCTTTAAAAGAAAAAAGGAGAAGAAGATCGCGTACATCGGGATGGGGCTGACAGAGGATAATGTCTTCAGCCGTCGAATGCAAAACGACTATAACGCTCATATCTATTTCTTCGACTATGATCTCGACAGCGCCAAGGCAGCGGCAGCGCTGCAGCTGCTCAGCGGCCGTTATGAGACGGTGGTCATCGGCATGCACAACTACGCGCGTTTCCCCGCCCGCAACTTTGCGATCAGCGGTCCCGCCGCCTGGCTGCTGCGGGAGCTGCAGCAGAAGGAGAAGGCGATCACCTTTTTCTTCGGCAACCCATATGCGATAAAGAACAGCTGCGATGCCCGGACGCTGATCGCCTGCTATGAAGACGATTCCGTTACGCAGACAGTTGCGGCCGATCTGCTCAACGGTAAATTCACCGCGCGGGGCCGCCTGCCGGTATCCGTATGCGACGAATGGAAGGCCGGGGCGGGAATCGTGCCGGTACGGGCCCTTAGTGAAGTGTCGCCCTCGAAGGTTGGGCTGGATTCGGTCAAGCTCGAAAAAATAGACGCGATCGCGGATGAAGCTATTGCGCAAAGGGCTGCGCCCGGTTGCGTCGTGCTGGTAGCCAAAGACGGCAAAATCGCCTATGAAAAGGCCTTCGGCTTTATGACCTATGACCGGACGGAGCCCGTCTATCCCGAGACGATCTATGATATGGCCTCCTGTACCAAGATCTGCGCGACGACCATCAGTGTGATGAAGCTTTATGACGAAGGGCGTCTCGACCTGCAGAAAACCTTGGGCGACTACCTGCCCTGGGTAAAAGGAAGCGACAAGGATACGCTGCGGCTCTGGGATATTCTGCTGCACCAGGCCGGACTTGTCCCGGATGTGGTGTTCTACAAGGAGATCGTCGATACGACGAAAGAGCAGAACCCTTTCCCCGGCTTTTTTACGCCTGTGCCCGACAGCACGCACGGAGTAAGGGTTGCCGCGAACATGTACCTGCGCAACGACTGGCGGGATACGATGAACCTGCGCATCGTCCAGAGCCATCTTCTGCCGCGGAAATACATCTACAGCGATAATGATTTTATTTTCCTGGGAATGATCGTAGAGGCGATCAGCGGGATGACGCTCGACCAGTACGTTAAGAAGACATTCTATGATCCATTGGGGATGACGGTAGCCGGTTTCAAGCCGCGCGGGCGGTTCCCTTTGTGGCGGATAGCCCCGACGGCCGACGAACCCATATTCCGTCACCAGCTGATCCGTGGCGACGTGCATGACCCGGGTGCGGCGATGTTCGGCGGCGTTGCCGGCCATGCCGGTCTTTTCAGCGATGCCTACGACCTCGCGGTCCTCGAGCAGATGCTTCTTAACGGTGGCAAGATGAACGGCATCACCTTTTTCAAGCCTTCGACCATCCAGCTCTTTACCGGTTATCACAGCGATATCAGCCGCCGCGGCCTCGGATTTGACAAGCCGGAAAAGGACAACGCGCACCGCAAGGAGCCCTATCCCTGTCTGTCGGCGTCGCCGGAAACTTTTGGCCACACGGGCTTTACGGGCACCTGTGTCTGGGTGGATCCGAAGTATAACCTGATCTTTATCTTTCTTTCGAACCGTGTCAATCCGATAGAGAATAACCCCCGGCTTTCTGCACTGAGCATCCGCGGACGTATCCAGGAGGCGGTATACCAGGCGATGGGAGTGGATGAAGGTGCCTCGACGGAACCGCCGGTCCACACAAAAAAGAAAAAGAAGAAAAGGGGTTAGGTCATTCCTTTATCTTTTCTACGATCGTCTTGAGATTTTTTGCGTAGTATTTGCAGGCCGGTCTTAGCCCGCATTGTTCGCATTTGGGCGTACGCGCCACGCAGATATAGCGTCCGTGGAGGATGAGCCAGTGATGGGCAATATGAACGAGGTCGCGGGGGATGAACCGGAGCAGCTGTTTTTCTGCGGCGAGGGGTGTCCTGGCGTTCAGCGTCAGGCCGATGCGTGCCGAGACGCGGAAGACGTGGGTGTCGACGGCCATATTGGGTTGGTTGTCGACGACGGAGGTGATGACGTTGGCCGTTTTGCGTCCTACGCCTGGCAGCTGGATGAGCTCATCGACGGTAAGGGGCACCTCGCCATGGAATTTCTCCACGAGCATCCGGGCCATTCCGATGAGGTGTTTGGTCTTGTTGTTGGGGTATGAAATGCTGCGCACCAGCGGGAACAGTTGGTCAAAGCTGGCCCGGGCAAGGGACCCGGGGTCCGGGTATCGCTCGAAGATGGCCGGCGTCGTCATATTGACCCGCTTGTCTGTGCACTGCGCAGACAGGATGACTGCTACCAGCAGCTGGTAGGGGCTGTCATAGATGAGCTCGGTCTCTGCATCAGGATTGTGCTTGCTGAAGTATTCCAGTACGAATTGAAATCGTTCCTTTCTGGTCATTAAAGAGGATTCAATGACCGCGAATTTACGTTATACGTACCGAAAATTCGCTTTTCAAAATTTAGCGAATTTTCGGTCGGGCGGCTTGGTAAACGATTAGTGGTGCGATACGGTTGGTTCCTGTACAGCTGTTCTTCTCGCGTAGTCCATTACGCGCATGATAACTTCCATACGAGGGGCGACAGTGACCTTATCCAGTTCGTCAGTCGATGATCGCAGAACTTCCAATTTTTCCCGAAGCATCCAGTCTTCCTTCAGGGCAGCATCAATAGCCACCGTCAATTCCGGGGAAGACTCTTTATACAAATACCGCAAAAGATCCTCCGGTGTAAAGAGTGTCATAGGCAAAACCATTTAATGTCCTAATAAATTCCGAAAGCAGTAAAAGTGAAACGTCCTCAGTAAAAACGGGATTTGGATTGGGATATTGTCCGTTAAGAAATTATTATGCCCTTTTCTTACCGTTGCCGGCTATCCGGACAGAATATCCATTTTTTAGCTATAAAGGGTATACCGCCGGGAGAACGACCGGTCCGCCTGGGCTGCGGACTGCGGCGGGAGAGTGCAAAACATTGAATGTCAGTGCTTTTCTGCAGGGTTTTGATCCCGTATAAGAAAAAGGTCTTCATTGTCCCGTTTCATAAGATATTTTTCACGGGCGTACTTTTCCAGCAGTGCCGGGTTGGTTTTCAGCTGGTCGAGTTCCTGCCTGGTGAGGGCGATCTGCTGCTCATAGTACTTCTTACTCTTCTGCAGCTTTACCAGCTCTCCTTTTTCCCGGAAATGGCTCGTAATGAGGTCCCGGTTATCAAAGAACAGTATCCACACGGTAAATCCAACGCCTGTGAGGAGGTACTTGTTCTTGAGGAATGGAGGGATATGTGTTAAAATTTTCATTATTTGTCGCCGGTTCCCGCACCGGGCGTCGCGGCCCGGCTTTAATAAAAGGGGCCCGGACCAGGGTCCGGGCCCAACTAAGCTACAACTATTTCTTGAATTTGATACGTCCTTTCGGATAAATAGCCACATCACCCAGCTCTTCTTCGATGCGCAGCAGCTGGTTGTACTTTGCCAGCCGGTCTGTACGGGAGGCGCTGCCGGTCTTGATCTGACCGCAGTTGAGGGCTACGGCGAGGTCGGCGATCGTGGTATCCTCGGTCTCGCCGCTGCGATGGCTCATGATGGTTGTATAACCGTGGGTTTGAGCAAGTTGTACGGCGTTGATCGTTTCCGTGACGGTTCCGATCTGGTTGACCTTGATCAGGATGCTGTTGGCTACGCCGCGGTCGATGCCTTTCTGGAGGATCTTTGTATTCGTGACGAACAGGTCGTCGCCGACCAGCTGCACTTTGTTACCGATAGCGTCGGTCAGCTTTTTCCAGCCGTCCCAGTCTTCTTCGGCCATCCCGTCCTCGATGGAGATAATGGGGTACTTGTTCACCCAGGAGGTCCAGTAGTCCACCATCTGGTCGCTTGTCAGCTCTTTGCCGCTGCTCTTGTAGAATTTGTACTTTCCGTCCTTGTACATCTCGCTGCTGGCCGCGTCGAGGGCGATGCCGATCTGGCTGCCTACCTTGTAGCCTGCCGCTTCGATAGCCGCGAGGACGGTCTCGATGGCTTCTTCGTTGCTCTGGATATCCGGGGCAAAGCCGCCTTCGTCGCCGACGTTGGTGCTATAGCCTTTCTTCTTCAGAACGGATTTCAGCTGGTGGAAGATCTCCACGCCCCAGCGCAGGCCATCGCTAAAAGTCTCAGCGCCTACGGGGACGATCATATATTCCTGGTAGTCGATCTTGTTGTCTGCGTGTACCCCTCCGTTGAGGATATTCATCAGGGGCATCGGCAGGATGGTGCCGTTGGTCCCGCCGAGGTAGCGGTAGAGGGGCAGCTTGCTTTCTTTTGCGGCTGCTTTTGCTACGGCCATGGAGACGGCGAGCAGCGCGTTGGCGCCTAATTTCCCTTTATTTTCGGTGCCATCCAGCTCGATCAGGCGGGCGTCGAGGGAAGCCTGTTCGTTGACCGGGAAACCGATCAGCTGGTCGGCGATGATATCATTTACATTGGCCACTGCTTTCAGGACCCCTTTTCCGCCAAAGACATTTTTGTCACCATCTCTCAGCTCTACTGCTTCATGGATACCGGTGGAGGCGCCACTGGGGACTGCGGCGCGGCCGCGATGGTTGTTCTCCGTAACGACGTCGACTTCGACGGTAGGATTCCCCCGGCTGTCTAAGATCTGTCTTGCATGGATGTCGGCAATGTAGCTCATGTTGGTTCTTGGTTTTAAATTCTGAAGTTTAATATTTGTGTTTGGCTCCGGTGCGCCGGGGCGTATGGACCGAATTCCGTTTTTTCTGTGACAAGGTTGGCTCTAGGCAATCGGGGTCTGGGGGCTGCTGGTCAGGCTCCGGAAGATCTCTTCCAGGCTCTGGTTTTTGCTCTGCAAAGAAACAATGTTCCAATTGTTCTGCAAAGCGAGGGTCAGCAATAGTTTTTTCAGCTCGTCGGGTTCCCCGGTGTCCAGCTCCCATTCGGCGGGCGGGTAATGTGTCGCCCGGGTCACGCCCGGCAGCTGCTGAAGCTGGTCGATCGTCGGTCCGGCTGCGTCTGCCTCGAAGGCTACCCTGATCTTTCCTGTCCGGCTATTTTCCCGGCGAAGGCGGCTGAGCTGGCTGTCTGCAACGAGCCGGCCCCTGTTGATGATCACTACGCGGTCGCAGAGTGCCTCTACTTCCTGCAGTATATGAGAGGAGAAAAGGACGGTTTTGTTCTTTCCCAGCTGTTTGATCAGGTCCCGGATCTCGATGATCTGGTTAGGGTCGAGGCCGCTGGTGGGCTCGTCGAGGATCAGGACCTCGGGGTCGTGGATCAGCGCGGCCGCCAGGCCCACGCGTTGCTTGTATCCCTTGGACAGCTGTCCCAGCCGTTTGTTGCTTTCGACCGTAAGGCCTACCAGGGCGATGACGGTCTCTATCCGCTGTTTTTTATCCTTTACCTGGTGCACGTCGGCGATAAAGTCCAGGTATTCCCTTACATACATATCCGGGTACAGCGGATTGGCTTCCGGCAGATAGCCGATCCTCTTCTTTGTGCCGAGCGGATCTTCCTTTACAGAAATGCCGCAAACGGTGGCCTCGCCCCCGTCCTGCCCGAGATAGCCGGTGATGATCTTCATAGTGGTGGATTTGCCGGCCCCGTTGGGTCCGAGAAAGCCGACGATCTCGCCTTTCCCGACCGTGAAGCTGATGGCATCCACCGCCTTTTGCTCCCCGTAGATCTTCGTAAGGTCTCTAACTTCAATAGACATTTAAATAAATTGCTTCAGCGAAGGTGAGGTATCAAAAAAGATTATCAAAAAAAATAATCTCATTTACCGTTGTCATATTCACCTTTGAGGGAATAATAGCCAAAAAGCACCAGCCCCACGACGATCGGAATAAAGATCAGGATAAAAACGCTCCACTGCACCCTGGTATTAGCTGTGGGATTTTTGGCGATCTCTCCGGCGCCGGTCCGGATCAGCCAGTACAGGACGACGGGGCCGAGGGTGATCCAGATAATGCCGAGCAATCGTTTGAGTATATTCATAAGTTCAATAATTTTTTATTTACGCTTCCGGTTCGCGATTTACGCCTCCAGTCCGCGGGGTCTGGATGGGATATAGAGCGCACCTATAACCAGACAAATCGCGGTTACGCCGATCGGGTACCAGAGTCCGACCAGCTTGTTGCCGGTGGTGATCGTGGTCAGCAGGGTGGCGATAAAAGGGGTCATGCCGCCAAATATTCCGTTGCCGATATGATAAGGCAGAGACATCGAGGTATAGCGAATCCGTGTTGGGAAAAGCTCGACCAGGAATGCCGCGATCGGTCCATAGACCATCGTCACGTAGACCACCATCAGGAAAAGGACGCCGACCATTTTCCAGTAGTCGCCGCTGCCGAGGGTCCTGGTGGCCGTGACGACGGGTTTGGCCGCCGCCTTGCCGCTGGCGAAGACGGTATCCTTTTGGGTCTCTGTGACCAGCAGTCCCCCGTCGTAGTGACGGAGGGTCGACGAGGTACGGATGAGGTCGCGGCTGCTGCTGCCGATAAAGGCGACGCTGGTCCGGATCTCTTTCTGGTCGCTGAGCTCGGCCCTTCCATCGGGGCTGGAGATGGACAGCATTTGCCGGAACAGCACCGGGTAGGTCGCTATCGCGAGCAGCATCCCGATCATCATGATCCATTTGCGGCCGACCTTGTCGCTCCACCCGCCGAACACCACAAAGAAAGGCGTGGCCAGAAGGATGGCGATCAGCAGCATGGTCTTGGCCTGGTCAAAATCGATCTTGCAGACGGTCTCCAGAAAGGACTGTGCGTAGAACTGGCTCGTATAGAATACGACACCCTGGCCCATGGTAGCGCCGAACAGCGCCAGCAATACTACTTTCAGGTTGGCTTTGTGCCCGAAACTCTCCTTCAGCGGGTTGGTGGAAAGACGGCCCTCAGTCTTTAGCTGTTGGAAGAGGGGTGACTCCTGCATCTTCATCCGGATATAGACCGATATTGCCACGAGCAGGATGGATAGAAGGAAGGGAATGCGCCAGCCCCAGTCGTTGAATTTTTCGATGCTCCGGGCCGTGTCGGGATCGAGGATATGACGGGTCAGCAGGATAATGCCGAGGCTCACGAAGAGACCTACCGTGGCAGTGGCCTGGATCCACGACGTATAGAAGCCGCGCCGGTGATCGGGAGAATGTTCCGCCACATAGGTAGCGGCGCCGCCGTATTCGCCGCCCAGCGCCAGTCCCTGCAGCAGGCGGAGCAGCAGGACCAGCAGGGGCGCTACAAAGCCGATGCGCTCGTAGCCGGGCACCAGGCCGATGGCGAAGGTGGACCCACCCATCAGGATCAGCGTCAGCAGAAAGGTGTATTTACGGCCGATAAGGTCACCCAGCCGCCCGAAGACCAGCGCGCCGAAGGGACGGACGACAAAGCCGGCAGCAAAGGTCGCCAGGGTGGACAGGAGTCCTGCAGTAGGGTTCGACTTTGGGAAGAACTGTCCGGCGATCACCGTGGCGAGGCTACCGAATATATAGAAGTCGTACCATTCTATCAGGGTGCCTACCGATGATGCGATGATTATTTTTCGGATATCTTTTGCGGGCGCTGCTGTTTTGGATGACATAGACCGTTAGTGGTTGGTTGAGTTTTTGTTGCGGTGGTGATAAAGTTATAAATTTATGGCCCAGTAAAATATAACATTAATTGCACTTTGCCATGAGTAATTATCCCTATCAGATCCGGTCGCGCGAACAGTATGATGCAGCTTATAAAAGAAGCGTAGAAGATCCGGAAGGCTTCTGGGCGGAGGTCGCTGATTCTTTTCAGTGGCATCGCAGGTGGGATAAGGTTTTGGAGTGGAATTTTACCGAGCCGAAGGTGCGCTGGTTCGGGGGGGCCAAATTGAATATAACGGAGAACTGCCTCGACCGTCACCTGGCCGAAAGGGGCGACCAGCCGGCGATCATCTGGGAGCCGAACAACCCGGAAGAAGACTTTCGCGTCCTGTCGTATAAAGAGCTGCATTTTAAGGTCTGCCAGTTTGCCAATGTTCTGAAGAACAATGGCGTGAAGAAGGGCGACCGGGTCTGCATCTATATGCCGATGGTGCCCGAGCTGGCCATCGCGGTGCTGGCCTGTGCGCGGCTGGGGATCATCCACTCGGTGGTCTTTGGCGGATTTTCTGCGCAGAGCATCGCCGACCGGATACAGGACGCCCAGTGCAATCTGGTCATCACTTCCGACGGGGGTTTTCGCGGCAACAAGGAGATCCCGCTGAAGAGCGTCATCGATGATGCCCTGGTGCAGTGTCCGTCGGTGAAAAAGGTCATCGTGCTTACGCGTACGCGTGTTGCGGTGAGCATGATCAAGGGGCGCGACGTGTGGTGGGAGGACGAGGTCCGCAAGGTCGAGACGCAGGGAAATCCGGTCTGTCCCGCTGAGACGATGGATGCGGAGGACATGCTGTTCATTCTGTACACCTCGGGTTCGACTGGCAAGCCGAAGGGGGTGGTGCATACCTGCGGCGGTTATATGGTCTTCACCGCTTACAGTTTTGTCAACGTCTTCCAGTATCAGCCGGGGGATGTCTATTTCTGTACGGCGGATATCGGCTGGATCACGGGCCATAGCTATATCGTCTACGGGCCGCTGGCTGCCGGCGCTACGACGCTCATGTTCGAGGGGATCCCGACCTGGCCCGACGCCGGCCGTTTCTGGGACATTGTGGACAAGTTCAAGGTAAATATCCTGTATACCGCTCCCACTGCGATCCGCAGCCTGATGGGATTCGGGCTCGATTTTGTAAAGAACAAAGACCTGGGTTCGCTGAAGGTCCTGGGTACGGTTGGTGAGCCGATCAATGAAGAGGCCTGGCACTGGTATGACGAGAACATCGGGAAGGGGCGTTGTCCCATCGTGGACACCTGGTGGCAGACCGAGACGGCCGGGATACTGATCTCCAATATGGCCGGGATTACCCCCGGCAAGCCCGCGCATGCTACCCTGCCGCTGCCCGGCGTTCAGCCGATACTGGTAGACGAAAAGGGCGAAGAGCTGCAGGGCAACAGCATCAGCGGAAATCTTTGCATCAAGTTCCCGTGGCCTTCAATTATCCGGACGACCTATGGCGATCACGAGCGTTGCCGCCAGACCTATTTCGCCACCTATCCGAATCTTTATTTTACGGGGGATGGCGCGCTGCGGGATGAGGTTGGCAATTACCGGATCACGGGTCGGGTCGACGACGTGCTTAACGTCAGCGGCCACCGTATCGGTACGGCGGAGGTGGAGAATGCGATCAACATGCATACGGGTGTAGTGGAGAGCGCGGTGGTCGGCTATCCGCATGAGATAAAGGGGCAGGGCATCTATGCGTATGTAGTCTTTAGCGGTGGGTCCCACGACAACGACCTGGCGTCAAAGGATATCGTCCAGACGGTAGCGCGGATCATCGGTCCGATCGCCAAGCCGGATAAGATACAGTTCGTGAAAGGTCTGCCCAAGACGCGCAGCGGGAAGATCATGCGTCGGATCCTGCGCAAGATCGCCGAGGGCGAGCTGCAAAATCTGGGGGACACGTCCACTCTGCTGGACCCGGCTGTGGTAGACGAGATAAGGAACGGGAGGTTGTAACCCGTCCTGGGGGGCGCCAGTATGAACAACTGTGGAGCGCGGATCCCGGCGAGAATCTGGTCCTTTAGTGTTGGATGACAACTTTGGTCCCGACTGGCGCGATCTTATAGACTTCGTCCATATCCTCGCATTTTAGCGAGATACAGCCATTGGTCCAGTTCTGATAGGCGTCGACTGCGTTCTCATCGTGGGGCCAGGTTCCGTGAATGGCGATACCGTCGCCGATCTTCGCGCTTTTCGGAATGAGCCCTTTGGCTTTGCGGTCGTTGAACTTGGCCACGTCGGAAGCCGTCGGATAGTCGAGGTCCATGATCTTGTCCCATTTTTCGTGGGGGCGTTTTGAGACGATATGATAAGTGCCCTCGGGCGTTTTTCTGTCACCCTGAACCATTTTATCCCCGAGAGATTTATTGCCGAAGACTGCGGGGTAGGTGGCGTACCATCCATCCTTGTCATAGACCTGCAGTTCATAGCTGGATTTCACTATGAGGATATAGACGTCCCCGTCCGGCTTGCTGTGGAAAAATCTACGGCTGGAGCTGCGATGGTGCGCGTCTCGAAAAGAGAAAAGCGTCAGTGCCAGCAGGCTGCCCAGGAGCAATTTTCGGGAGGTCATAGTTCAACTTTTTACTCCTTTTGAACGATTGGGCCGGGTGATTATTTTTAATGTGGAAAAGTTTTAACATATGTCTAAGAAATAAGGACAATTTCAGCCGCGGGGCGTCGGGGCTGTGACCCGGTATTCCACTACCAGAACCCAAAACGTATCCCCGCCGTATAAGGTGTCTGGTCGAGCCCGTTGGTGAACATGCTGCGGGTAGCCCAGGAGCCATAGAGTTTCAGTATGCCGAGCTGCAATTCCGCTATATAGGAGATCTTCCAGGATTCCATGTCAAAATCGTCGAAAGTCTTTTCTTTCCCGGTGGCCTTGCTGATGAACTTCTGGCGCGAGGAATATTTCCAGCCCACGCTTGCACCCACGCTGAACCCATAGCCCTGCCGGCGGTGCGGGGTAAAATTGAAATTGAGGAGGAAGGGGACGGTCAGGTAGTCCGCCGCTAATTTGTTCTTGCTATAGTGGATAGTATCCATGATCACACGGGTCGGGTTGGTCTTGTAGCGGATGTCCTCCAGGTAGCGGTAGTTGTTCAGTTCGATACCCAGTCCGTATTTGAGGTTGACGACATGCCTGATCAGGTTGAGGCGCTGCATGAACAGCCAGATATTGACGTCGATGGATTTGGTGCCGTGCCGCAGCTTGAACCAGTTGGCGTTCGAGCCCGGCGCGAATGTCTGTGCACCGGCAGATGCGTAGTTGGTCTTGTCGTCATAGTTGGCGATCCCCAGGTCGACGATCACCCAGTTGGTGCTGATATTTCCCGGGTTGTAGTCGTGGTTCCTGTGCCAGCGGAGATGAGGCATGTCGTCGCTGCTTCCGCCGCTGCGGACGATGATAAGGTTGCCAACGCGAATGGTATCGTCCGACGGCCGGCTGATCGGATGCGTCGTGTCTGCGGGATGGCTGGTCGAGTCGTTCTGTGCCAGGCAGGAAAGGGTAAGGAACAGCCCTGCCACTGATAAGAGTGCGCGGTTCATAGTCATATTTTTTTTGGTGAGATCAATTCACTGCTACCTGAAAAGCGCCGATGAGCACTTCCCTTTTGCCTTCTCCATCGCGTTCCGCTGTCGAGCCAAAGGTGCGGGCTACTTTGCGGAAGAGTCCCCGAAGCTTGCTTTTGCCTGCCGCATTTGGCTGGCCGGCGGATGCCAGGTCTTTTTCATCGTCTTGCTGAAGCAGGGCCTGGGTAGCGAAAGAGGATTGGTCCTTTGGTATATCATTTTGCCGGATATCTATTTGCCGGACGGCTACGGATGTCCTGGCGCTATGTACTTCCGCAGCCGGATCGGTACCCCGGTGGGTCTCTGTCACGGCGGCGATCAGGGGTTCCCGTTGATTCAGTATCGGCGCCGGGGCGACAGCGACATCTGTCGCAGGCTGTGGTTCATGCGATGGGTGTTGATAGCGGGTCTTTGCTGCGCCCAGTGTTTTTGCGATGTATCGCGGTTCGACCGTCCGTCGCGGTTCACGGGAGTTCTGCTGTTCACCCGATGTATGGGATCCGGTCCGGGCCTGTGGTTCACGCGCGACCTGTACTTTACCCGCCACCTGCCGTTCGCCGGACGCCTGAGCCTCGCCGGACGCCTGCCGTTCGCCGGACGTCTGAGGTACGGCAGACGCCTGAGGTTCACGTGCTGCGCCGCCGTTGGCATGCTTCTTATCCTGTAACGCAATACCAGGGCCGCCAGTTACAGTATTGTTTGCTTTTTTTATGAGAAGAGGTGCTGCGATAAGAATGACGGCGGCTGCGCCGGCGACCGCGCGCCACAACAATAGCATACGGCGGTCTTTTTCTTTTCTGTAAAGGCTGTTCTTGTCCGGGAATACCACCGACGTGTCGGGTTTGCTAACGGTCAGGAGCAGCTGCTCAAGCTCTGCCGCGTCGGCGGGCCTTGCAGCGATCAGGGCCTCGGCCTCCTTTCTTTCGGCCGGGCTGAGTTCTCCGTCGATATAGGAAAGCAGGTATTCGTTGGACGGATCCGCGGCGAGCCGCGTATCCCGGCGCAGCAATCCTTCTCCGCGCAGCAGTCCCTCCTTACCCGGGAAGATCACCCTCTCGTCGGGGTCGACCCGGCAAACCTGCAGGGACTCCCATTCCTCTTTCAGGTCGGGGTTGGCGGCAACCCATTCTTCTACGGCCCTTGTGTCGGCAGGGGAGAGCTCGTTGTCGACGTAGAGCAGAAAGAATTCCTGATAATTGTCTCTTGTGATCATGTCAGATTATATTTTCCAGGCTGACCAGATAATTCTTTAGCTGGATTCGCGCCCGGTGTAAATAGACTTTTACCTGGCTTTCGTTGAGCCCGGTGATCTGTCCGATCTCGCTATAGGAATAGCCCTCGTAGTCCTTCAGCAGTACCAGTGAGCGCTGTGTTTCGTTCAGTCTTGCCAGCGCATTCTCAAGCGTCCGTTTGAGCTGGTGCACCGGGTTGTCGCTGATGCGTGCCTCTTCCCGGAATTCCTCGCGCAGCTGTATACGTTTGTTCTTCCTGAGGTGATCGATCATCTGGTGGTATGCAATGGTGAAGAGATAGGACTTGAATTTTTCTGTCGCCACGCCGTGCCGGTTGTTCCAGAGTTTCTCAAAAGCCGATTGCACCACGTCCCGGGCATCCTCCTCCTGCCGAAGGTTCTTCAGGATGAAACGATATACGCTGTCCGCATATAGTCGCACGCATTCATTGTATTCTTTTTCTGTCATATAGCAGGATACTGCCAGGCGGATGGTTCACAGTAATACGATCTGCAGACAGGAAAGTTACAATTCCGTTGCGTTAAGGTGAAAAAAGGGAAAGAAATGTCCTTTACCTCTTGACCATCAATAAATTATGGGTAATCGACTCCCAGAGAATGTATTCGGTCTGCACCTTTTTGTTGCATTTGTTACCGCATTCATTGTTGGGATCGTCCTGGTGGGATGCCCGGGCCCTGACATAAGAGAAAAGCATCAGGCTCACCGAAACGGCGAGCACGAGGGCTGAAAGGCGTATGAGTAGTTTACGTTGCATTGCTGCGAGGGATTACTCCCTTAATAACGACAAAGGTATAAATTATTTGTTACTGAAAAGCAAAAATTTAGCCGGTGGTTCTAACAGGTGATGATTCAACTACTTAACTTTGGGCCCCCACAAATCAACTCAAAAAATTCTTCTATGAATTCCTCCTTTGTACAACGTATAGGCGCCGAGCTGGAAGAGATAAAAGCCGCCGGCCTTTTTAAGACCGAGCGGATCATTGCCAGTCCTCAGGGCGCGGAGATACTGGTAAACGGCCGGAAAGTGCTGAACTTCTGTGCGAACAACTACCTGGGTCTTTCGTCTCATCCCAAGGTCATCGAGGCGGCTCATAAGGCGGTGGATTCAAGGGGCTACGGGATGAGCAGCGTCCGTTTCATCTGCGGTACGCAGGATATTCATAAAGAGCTTGAGCATAAGATAGCCAGTTTTCTCGGCATGGAGGACAGCATCCTGTACGCGGCAGCCTTCGATGCGAATGGCGGTGTTTTCGAGCCTTTGTTCGGCGACCGGGACGCGATCATCTCCGACGAGTTGAACCATGCATCCATTATCGACGGTGTACGGCTTTGCAAGGCGCAGCGCTACCGCTATAAGCACAATAATATGGAGGATCTGGAAGAGCAGCTGAAGGCTTCGGCCGGGGCGCGCAGCAGGATCATCGTCACCGACGGGTCGTTCAGCATGGACGGCACGATCGCACAGCTCGACAGGATATGCGACCTGGCCGATCGTTACGACGCCATTGTCATGATCGACGAATCCCACTCCTCAGGGTTCCTGGGTAAGACGGGGCGCGGTACTCATGAGTATCGCGGGGTAATGGGCCGCATCGATATCATCACCGGTACACTGGGCAAGGCGCTGGGTGGCGCCAGCGGCGGCTTCACGAGCGGCAGGAAAGAGATCATCGAGATGCTGCGCCAGCGTAGCCGGCCATATCTTTTCTCCAACAGCCTGGCGCCTTCGATCACAGGAGCGTCCATCGCCGTGCTCGATATGTTGAGCGAGACCACCGAGCTGAGGGATAAGCTGGAATATAATACGAAATACTTCCGGTCAAAGATGACCGAAGCCGGCTTCGACATCAAGCCCGGCGAGCACCCTATAGTGCCCATCATGCTGTACGACGCGGTAGTCGCGCAGAACTTCGCCGCCAAATTGCTGGACGAGGATATCTATGTGATCGGCTTCTTCTTCCCTGTGGTGGCAAAGGGACAGGCGCGGATACGGGTACAGTTGAGCGCCGGTCATGAGCAGCAGCACCTCGACAAGGCTATAGCCGCCTTTACAAAGATTGGAAAGGAGCTGAACGTCCTGTAGGGACGTTCGCGCCGCGTCAGCGGCGCAGATATTGGCCCCGGCACAGCCCTGCAAAGCGGGGCGTAGCGGAGAAGGAAAGTGGCCTTTATAGCTGAATGCAAGCCACCATGCTTATCTCCAGATTCACATTTTTCGGCAGCGTCTTCACCGCATAGGTCTCGCGCGCCGGAAAATCCCCGGAGAAATATTTTCCATACACTTCGTTGACGTCGGCAAAAAGTCCCATATCGCTCAGCAGGATGGTCGTCTTCACTACGTGCTCGAATGTGATATGGGCGGCGCCCAGGATCGCCTTCAGATTCTGCATGACCTGATGCGTCTCACCGATAATATCGGTGGCTTCTATCTTTCCTGTGGCCGGGTTGATGGGTATCTGCCCGGAGATGAACAGCAGGTTGCCGGTCTGTACAGCCTGGCTGTATGGTCCGATGGGAGCCGGTGCGCTGGGCGTGTTGATGATCTTTTTTTCCATGAGACAAATATAAGATGGGTTAAAGCTATCTTTACCGGAAATAATTACAACCCGATACATGACGATTGTTGCAATTGGAGAGACTGCGACGGAGAAAGACCTTGCGGCTGCGTTTCCCGCAGCAGACATCAGCCGGGTCCTGGTAAGGACGGTAGCAGCGGCGGAAGCCTTTCCTCAGGCAGATCTGTATATCGATCTTGACTTTGTCAATACGCCTGACCGTAAGCATGCATTGAGCAGGCTCCTGCCGGCGCCGGTAATGATAAATGCGGTAGTCTCCACGCACAGGGAGCTGGGGTATTCTTTTATCCGGATCAACGGCTGGCCGGGCTTTCTCGAGCGGCCGGTGCACGAGCTGGTGGTGTCTGAAGCGACAGACAGGGCGACGATAAACGGGCTTTACAAAAAGCTGGGTCGCGAATGTTGCATAGTACCGGACACACCGGGTATGATCAGCGCACGTATCCTCGCAACGATCATCAATGAAGCCTGGTTCGCCAGGGAAGAAGGGGTGAGCAGCAGAGAGGACATCGATACTGCGATGCGGCTGGGGACCAATTATCCGATGGGACCTTTTGAGTGGGGCGAGAGGATCGGACTGGGAAATATCGCCGGTCTGCTGACCGTCCTGAGCCGGGTCGACGGGCGATATACCCCCTCGGAGGGCCTTTTGAGGGCTGCTAAATCGTTAAAATATGATTAAAATTATAGATGTAAGAAAGTGATAACATGGCATTGATATTGAACATTGACACGGCCACAGAAGAGGCCGGCATCTGTCTGGCGAAGGACGGCGAGACCCTGGCGCTGGCCGGGAATAAAGAACAAAAGGACCACGCATCCTGGCTGCATCCGGCCATTGAAAATATGCTTGGGACAACAGGGTTCCGGCTATCGGACCTGCAGGCGATAGCAGTCGTCTCCGGGCCGGGATCTTACACCGGTCTACGGGTCGGAATGGCCGCTGCCAAAGGGTTTTGCTATGCTCTTGGCCTCCCCCTGATAACAGAAGATAAGCTAAAAATGATGGCGTTTGCGGCCAGCGGACAGCTCCCGGAAGCCGACCTTTTGTGCCCCATGCTGGATGCCAGGCGCATGGAAGTTTTTACTGCCGTGTACCAAAAAGACCTGTCGGTCCTTCTTCCTTCGACAGCAATGATAATGGAGGAAAATCCATTCACCGACTACCTGACAACTCGTCGTATGTCGTTCTTTGGCTCCGGTAGCGATAAGTGTAAACCCATAATATTCTCACCCAATGCGAGTTTTGTAGAGGTCAAGGATCATGCCGGGTATCTGGGTATCTTATCTTTTTTACGATATTTGCGAAAGGAATTCACCGGTCTGGCTTACAGTGAGCCCGTTTATACCAAAGAATTCTACACTCATACAAGAAAATGACTATATCATCATATTAGCAAAATTTGACCATTTTTTTTCAAATAGTGATTATAAATTTGCCCTAACCTGTCACGTATCTTCTTGAAATCCTTAAAACGGTAATCGCTCATGAGCTTAACGATGAACAATAATAGCTATTGGATGGTAGTAAACGCAGAGGGCTCCGAAGGCGCTCCTGTAAAAGTTGATTTTTTGAATCTTAAGAAAGGCGCGCTGATCCTGAGGGCACTCAATCACAAACTTCGTCAGCAGATCATACGTCTGCTGGATGAGAATAAGAAACTCACAGTAACCGAGATCTACGTACATCTTCGCCTCGAACAGTCCGTCGCTTCGCAGCACCTCGCTATCTTACGCCGGGCTGGTATTGTAAAGACCCAGCGCGACGGAAAATTTATCTACTACATTATCAACCATGATCGTCTCAGTGAGATCATGAAATGTGTGGATGAGCTGATCGACTAGGTCTATTGTCCCGTAATGTGGAGCAAAAAATTCTAAGTAAAAGGTATTTTTTGGAAGGCTGGTTTTGTCGGCATGCCGACCAGACCGGTTTGGAAATTTGAACTAACTTGCACGAAACGCAAGGCTATGTTCATTAAGCAATTATATACCGGCTGTCTCAGCGAAGCAGCTTATTACATTGAAAGTGAGGGAGAAGCGGCTATCATCGACCCGCTCCGGGATATCGACTCCTATCTCGGTCTGGCGAAAGAGCGGGGGGCGTCCATCAAGTACATTTTTGAAACACATTTCCACGCCGATTTCGTCAGCGGTCACCTGGACCTTGCAAAAGCGACCGGTGCGCCGATAGTCTATGGCCCGAGGACGGAAACGAATTTTCCTATCCACAAGGCAGCAGACGGAGAGATATTCCGGCTGGGCGACAGCACTATCGAAGTATTGCATACGCCGGGACATACGGTAGAGTCTTCGTGCTACCTGGTGCGTACTGCCGACGGCAGACCTGAAGCCCTGTTCACCGGCGATACGCTCTTCGTAGGGGACGTAGGCCGTCCCGATCTCAGCAGTGGTAATCTCGGTCGCGAAGAGCTCGCCAGCATGCTTTACGATTCCCTGCAAAAAAAGATCCTTCCCCTCCCCGATGACCTGACTGTCTATCCTGCGCATGGTCCCGGCAGCAGCTGTGGAAAGAACCTCGGTCCGAATACCTACAGCACCCTTGGGCAGGAGAAGGAGAGCAACTATGCGTTGAAAGAACAGACCCGGGAAGAGTTCATAAAGGCAGTGACCGATGGTCTGGATGCGCCTCCCAGCTATTTTTCCATCAATGCGCGTATCAACCGGGAAGGCTACGAGAGCCTCGAAGGCGTGCTGGCGGAGGGAATGCAGCCGCTGGGCATTGATGCATTCAAAAAATTGATCGAAGACGGCGCTATCCTGCTGGATACGCGCAAACCCGAATTATTTGTGACGGGGTTTGTTCCCGGGGCGATCAGCATCGGTCTCAACGGGCGGTTTGCAGAATGGGCCGGCAGCCTTCTGCCTTTTGACAAACCTATTGTACTTGTGACGGCGCCCGGAGAAGAGAGAGAGAGCGTTATCCGGCTGGCCCGCGTTGGATTTGACAAGATGAAGGGTTATCTCGAGGGGGGGTACGAAGCATGGCAGAGTGCCAGCGAGACCATCGATATGATCATCGACGTCGAGCCGGACGAGCTCGCAATGGATATTCCCTTTGACAAAAACCTGGTCGTGCTGGATGTGAGACGCGAGACTGAATTCGCAGACGGCCACGTGAAGGACGCCATCAATATTCCGCTCCAGGACCTGACCGATCCCGGGAATATGGCTAACCTGGAAGAG
>JAFDYE010000870.1 GCA_018267585.1 Bacteroidota bacterium
ATGAAGGCCTGGCGTGATCCTGGCAGTGAGCGCTCAGTGGCCTGGCTGCTGGGTGTTGTCTCGTCCGTACTGGCGCTGGTCATTTGTATAGGTCATGACCCGTTGTATTTTCTATTCCCCGCGTATCTCCTCTTTTTGAACGGGTGGCTGGCCTGGATGACGCGCGCCGGGGCTGCACCTATTTCAACTTGATCTTCACCATCTCACCGTCACCGCCTATATCTACAAATTCATACAATTTATCGTAGTGCCCGATATTGTAGTATTGTCGCTGGTAGTAGTTGGTGGTGCCGCCATAGCTGTCATAGCCGCTACCCGTATACTGGTCGTGATACCCTGTGGAATTCCACGGCAGGATGGCCTCGAGGTAATATTTGCCGGGTTTGAGGCCTGGGAAGGTGAACTCCCCGACGCTGTTGGTGATGGCCTCGTAGCGATAGCGCCATGCGACGGGATCGATATAGGCAAACTTCAGCCGTTTGGGGTTTTCCTTTTTCTTTACTTCCAGATAGTCCAGCAGGTAGGGCGTCACGGGGAACAGCAATACCGTTATTCTGTCCGCATAGATACGTGGTGCCAGGGGCGCCTTGAAACCGTAGGGCGTTCTGGGTTTGGTAAAAGCGACTCCCTTTATGCTGCAACTGCCTTTGGCAAGGGCTGAGCGTGCCGCGACAGAGTCGAATGGAGTAGTGGCGAAGAGCCGGATGGTATCGTCCCGCTCTTTCTCGACATATTGGGCCCGGCCGGTAAGAGAAAAAATGGCGGAAAGGGCCGCCAGCAAAATGAAGCGCATAGGTCTGACGATTTAAAAATAAGTGAAAGTACGTTGCAGGACGCTGGTTACGGGAATGGTTACCGGATCCTGGGCCTTGCCGTCGAATGTGGTCTCGACAAGAACGGAATAAGAGGTCTGGTTGACTGCAAGTCCACTCAGAGCCAGATTGGCGCTTGTGACGCCGGCTGTGGCCTCGAGGGTAATGACCCCGCTCTTGAAATCTGCCTGTGTAAAGGCGATCGTCGACTCGTTGGTCCGGGCGACGCCATTCACCTTCCAGGTGGCAAGCTGAGAACCGGGCAACACGCCATTGACGGCTCCGCTGAGGTCGTCTTGCCCGGGGAGGGCGGCGGGGGACAGAGTAATTTTGATCAATACGGTCTTGCCCTTTTGAGTGTTGTTGTCCGAGCCTCCGTTGTCGCTTTTCTTGCTACAGGAGAAGCTGCCAAATGATAAGGTCGCTGCCAGCGTGATCGAAAGGATCTTTTTCATAGTTGTTTAAAAATTTCAGACGCAAAATTGCCTGCATCCGGTCTTTTTGGCAATACCGGAAAGGAATGGATTTTTTCTACTGGATTTTCGGTAGATATTTTTTGGGAATTATATCATTTCTTTGTGCCCGATCTTCCGACTATGAAACGAACACTGCTTATTCTGACCATCGTATTGCTGACCTTATCCGGGGGCAATGCCCAACAGCTGGTGCCCATGGCGGAAAAGGACTATGCCGACAGCCTCGCGACTATCCTGCGATCGGGGGTCTCCGATAGTTCGAGGAGCATTGCCGGCTATCTGCTCTCCGACTACTGGCGTTTTCGCGACACTGCTAAAAGCCAGCGGTACCTTGCACAGGGGCGTCAACTCGCGGGCAACTACCCCTATCTGCGTGCTCTGTACCATTTCTATGAAGGCCAGTACTACTTTAATATCGATAAAGGAAAGGCGGCGCAGGCCTACCAGGAGTCGTTGGCCGCTCTTGCTCCCTATAAAACGCCGGCCGCCTATAGCAGCCGGGCCGCTTCGTGGTATAACTACGCCCTGATGGTGCGCAACGAAAAGGGCGACGACTTCGTAACTGACATACTTCTTAACCAGTCCATTCCCCTCTCTCAGCTATCCGGGGATGTAGAAAAGACGGCGCATTATTATGTCCAGCTGGCGACCCTGCTGATGAACAATGCCCGGTTCGACAAGGCCGAGGTCTACAACCAAAAGGCCATCGACCTGCTGGAGAAACAACAGCCCGCGTGCACTACCCTGCTATTCGCATATCTCTCGGCAACGAGCACCTATATTTACGACAGCAAAAACGCCGAGGCCAGGAAATTCCTGGACAAGGCGCTGCGGCTGCTGGAACCATTTCCCGGATCCATCAACTATCCGGACTATTACTACAACGAAGGACTCTATTACGTAGCGGTAGGGGCCCTGGACAAGGCGATCGTCAGCCTGGACAAGGGTATCAACCTGGCGCGGAAATACCATCAGGGGCCCTTATTGCAGATACTCGTTTTCAGGAAATATGAGGCCTTTCTCGAACAGAAGAACTACAGGAAAGCGAAAGAGTTCCTGATGGGACTTGTCGACGACGGCAACCTCATGGCTGAGGCCAACAACCGGAGGTCGATGTATGCGCAGCTTGCAAAGACCAACGCGTACCTGGGGGATATGAAGGAGGCCTATCGCTGGTCGTCGCGATACAGCCGGATCAGCGACAGCATGCATGGGGCGCAGCTGAAGGAAAAGATAGCAAGTCTGGAGGCCCGCTACCAGAACAGCGAGAATCAAAAGACTATCGCAGCGCTGCAGCAGGAAAAGGCCAGGGCCGAGCTCTCTGCAAAGAATAGCCGACTGTTCAGCTGGCTGCTTGGCACTATCTGTCTTCTGCTGCTCGTAACGGCGGCGTTCTCCTGGTCATTTGTACGGAACCAGAAGAAGATGCAGCAGCTAAAGGTGACCAGGGCGATGCTGGACGGGGAGGAGAGGGAGCGGCGACGTATTGCGCGGGACCTTCACGACGGACTGGGCGGCATGCTTGCCGGTGTAAAGATCAATCTTTCCGGCCTCGCGGAGGGCGGACAGCCGCCGCCGCACGACCTCGAGCTGCACAAGATCATCGGTCAGCTGGACAGTTCGATTGGAGAGCTGCGGTATATCGCGCGAAATATGATGCCTGAGACGCTGCTGAAATACGGTTTGCAGACTGCGTTAAAGGACCTTTGTGAATTCCACATGAGAGGCAACGTACGGATAGCTTTTCAGCCTTTTAATATTCAGGCCGCTCTTCCGCTGCCGCTGCAGATAAATATCTATCGCATCGTACAGGAGATCGTCGCCAATGCGGTCCGCCATGCGCAGGCGAAGAATATCATTTTACAGTGCAGCCAGAACGATCCCGGCTTTTTTATCACTGTAGAGGACGACGGCATTGGTTTTGACCAGGAAGAATTGCGGGACGGGAAGGGGATGGGACTCATGAATGTAAGAAGCCGTGTCAACTACATGAAAGGGAGGTTGGAGGTC
>JAFDYE010000871.1 GCA_018267585.1 Bacteroidota bacterium
AGCAGGGCGGCGTAGGTTTGGGCGACTTCATCGTTGGCCGTGACGTCGGCGAAGACGGCGTTGCGGAGGTTGAGGGCGGTGATGCCATTGATCCACTTCTCCAACTGCATTGGTTCGCCGTCCTCCAGCTGCTGTTTCCATTGGTGGAGGTCGATGCCGTTGTTGTTGAGGACCATTTTGCGGCTGTTGGCGAGGCCGATGACCCTGACCTGGATGTGCAGCTGCTGTTCGAGAAAAGACTTTTGCTGGAGCAGCTGGTCGAGCAGTCGACGGCCTACGTTGCCGGTGCCGGTGATGAAGAGGTTGAGCTGCCGGTAGGAAGTCTCGAAAAATTCTTCGTGGAGGACGTTGACGGCCTTTCTCCCGTCTTCGGTGGCGATGACCGCGGAGATATTCCTTTCCGAGGAGCCTTGGGCGATGGCGCGGACGTTGACCCCGTTGCGGCCGAGGGCGCCGAACATCTTGCCGCTGACCCCGGGGTGGCTCTTCATATGTTCGCCTACAAGGGCGATGATGGAGAGGCCGGTCTCGATGATGAGCGGCTCGACCTGGCCGGCGTTGATCTCGGAGGTGAAGGCGCTGTCGACCGCTGCTTTCGCCGCTGCGGCGTTGGATTCGTCGACGCCGACGCAGATGGAGTGCTCTGACGAACCCTGGGTAATAAGAATGACGTTGATCTGCTGGCCGGACAGGGCTTCGAAGAGGCGGCGGGAGAAGCCGGGTATGCCGACCATGCCGCTGCCTTCGAGGCTGAGCAAGGCGATGCTGCCGATACTGGAGATGCCGCGGATGCTGCTGCCGTTGTGAGCGGCTTCGGGGGCGATGACGGTCCCGGGGTCGGCGGGGGCGAATGTGTTCTTTATCCAGACGGGTATATTCTTTCGCATGACCGGCTGGATGGTAGGCGGATAGATGACTTTTGCGCCGAAATGGGATAATTCCATGGCTTCCTGGTAGGATATATGGGGGATGAGCTTTACGTTGGTGACGAGGCGCGGGTCCGCTGTCATCATTCCGGACACGTCCGTCCATATTCCGAGGATGCTTGCGTCGACGGCTGCGGCGAAGATGGCGGCGGTATAGTCCGAGCCTCCTCTGCCGAGTGTGGTGGTGATACCTTTTTCGTCGGAGGCGACAAAGCCGGGCAGGACGAACAGCTGGGTGGTTGCGGCGTCCTTCATATAGTCGAAGATCTGGCGGTTCGTCGTGCCGAAGTCGACGGCTGCGTAGCCAAAGCGGGAGTCGGTGCGGATCAGCTCACGGGAGTCTTTCCATCGGTGGGGTATCTCCAGGGAGGTGAGTCGGGCGGAGATGATCAGCGATGAGAGGAGCTCGCCATAGCTGACGATCTTGTCCTGGGTGCGGGCGGAGAGCTCGCCGAGCAGGAAAATGCCGCTGCAGATGTCCTCTATCTCGTTGCAGCGGGTCTTTACGAGGCTGAGCGTGCTGCTCTGGCGGGTGATCGGGAGGAGGGCTTTTACGGTGTCGAGGTGGCGGAGCTCGATCTCCTGTACTTTCTCTTTATAGGATTCGTCGCCGGCTGCTGCTGCCTGGCCGGCCCGAATAAGCATATCGGTGATGCCGCCGAGGGCGGAGACCACGAGGATGGTGCGGTCTTTGGCGGTTGCCTGTCTGACGAGGTCTATTACTCTATTGATATTGTCGGCATTTGCTACGGAAGAGCCGCCGAATTTTAGAACTTGCATAATCTATCTCTTTAGTAGATGTTGTGTTTTTTGAGAACGATAGCTAAATGAGCCCAGGAGGTAATATGGAATTGTACAACCCTTAACGGGTTGTGGAGGTGATAATTGTCGTAAATTGTGCAGCCGTGGAGGTTGCACCGGAGAAGAGGATTGTATCGTGTGTACTCTTTATCACCTTTTAAATCTACACGCAAGATAGGTGAAATGAATGGAAAAACAAAAATTGGCGGTTTCTTTAGGCAAAATAAAGTAATTTCGACCTTCCATTGAAGGACTACTGCGCTTTATGTGTATTCTTTAAAATTCTTGTTATGAACTATCAACCATCCCAGGGGTTGCAGCAATTTAAGAACCTGGTCGGTATCAAGTTTCAATTGTACAATAGTCTTTTTACTTCCCTGCCTTTTCACCGGATAGAGAAGACGGGGATCATGTTGTCGCTGTTGCTGACGATCTGTGAAGAGGGTTATCTGAAGAAGCAGAGTCCTGAGCAGATACTGGAAGAGTTCTTCAAGAAATATACGGCGGCGGGTGGAGAGAGGGAGAAGGTGGATGTACTGTTCCGGTTTGTG
>JAFDYE010000872.1 GCA_018267585.1 Bacteroidota bacterium
CACCACGGTCTGATATCCAGCCGTCCGGCATTACCACAGTGGTTGAATTGCGAAAAAAATAATCCCCCCTCCCTAACACTCCTTCAACCCCAACGGTATCTGCACCGCCAGGCCTCCATCCGAGGTCTCTTTATACTTACTATTCATATCCTGAGCCGTATTCCACATTGTGCTGATCACCGCATCCAGCGACACCTTCGCAAAATCCGGCGTGCTCTGCAACGCAAGCTGCGAAGCCGTGATCGCCTTGATCGCCCCCATCGTATTGCGCTCGATACAGGGTATCTGCACCAGCCCGCCGATCGGATCACAGGTCAGCCCCAGGTGGTGCTCCATCGCGATCTCCGCCGCCATCATCGCCTGCCGCTGCGAGCCCCCCACACACTCCGTCAGCGCCGCCGCCGCCATCGCCGAAGAAACGCCGATCTCCGCCTGACACCCACCCATAGCCGCAGAAATGGTAGCCCCCTTCTTGAAGATGCTGCCGATCTCCGAAGCAGTCAGCACGAACTGCAATATCTTATCCTTTTCCAATCCATCGCAAAACGCGACATAGTACAACAACACCGCCGGTATCACCCCCGCCGCTCCATTGGTCGGCGCCGTTACCACCCGACCGAACGACGCATTCTCCTCGTTGACAGCCAGGGCAAAACAGCTCACCCAGTCCAGCGTATACTTAAATCCGTTACCGCCCTGCCGGATTGCCTCCACCCAGCCCTGGAAATTATCGTACGCCCGCCCCCCGATAAGCCGGTGATTCAGCGCCGCAGCCCGACGTTTGACATTGAGCCCACCGGGCAGCATCCCCTCAGCATGACAGCCGCGATAAATACACTCGCGCATCGTATCCCATATCTTCATCACCCCCGCGCGCGTCTCAGCCTCCGGACGCCACGCCGCCTCATTTTCCATCACCACTTCGCTGATGCTCATCCCCGTCTTACGACACCAGTGTAACAGGTCGTTATTCGTATCGATCGGAAAAGGCAGCTGCACCGCG
>JAFDYE010000873.1 GCA_018267585.1 Bacteroidota bacterium
CGCGATATTCTTTACTTCCTTTGCCAGGCGGATCGTGGTCGACGCATTCAGGTTCCTGCCCGTACGGCCGGGAACATTATACAGCAAAACAGGCTTGGGCGAAGCCGCGGCCAGCGCCTTATAATGCTGAAAAAGCCCTTCCTGGGACGGCTTGCTATAGTAAGGGCTGGCGCTCAGCACCGCCACGGCCTTGTCCAGCGGAAAAGAACCCAGTTCCTTCACCAGCTCGTGCGTGTTATTTCCCCCGATCCCGACTACAACGGGCACCCTTCCCGCTACCTTATCATAGGTGAACAGCGCGATTTCCTTTTTCTCTTCCTTCGACAGGGTCGGAGTTTCCCCGGTCGTCCCGAGGCTGACAACATAGTTAACACCCCCTTCGATGACAAAGTCGATCACTTTGCCAAGGGCCGTGTAGTCTACGCTAAAATCTTGCTGAAAAGGCGTCACCAAAGCCACTCCGGTACCACGGAGCTGTTCACGAAGTCCCATTATAAATTAATTGTAATTAAGCAATATTGATATTTTACCCTATGCCGGCACCTCATTCCAGAAGCCCATCCGGCCGAATTTCTCGATCCGCTTCTCTATTCGCTGCTCCGGCGTCATCTGGGCGAGCTCCCGCAGGGTCTCCACCAGTTTGGGCTTCAGCAGCCCCGCCGCCTCGTTATAATCCCAGTGGGCCCCACCCAACGGCTCGGGAACGATATTGTCGATCAACCCGAATTTGTACATATGATCAGGAGTCAGACGCAGCTCCTCAGCCGCCTTTTCCTTCTGATCCCAGCTACGCCAAAGAATAGAGCTGCAGTTTTCCGGCGAAATGACCGTATACCAGGAATTCTCCAGCATGAATACCCGGTCTCCTACCCCTATTCCAAGCGCCCCGCCGGAAGCCCCCTCACCGATCACCACACAGATAACCGGCACCTTCAGCCGCATCATCTCATATATATTGCGGGCAATGGCCTCTCCCTGCCCCCTCTCTTCCGCTTCCATCCCCGGGTAAGCCCCGGGCGTATCGATCAACGTAACCACGGGCTTTTGGAATTTCTCGGCCAACTTCATCAGCCGCAGCGCTTTACGATATCCTTCCGGATTGGCCATCCCAAAATTCCTCAGTTGCCTCATCTTCGTGTTGGTGCCCTTCTGCTGTCCGATCATCATCACCGTCTGGCCATCCAGCTGGGCAAAACCACCCACCATCGCCTTGTCATCCTTAACATTCCGATCCCCAAACAGCTCTACAAAATTGGTACACATCTTCTCAACATACTTCAAGGTATAGGGGCGGTCGGGATGCCTGCTCAGCTGCACCTTCTGCCAGGCCGTCAAATGCTGGGTGATCTCCCTTCTCTTCTCAATGACCTGATCTTCCAGCTTCTTTATAGAATCGCTCAGATCCACCTTGGTCTTCTCGGCAGTCTGCTTAAGTTTCTCAATCTCATCAAATAACTCCTTGATCGGTTTTTCAAAGTCCAGGAATTGTCGATTTTTTGCTTGGGGCATATTGATTGTGTTACACCCGGCGCGCTAAAGCCCACCAGGATTGTTATTAGTTTGTAAAATTAAGGGTTGCAAATTTTTCTGTGAAAGTTTTGTTTCAGTTTGTTGGATAAAATCAAAAATCTCCTATCTTTGCCATCCCGAAAATTTAAAGGCTACCCCATAGCCTCAACAACGGGAAAGTCGGATCGGTAGTTCAGTTGGTTAGAATGCCGCCCTGTCACGGCGGAGGTCGCGGGTTCGAGTCCCGTCCGGTCCGCAAACAATTCCTTCAAGACCCGCGCCAGTCGCGGGTTTCTTATTTCTGGTTCTATTAGTAGTTCTATTAGCTAACTGGGGATCAGGTCACAGTTTCGGCCTATTGTCCCATATCTCTTTGATCATAAGGGCTTTTTTTATCCCATCTGCCTTTATGTAA
>JAFDYE010000874.1 GCA_018267585.1 Bacteroidota bacterium
CATTTTGGCAGCCGCGAGCACGCGATCTGCGGGATGATCTCGCATCTCGGACCGCAGCTGGGCATAGCCGACGGCGTTGCGCTCGCCTACAAGCTGGGGCAGAAGAACAGGGCCGCTCTTGTCTTTACCGGAGAAGGGGGTACGAGCGAAGGGGATTTTCACGAGGCCCTCAACCTCGCGTCGGTCTGGGACCTGCCGGTCATCTTCCTGGTGGAGAACAACGGCTACGCCCTGAGCACGCCCGTCTCCGAGCAGTACCGCTGCGAGAGCATCGTGTACAAGGCAGAGGGATACGGCATGGAGGGCGTTCGCATCGACGGGAATAACATTCTTACTGTCTATGATACGCTGAAAGGCATACGGGAATATTGTATCAAATACCAGCGGCCCTATCTGGTGGAGTGTATGACATTCCGGATGAGGGGGCACGAGGAGGCCAGCGGCACCAAATATGTCCCGCAAGAGCTGCTCGAGGACTGGGCGAAAAAAGACCCCATCGCCAATTATGAGAACTGGCTTCGCGGCGAGAACGTGCTGTCGGAGGAGGCCCTGCACCGGATACACGAGGAGACAAGACAGATGATAGAGGACGAATTAGCCGGGGTCCTGGACCCTGTCGATATCGTGCCGGATACACAGGCTGAGCTGGGCGATGTCTATGCAACGCCGGCAGGCTCATCGGAAGATGATGTCTGGCCGGAAGACGAGACCCTGTCGCCTGCCGCCGGTATACGCGAGGAGGAGTCCGCCGCGCCCGAAAAACGCTTCGTGGATGCGATCAGCGAAGCGCTTCACCAATCGATGGAACGCGACGAGCGTCTCATCCTCATGGGGCAGGACATTGCAGAATATGGTGGCGCCTTTAAGATTACCGAAGGTTTTGTAGAGCGGTTCGGCAGGTCGCGCGTGCGCAATACGCCGTTGTGTGAGAGTGCGGTCGTCGGATGCGCGCTCGGGTTGAGCCTGGAAGGCTACAAGAGTGTTATGGAGATGCAGTTTGCAGACTTCGTGACTGCCGGCTTCAACCAGATCGTCAACAACCTGGGAAAGATACACTATCGCTGGGGACAGGCGGCCAGTGTGGTGATCCGGATGCCGACGGGCGCCGGCGTGGCCGCGGGGCCGTTCCATTCTCAAAGCAACGAAGCCTGGTTCGTACATACGCCCGGCCTGAAGGTCGTCTACCCGTCGACACCCCGGGATGCAAAAGGACTGCTGATAGCAGCCATCAACGATCCCAACCCCGTGCTTTACTTCGAGCACAAGGCCTTGTACCGCAGTATCAGCGGTCCGGTGCCGGAAGGCTATTATGAAGTGGAGATCGGTAAGGCCAGGCAGGTACAGCAAGGCGAAGACCTCTCCATTATTACTTATGGCGCAGGCGTTCACTGGGCGACGGACTACGCGAAGGCTCATCCCGGGATCTCTATAGATATTCTGGATCTGCGTTCGCTGCTGCCGATCGACCATGATGCGATAAGGGCTGCGGTGGGCCGCACCGGTAAGGTAATGGTTCTGCATGAAGACACGCTTACCGGGGGCATCGGTGCAGAGATCGCGGCATGGATCGGCGAGCACTGTTACCAGCTGCTGGACGCGCCCGTAATACGTTGTGCGTCCCTTGATACGCCAATACCTTTCAATGCCCGGCTCGAGAGAAATTTTTTAGCTGTGTCGCGTCTCGACGAGTGCGTAAAGAGATTAATGGATTATTGAAAGCTCCAAACGAGAGCGGTCAAGTTTTGCACTTTTAGCGCACATTGTTTGAAATATGAGAGAAGATTACATATCTTTATCTAAATAGGATAAGGTTTAATGGTTATGGAACTGATTAGGGCAGCCTCCCCCCTCAAAGGGAGGTTTTTTCTTGCAGGGCTATGAGCTTCTACTTACTCTCCGTCTGTCAACTTTGCGAAGAGCTGTCCCCGACAAACCACTGCTCCTTGTTTTTAAACAATACGTTGAACGTCGTAAAAGAACCATAGATACGCGTTATATATTGTTGTAAATTGATCTTATCCTCGTCGCTAAGCCCTTTGTGTCCATTGATCTGCTGTTCGAGAACGCGAAGACGGTCACGCGCCATCACTATCTTATGAAAGAAAACTTCGATCGGAACCTCCTTTGACTTTACGGCCTTGTCGCCGGGCTGGAGGACCATGACGCCGCCTTTCCATTTGTCACCCAGTGGGACCACCTCCTGTTGTCCTCCCCAGAGACGCAGTATCTTCATCAACGATTTTTCGATTTCAGAGTGGGTCTCGACCTCCTCCGTTACATTCTCGGGCAGTATCTCATCTAGTTGAGGGTCGGTCTTGTCGACCTCTTTTATACCATGGTGAATAAAACTAATAAGGTAGGTAGCATATCTGACTCCGACGATGACTCCCGGGCCGTATTGGGTGTGTTGCAGACGGGTTCCGATGCCGAGCGTTAGTTGGTCCATTGCAGGGTTTTTGGTAAAGATAAGACACTAGGGCCTCTCCTTTCTGTCCTTCTGATATTCCCTCAACGCAAGCTTGATATAATCCATAAGGTCATAGTCGGTCGCCCGCTGACAGAACTCATAGGACGGCCGGTACCTGGCCATAAAACTATCGAGCGCATCCTCCTCCAGGTGCGTCACCTTCAGTACCAGTGACCTGTTGAAACGATGATCGACATATTTGTCCTGCTCTTCCTCCACCAGCCTCCGTTGAAACGCCTGTATCCTCTTCGTCCTGCCAAAGCGGAACACGTTGATGAGCTCGTCGAGGTCCACCCCGGCCCCGGCCCCGTCCGGACTGGGTCCGTTGAGCTTGAACCCCGGCTTCCTGAAGTTGAAGATCTTTGCATAGTCCTGCCTGTTCTGGAGAGAGTCATTGTGATAGCTCCTTGGCATGACTTTTACGGCTTTCATCTCGACCGGATCCACGTGCAGGGCAATATCGAAGCCGTTATAAAAATTCATCGACCTCACCGGATAGCGGGCTGTCGCCTGGCC
>JAFDYE010000875.1 GCA_018267585.1 Bacteroidota bacterium
ACATAATAGCCCGAAGTGTCTACCAGCGGCTTGCCGTTCAGATAGGTAAATCCGGTTCCCCGCAGCACCCCATACGGGCGCCCCTTCTCCGCGACCAGCTGTACGCTGTTCTGGTACTTGGCGATGATAAAGGACGGCTGGTTGTTATACAGCGAGATGATCTTACTGTTGTTCTTCGCCCAGTTGACATTCATGTCCCAGGAAAAGCTGCGCGTTTTCACCGGCGTCAGATTCAGCTGGACCTCGAACCCGGAGTTCTGGATGGTCCCGCCGTTCACATAGAACTGGGAGTAACCGCTGGCCGTAGAGACATTTATCGGCGTGATCTGATCGATCGACTGCGCATGATAATAAGTCACATCCGCACCCAGCCGGCCCTTCAGGACACTAACCTCTGCGCCTATCTCATAGGTATGGTTCATCTCGGGCTTCAGATTGGGATTGTTATTCGTCGTAGGCGAATTGAAGACGGTCTGTCCGTTAAAGGGCGCCGCCGCAACATAGGTGTTCTGCAGACTGAAATAGGGCGCATCATTACCTACCGCGGCATAGTTGACCCTCAATTTACCGTAGGTCAGCCAGGGCGCGTCCACTAATTTAGAGAAGACCCAGTTGGCGGCTACAGAAGGATAGTAGTAGGTATTGCTCTTGGTCGGCAGCGTTGAAGCCCGCTCCCTCCTGATCGTTCCATCTACCGTGATCATCTCCTTATAGGTGAGCGTAGCGCCGGCAAAGATCCCGTCTATCTCTTTCCGGTAATAGTTCTCCGTCGGAGCATTGGGCGTATTCACGGAGTTGGCCAGCGCAAAGAATCCCGGCACGACCAACCCTCCATTGGTAGCCATCGACGTACCGGACAGGTTATCCTGCCGCACATTGCCGCCCAACAAAGCCTTCAGATTGAATTTCTCGCCGATATTCTTGTCAAAATTGACCAGCAGGTCGTAGTTCGTCTCGCTGTAATTGGTCAGCGTCTTGGCATACAACGGCGTACCCGCACTGCCGACGTCATACCTCGCTTCGATGATCTGGTTGTAGTCGTCCTTGGATACACGACCAAGAATATTGAGGAAGCTGCCTAATTTATAGTTGACAAACGCATTCCCGAAATAGCGATCCCTGCCGTCCGACTCGAAGTTCTTATAGCGGACCCAATAGATATTGTCGTGATAGGCCGGTTTGACAATATTCCCCGGCGCATTGGTCATGTAGCCACCCAACCAGTTCAAGGTCGCATTGCTCTGCGTACGGAAAAAATCAGCCTTCTGCGCCTTGAGATCGATACCCGTCTCCCACCACTGACGGAAGTCGGTCATCGGGTTGATCTGCGTTCCATTGCCGCCGTAATAGCCAAAACCATACCGGCCGATCGCATTGATATCCGAATAATTGAACTCCCCACCCACCGTCAGGTTGGGCAGCAGATTGTGGGTAACGCTCAACGTCAGCAGGTTTTTCGCCTCATTGCTGTTGGGCAGATACCCCCTGTCATTGCTATGCGTAAACCCCATTTTAAAGGTCCCCTTCTCGCTGCCCCCATCCGCAAATACGCTGGTGCTGGTCGACACAGGGGTCACAAAATAATCCGTCGGCTTATAATGCGCTGCGGGCTGCCAGGGAGTCGCCTTCCCATAGTTGGGATTGCCCGGAGAAAATGCGTCCCACTGGTATACCATCAGGCTGGGATCATAGGCCGGACCCGTCATCTGGTCGACATCCGTCTGCACGATCGACACGTTATTTCCGCCGCTGTTGAAGATGGGCTGATAATAGAAAAAGGGATTGGGATTCCCTGCACCCCCGCCCGACGCACCGTACCCTTCACCATACTGCGTCTGGTACTGCGGCAGCGTGCTCTGATCCGGTGTCCCGACATTGACGCCAAAATTTACCGAGACACCCAGTCCTTTATTAAGACGCGATCCCTTCTTCGTCGTGATGAGGATAACCCC
Source organism: Bacteroidota bacterium (assembly GCA_018267585.1). GTDB lineage: Bacteria > Bacteroidota > Bacteroidia > Chitinophagales > Chitinophagaceae > Puia. The sequence goes on from JAFDYE010000875.1 coordinate 1,953, forward strand.
GTTCGATCCGCGGCTTCCATAAAGTGCAGAGGCGGCAGCTCCTTTCAGTACGCTGATCGACTCGATATCGTTCGGGTTGATATCCGATGCATTGTTCCCGAGATCATAATAGCCCTGCCCCGACTGGTTATTGGTTGAAAGATTGCTGTTATCATAAGGCACCCCATCTACCACGAACAACGCCTGGTTGGTCTGCGTCAACGACTTCATACCCCTTAAAATGACGTTATTGGAACCTCCCATGGTATTGCTCGAAGTAATCTGAAGACCGGCAACCTTGCCCGACATATTGTCGACAAAATTCGTATTCATCGTCTTCGTAACCGCATCACCCGATATCTGCTGGGTGGCATAGGCGACGGAGTTCTTCGTTCTCTTGATCCCCAGCGCCGTAGTGACCGTCACCTCATTCAGCGACTGCGCATTCCTTCCCATCACCACATCGATCGTCTCCCTGTTCCCGACCTTGACCTCCAGATCGGAAAAACCAATATTGCTGAACAACAGTACATCGGAGGGAGAGGCTGAGATCTTAAAAGCTCCATTCTCGTTGGTTGCGACGCCGGCCCTCGTAGCTCTCAGCCGGACGCTGACGTTGGGGATCGGTGCGCCCGCAGAGTCGGTCACCGTACCCGACACGGGCCTTCTTTGTGCTTGCGCTCCAAGACACAACAAAGATGCCATGACAATGCCTAACGCATTGTAGAAGAGTTTTCTCATTGCGACTGTATTTGGTTACAGCCAAATGTAAAAAGCACCGCAGGGCGGTGCTTCATCGATCTTAATCGTTTATGTGCGAAAATTATC
>JAFDYE010000876.1 GCA_018267585.1 Bacteroidota bacterium
CCCTTTGAATCTTTCTCTTATCACGCCGCCCTATATGAGATTCAGGACCCTCACCGATCTCACCCTTTCGCCACAAAGAATATACCCTGGTCAGTTGATCGAATACCGGCTCCGGCCGTTCCCGCTGTTTAGCGTACGGTGGGTCACCGAGATCATGCAGGTCACCGAAGGCGTTTGTTTCATCGACGAGCAACGCAGGGGACCCTATCGTCGATGGCACCACGAACACTATTTCCGGTCTGTGCCCGGCGGAGTGGAGATGACCGATGTTGTCAGTTACGAGGTTCCCTTTGGCTGGATCGGTCGTCTGGCCAATGCACTTTTTGTGCGCAGACAGGTGGATGGGATCTTTGACTACCGGTTTCAGGAGATCGGCAAATTGTTTCCGGCCCCGGGCCGCTGAAGGACGCCTTCCGTGTGGGATGTGGTCCATAATGGATATTCTCCACAATGGATATCGTCCAAAATTGATATCGTCCATGAGGGATATCGTCTGTGCGGGATATTGTCCGTTTGGGACGTTGTCCCTAACCCGGGAGACGCGGGATATGTCTTTCCAGTTCCTTTATTTGTTTTACAATTTCCGGGTTGGTAGGTTTCAGCGCCTTCGCTTTGCGGAAGAAATCTTTGGCGGCGCGGAACTCCCGTCTTGTCGCCATGATCGAGCACAGCTGCAGGAAGGCCATGGCCTGGTTGTCCTTGTCGGGTAGGCCTTTGCGTATAGCCTGGCGGATATAGCTCTCTCCCTGCCGGATGTCCCCCTTTTGCATGGCGAGCATTCCCATCTGGAGCAGGCTGGCGCCTTCTGCTTCCTTCATCGGCATTCCCAGATCAAGCCCCTTTTTCATATTCACTTCGGCGGTGGTGAAGTCTTGCTTCATCATCGCGATATTGCCTTTCAGGGTGTAATATACTGAGCGGATGGGCTTATACAGGAGGTTGGGGAATTTGATCGAGTCGAGCACCTTCTCCGCTGCTTCCAGATTGCCGCTTTCCATATGCTCCTGGATCAGCCGCATCGGGCCGACAAAGAGATGACCTGCGATCAGGATCACGGCGACCAGATAGGGCAGGAAGGCCGGCCAGAAGCCGGCATATATATTTACAACAACCCCGAGGACCAGGAAAATGATAGCGAGCAGGGGCCGGTACTTGATGATAATATTGTAAAACTTCATATTTCGTCCTTTGAGGACGCAAATATAGGGTATTTCGGCCCCCGCCCGGGTCGGGGGCCGGATTCACGCCACCAATTTTTTCCCGGACCGCTCCCCCCGTTCTAGAATTTGTCATCATTGACCTCGATCCAATACCCGTCCGGGTCCTGCAGGTAGATCTGCTTCACCTTGTCGGGCCTGACCTGGGGTTCCTTCGTATTCTGCGCCCAATTGCCATATTTGATCCCCGCGGCGTCAAGGTGTTTTGTAAAGGCCCCCATAGACGGCACGCTGAACGCCAGGTGTATATTGATGTCGTGCGGAATATCCTCCTTGGCGCCGGCGACCACGTGCAGCTGCCCATGCTCCGAGATCCTGAACCAGACATGCTTCCCGTCATGGAAAGGCTCCGCTATCTTTTTGAGCTCCATTACTTTCTCGTAAAAGTCCGCGGCCCTGTTGAGGTCCGTAACAAAAATGGTCTGATGGCTGAAATGGGGCCCCTGTGCCTTCCCGGCCGTCCCCATCAATACGGGCACCGCCAGAGCAACCAAAGCGCGGCTCCAACGGGACATATTCACTTGATGCATAATAAATAAATTAATTGAAGGGATTAAAGTAAGGAATATCCTCAAGCTAAAAAAAATTGCCGTATTTTTGCGGCCCTTACCCCGGCGAGCCCCACGGCCCGCCTCCGGCCCGAGGCCCACCAACCCCCGCGCCGCCAGAAAGGTAAATTGGTCCCACCGCCCCCTCGGCGCGTTCCAAATCTGGTCCCGTAGTTCAATGGATAGAATAGAAGTTTCCTAAACTTTTGATACAGGTTCGATTCCTGTCGGGACTACAACTATCGTTTTAAAGAATTTCAGAATCCGCATAAATCATTGATTTCATGCGGATTTCTTTTTTTGGTATATC
>JAFDYE010000877.1 GCA_018267585.1 Bacteroidota bacterium
AACAAATTTTATAACAACTGCTCAATGGGTATTACGCAAGTTCTGTTCTGGTTTTTAAGTATACTGGCGCTCCTGAGCGCGATCCTGGTCGTGATCAGCAAGAATCCTGTGCACAGCGTGTTGTGGCTGATCATGGTGTTCGTGGCTATTTCGGGGCACTATATCCTGCTGGATGCGCAGTTCCTGGCGATCGTGAATTTGATCGTGTATGCGGGGGCCATTATGGTGTTGTTCCTGTTCGTGTTCATGCTGATGAATTTGAACGCGGAGACCGAGCCGCAGAAGAACCGGTGGTTGAAGATCGCGGGGGTTGTCGCGGGGGGCGCGTTGTTGCTGGTGCTGGTGGCTGCGCTGAAGAAGGCGGACCTGAAGCTGCAGGTGGCGGAGATGAACAGGGGGGATATCGGGTTGATCCATACGCTGGGGGTGACGTTGTTCAAGGATTATGTGGTGCCGTTTGAGATCAGTAGTGTACTTTTTCTCAGTGCGATGGTGGGAGTGGTGGTGATTGGGAAGAAGGAGTAACGGGTAAGATCAATGGGGGGATGGTTGGTTGGGAGGAGAGAGGGGTAGGGAAAAGGAAGGAATGGGAGTAGGTTGGTTGGGGGGAGAGAGGGTTGGGGAGAAAAGGATTGGAGGAGAAATGATTGGTGGGCCGCCGGGCGGGACCGGACGAAATGAGAACAATTTGATATGCCAATAAATTACTACATCTTTCTTGCTGTGGCGCTGTTTTGTATCGGGGTGGCGGGAGTGTTGACGCGCCGGAATGCGATCATTATTTTCATGTGCATCGAGTTGATGCTGAACGCGGTGAATCTGTTGCTGGTGGCTTTTTCGAAGATGCACTATCATGCGTTGTCGGCGACGGCTCCGCATGCGGGGATCGACGGGCAGCTTTTTGTCTTTTTTATCATGGTGGTGGCGGCGGCGGAGGTTAGTGTGGGACTGGCCGTAATCGTGATGATGTATCGCAATACGCATTCGATCGACGTTAACTTTTTGAACCGGTTGAAACACTAATATGAGCATACAATCCATTTGGTTAGTTCCTGCCTTGCCGCTGATCGGTTTTCTTATTAATGGCCTGTTCAGGAATAGTCTTTCCAAGTCGCTGACGGGGATTATCGGGAGCGGGACGATCCTGCTTTCTTTTGTGGTGAGCCTGCTGATCTTCGGGCAGGTGCGGCAGCCGGGGTTTCAGGGCGAGGTGGTGACGCTGTTCGACTTTATCACGGTGGGAAAATTGAGTATACCGTTCGCCTTCCAGGTCGACCAGCTGTCGACGCTGTTCCTGCTGATCATTACGGGGGTGGGTTTCCTGATCCATCTCTATTCCACTTCTTATATGCACGAGGAGGCAGCGCCGCATTTTGCGCGGTATTTTGCTTACCTCAATCTCTTTGTGTTCTCGATGCTGCTGCTGGTATTGGGCGCCAACTTTATCATCCTCTTTATCGGCTGGGAGGGGGTGGGGCTCTGCTCTTACCTGCTGATCGGCTACTGGTTCAAGAACCTGGATTACGGCAACGCGGCGAAGAAGGCCTTTATCATGAACCGTATCGGGGACCTGGGTTTTCTGATCGCGATATTTTTGATGATCCGGCAGTTCGGTTCGGTCGAATTCGGCGAGGTGTTCGCGCATGCGTCCTCGGCGAAGGTGGGGGTGCTGACGGCGATCACGATGCTGCTTTTTGTGGGCGCTACGGGTAAGTCAGCACAGATACCTTTGTATACCTGGTTGCCGGACGCCATGGCGGGTCCGACGCCGGTGTCTGCGCTGATACACGCCGCTACGATGGTGACGGCGGGTATCTATATGATCGCGCGGAGCCATGTCCTTTATGACCTGACCCCGGTGACGCAGAGTGTGGTCGCGGTTATTGGCCTTTTGACGGCCCTGCTGGCGGCGACGATCGCGCTGAAACAAAACGATATCAAGAAAGTGCTGGCCTACTCTACGGTGAGCCAGCTGGGTTATATGTTCCTTGGTTTGGGGGTCGGCGCGTATACGGGAGCCGTATTTCACGTGATGACGCATGCTTTTTTCAAGGCCCTGCTGTTTTTGGGCGCCGGCTCGGTGATCCACGCCATGGGCGGGGAACAGGATATGCGGCGGATGGGCGGGCTGCGGAAGTGGATGCCGGTGACGAATCTGACCTTTTTGGTTGGGTGTGTGGCGATCGCGGGGATACCGCCTTTCTCGGGTTTCTTTTCGAAGGATGAGATACTCGCGGCGGCTTATGCGAAGAATCCGGTCTATTATGGCGTAGGTCTGTTCACGGCGCTGTTGACCGCTTTTTATATGTTCAGGCTTTATGCCACGACGTTCAGTGGTGGGTTCAGGGGGACGCAGGATCAGGAGCACCATCTGCATGAGAGTCCGTCGGCTATTACGATACCGCTGATCGTGCTGGCGATATTGGCTACGGTGGCGGGATTCCTGGGGATTCCCGAGGCGATCGCGCCGGATGCGCATGTGCTGGGGAAATACCTGGCGCCGGTAATTGGGGGTGAGGCGCATGGAGGGGTCGAGGTGAGCAAGGGTACCGAACTGGGATTGATGGCGCTGGCGGCGGTGTTGGCGCTGGTGGTGAGTGTCTGGGCCTGGGTGCGGTTCAAGAGCAGGCCCGATCTGGCGGAGCCCACGGGCTTTGGAAAGGTGCTGGCCAACAAGTGGTATGTGGACGAGTTGTATAATGCCGTTATCGTGAAGCCGCTCGATCTGCTGGCGCAGCTGCTGGTCTTTATCGAGAAGAATATTATCGACGGTATTGTGAATGGGGTGGGCAGGCTTGTGCAGTATGGCAGCCGTCAGCTGCGGTTGTTGCAGAGCGGCCAGGTGGGCGGATATGTGTTGTTGATGGTGGTGGGTATACTTGTACTTTTTTTAGTTGAACTTTTTGTAAAGAAGTAATATAATGATTCCAGTACTACTGATAGTAATTCCGCTGGTCACGGGTTTGGTTGGCTTCCTGATCAAGAACGAGGGTAATGCCCGCGGCTGGTCGTTGTTGTCGTCCATCGTGACGTTGATCGTTGCCCTGTGGGGGCTTTCGCTGGCAAAGACGAGCCCTTTGCTGGCGGCGAATGTCGAGTGGCTGCCCGACCTGGGGAGCCGGTTTGCGGTGGGGCTGGACGGGTTGTCGAAGATACTGGTGTTGCTGACGGCGGTCTGTTTTCCGCTGATCTTTATCGCGACCTGGAGGGATCAGTATAAGAAGGCGTGGAATTTTTATGCGTTGATGTTGTTGTCGCAGGCGGGTCTTATCGGGGTGTTTGTGGCGACGGATGCGCTGCTTTTCTATTTTTTCTGGGAGCTGGCGCTGATACCGGTGTATTTTCTGTGTTCGCAGTGGGGAGGGGAGAGAAGGATACAGGCTACGTTCAAATTTTTCATTTATACGTTCGTCGGCAGTCTGCTGATGCTGGTGGGTATCATCTGGCTGTACTGGCAGACGGCAGACCATAGTTTTTCCATGGAGTCGTTCTATGCGCTGCGCACGAAGCTGAGCGGGGCGGATCAGACCTGGGTATTCTGGTTATTGTTCGTGGCGTTTGCGATCAAGATGCCGATATGGCCGCTGCATACCTGGCAGCCGGAGACCTATGAGCAGTCGCCGACGGCGACTACGATGGTGCTGAGCGCGATCATGGTGAAGATGGGGCTGTTCGGGGTGATCCGCTGGCTGGTGCCGGTGGTGCCGGTGGGTTCCTGGGCCTGGGGGGATACGGTGAGCGGCGCTTGTATCATCGGGATGGTTTATGCGTCGCTGGTGGCGATCAAGCAGGATGACCTGAAGCGGTTGATCGCGTATTCTTCTATTGCGCACGTCGGGTTGATGTGTCTGGCGATATTCGCGACGACGGAGAGTGGGTTGCAGGGGGTGATGATCCAGCTGTTCAATCACGGCATCAATATATTGGGGATGTGGATCGTGGTGGACCTGATCGAGCGGCAGTTCGGGACGCGGAAGATCTCCGAGCTGGGCGGGTTGGCGCAGAAGGCGCCGGCGCTGGCGATCCTCCTGGTGGTGGTAGCGCTGGCGAATGTGGCGTTGCCGCTGACGAATGCGTTTGTCGGGGAGTTCCTGTTGTTCAGCGGGGTGTTCACTTCGACGGCGACGCAGTATTCGGTGGTGTTTACGGTAGTGGCGGCGCTGACGATCATACTTGGGGCGGTGTATACGCTGAATATGATACAAAGGGTGTTTTACGGGAATACGAATTCGCTGACGGAGAAGGGGGTGGATATTAAAATGAACGAGAAGCTGGTGTTGGGGGCGATCGTGGTCCTTATAATTGTGATCGGGGTGTATCCGAAGCCGGTGTTGGCGATGACGAAGGAGACGACGGACTTCCTGTTGAGTAAGATGAATTATAAACTTTAGTTGAAAGGAGCGTCGCAACGATTTTTAATCAAGGATCAAATGTTGGAATAATAATATGAACGCCTAAACCGACTGGAAGGAGGTTGCGGAGGGTTCACGAGCGGAGCGAAGGGAACGACCGAGGAAAAGCGAGGGACGAAGCTTTGACGAAGGTCTGAGCAGACATTAGAGAGAATGAGGGGGATAAATCAAGAACAAGTCAAACAAGAGAAGAAATTTACATATGAACTCAATATTACTGTCGGCTATTTGGGGTATCGTCATGATGTTCAGCGGCGTTTTTACGCAGAATAAAACGATCATCCGGTACACGGCGATCGTGGGGCTGGTTGCGCTGCTGGCCGGGAACTGCGCGGATATGATCGGGTATCATGTGGCGATCGATGTGCACAAGATGTTGAACTATGACGAGTTCGGGATGTTGGGGAATGCGATCGCGTTTGTGAGCACGTTGCTGCTGGTGCTGGTGAGCGGGAGGGATATGGAGCGGGTGGGGCATAATCTGGCCGAGTATTTTGCGCTGATCTTTTTTGTGTTGTGCGGGGTGGCGATCGTCACTTCTTTCAACACGCTGTTGATGTTGTTCCTGGGGATCGAGATCATTTCGATACCCTTGTATATACTGACGGGGTCGGACAAGCGGAATTTGAAGAGCAATGAGGCTGCGCTGAAGTATTTTTTGATGGGGTCGTTCAGCACGGGTTTGATGTTGCTGGGGATCGCCTTGTTGTATGGTGCGTCGCAGAACGGGACGTTCTTTATCGATGATCTGTGGACGGGGGGGCCGGCGGTGGCGACGAGGCCGATGTTCATGGCGGGGTTGTTGTTGTTGCTGGTGTCGATGGGTTTTAAAGTTTCGGCGGCGCCGTTTCATTTTTGGACGCCGGACGTGTACGATGGCGCGCCAACCGTTTTTACTTCATTTATGGCGACGATCGTGAAGGTGTCGATCTTTATCGGTTTTGTACGGTTGTTCGAGGATGGTTTTGGGGAGAGCCGGGACAGGTGGCAGATCTTTGTGGCGATCATTACGGCGGCGACGCTTTTTATAGGAAATATTACGGCGGTGTTCCAGCAGAGTGTGAAACGGATGCTGGCGTATTCGTCGATCGCGCAGGCGGGGTTCATGTTGCTGGCGTTGCTGGCGTTGAATGCGGTTTCGCGGCAGGGGATGTTGCTTTATGCGGCGGTGTATGGGGTGGCGACGATCGGGATCTTTGCGGTGTTGATCCGGATGAAGGACTATACTTTCGAGGGTTTTAACGGGTTGGCGAAGAAGCAGCCGGTGCTGGCGGCGACGTTGACGATCTTTTTGTTGTCGCTGGCGGGGATACCGTTGACGGGGGGATTTTTTGCAAAATATTATATGCTGGCGGCGGTGGTGGAGTCGGGTCATTTTATGTGGCTGGTGATCTTCGCGGTGCTGTGTGCTGCGGTATCCGTCTATTATTACTTCCGGGTGATCCAGGCGATGTATTTTAAGGATGGGGAGGGGAGTACGGAGACGGAGCCGGGGGTTGGGTTTAAGGGGATGTTGGTGGTGCTGGCGGCGGTGGTGGTGGTGTTGGGGGTGTGGCCGCAGGTGTTGTTGGGGTTGTTGGCGAAGTTTCCGTATACGTGGTAAACCGACTGGAAGGTTCCCGGGCGATAGCGCAGGGAACGACCGGGGAGAACCAAGGGACGCCGGTTCGACGAAGGTCTGTAGCGGAGAAGGTAGGTTGGAGCCAGGGTTCAAGCCGGTAGTTTGATGCGCAGTTTGCGGCCCGATGAGGGGTATGGTTCAGGCGAGGCGTGGTTGATTGGATGCGTGGGCTTTGGGGGGCGGCCGGTTCAAGTTGGTACAAGACGGTTCAAGGATATGGCGTCGCGCCTGCGGCGTTTGGGGTTCATGATTTTTTCTTATCTTCCACTCGTGGCACGAGCCTTTTGCGACTGCCCGATCTCAGGACAAAAAACCCGTCGTGAACTATTCTGATACTTTATCCCTGGCTTTCCGGACGATTCGCAGCAACAAGCTGCGGACGGGGATCACGGTGGCCATTATCGCGTTTGGCATTATGGCCCTGGTGGGGATCAATACGGCTATCAATGCGATGAAGCAGAAATTTACGGAGAGCTTTTCGGCGATGGGGGCCAACGGGTTCACCCTCCACTACCGGAAGTGGTTCAATTTCAATGGAGGAGGTGTGAAGAACAAACGGAAGGGGTTGCGGGAGAAGAAGTCCAATTCGAGTGTTCCGATCACGAAGCTGCAGGCCGAGACCTTTTTGGCGCGGTATCAGTATCCGGCGGTGGTGAGTCTGAATTTTCAGGGGGTGGGGGATGCGGTTGTCTCACTTGGTAACAAAAAGACAAATCCGAATATACGGGTGATCGGGGGGGACGAGAATTATACCCAGCTGAACGGGTACAATGTCGCCGCCGGCAGAAATCTGAATGCGTTGGATATCGCGTCGGGCCGGAATGTCTGTATTATCGGCAGCGCGATCGCGAAGCGGTTCTTCGGGACGAACCCCGAGACCCCTGTAGAGAAGATCATCGATGTCAACAATTTACCTTTTAGGGTCATAGGTGTGCTGGAGGAGCGGGGATCTTCGTTCGGGATGAGCTATGACAATGTGATCATCACCTCCTATAATAATGTACGAAGGTTTTTTACTGCCGCGTCGAATGGTCCGTTCGGCCCGGGGGCGGCGAGCTCCTTTAATATACAGGTGAAGGTGGCGGATGTTCAGTTGCTGGAGGGGGCGATCGATCAGGCGGAGGGGGTGTTCCGGCCGATCAGGAGGCTGGAGGTGACGGAGGCGGATAACTTTATGATCGACAAGAGCGATACGTTCGTGGCGTTGTTGCTGAAGAATTTGAGCTTTATCACGGTGAGTGCCGGCATCATCGGTTTTATCACGTTGGTGGGGGCGGCGATCGGTCTGATGAATATCATGTTGGTGGCGGTGACGGAGCGGACGAAGGAGATCGGGCTGGTGAAGGCGATCGGGGGAAAGAGGGGGGATGTGCGGTTGCAATTTCTTTGGGAATCGGTGCTGATCAGTCTGTTGGGGGCGGGGTTTGGAGTGGTGCTGGGAGTGATAGTGGGAAACGTTTTTTCGCTGGTATTGTCGACGGGGTTTGTGGTGCCGTGGGTCTGGGTGTTCGGTGGGATATTTATCTGCAGTCTGGTGGGGGTATTGGCGGGGATCTATCCATCGTATAAGGCGGCGCGTCTTAATCCGATAGAGGCGTTGAGGTATGAGTGATCGGGGAGGTGATGATGGCGTGCGCGCGTTTGGGCGGTGGAGGCTCGTCTGGTCGTTGGAGGTTTTGGAGATGGAGCGCGTTTGGGCGGTGGAGGTGAGGTGGGGTTGGGTGATGATCGAGGTTTGGGTGATGGAGGGGTTGGGTGATGGAGGGGTTGGGTGATGGAGGTTTGGACGATGTTGGGGATTTTGCAGATGATGGAGGTTTGGGTGATGATGGAGGGGTTGGCGATGTTGTAGGGTTTGGCTGATGATCGTGCGTTTTGCCGTTGATCGGCGGGCGGTGATGCCGCGCGGGAATAAGAATTTTATTAGCAATCTCTTTCTTTTGTTGGTAATAAAAAACACGTAAATTACACGTTCTGTCAAGGCTCTGAATCCCTCTCTATCGGGTCCCGGAATGGTGTCGTGGCGGGCTATTGGTCGAATCCTTATGAATTATGCAGAAACCGCCGCAGGCGGTTTGGCCGAAGGCCAGACATAAGAAACGTGACAGTATCTGATAAATTTTCAGCAGCAAATACTGGCACACATTGTGGATTTTGCGTTGTGAAAAATCCTTATCTTGTGTGACCTGTAAAAATTTAGTATCCAATTTTATCTATTGAAAGGCTTTTTTCCTTAGAATTGTACAATCAATTTCTATTACATACTTCAATTTTTTTAAAAACACTAAAAACAAACGATCATGGCTGAAACAAAACCGACTGCAGCGACAGCAGCTAAGACCTCTACATCGTCCGTTCAACCGAAGAGAAAGGGTAATTCAATTTCCTGGGTCGCTCCATTGGTATGTATTATCGCCGGTTACATCATCTGGAGATTTCTCATTGGCGCTTCGGACAATTTTACGCATCCCGATCCCAATGGCGGTTTTTGGCCTAACCATGAAGGCGCCAAGTCGAATATCGCCCGTATGTATCTTGGTGGTATCATCGTTCCGATCCTGATCGGCGCGTTCCTGACGATGCTGACTTTCGTGATCGAGCGTTTCATGACGATCCAGAAGGCTACGGGCAGCGGCAATATCGCTGAGTTCATCCGCAAAGTACAATACCATCTCGCCAACAAGAACGTCGATGCTGCTATCGCTGAGTGTGACAAGCAGAAGGGTTCTGTAGGCAATGTAATGAAGGCCGGTCTCCGCAAGTACAAAGAAATGATCAGCGCTGAGCTGGACACGGAGCAGAAAGTGCTCGCTATCCAGAAGGAAGTAGAAGAAGCTACTGCGCTCGAGCTGCCGATGCTGGAAAAGAACCTGGTGTTCCTGTCCACGATCGCCTCTGTTGCTACCCTGATGGGTCTGCTCGGAACGGTTATGGGTATGATCCGTTCGTTCGCGGCTCTTGGTGACAGTGGTGGTGGTGAAGCGGCACAGAAGCTTTCTCAGGGTATCTCCGAGGCGCTGTACAATACGGCTCTTGGTATCGGTACTTCCGCTGTAGCTATCATCATGTACAACATCTTCACTACCAGGATCGACGGTATCACTTACGGTATCGATGAAAGCGGTTTCACGCTGACGCAGAGCTTTGCCTCCCTCTACAAATAGTCGGGGCAGGTTTGTGGAAATGAGAAACATTTGAGTCTTATTCTATGTAATAGAAAAAGATTCGCTTCATCCGGCCGGGCGTTGATAGGCCCGGCGTTAAAAACAAATTAAAAAATGGGAAGAGCTAAAATACCGCGTAAAAGCACAAACATCGACATGACCGCCATGTGTGATGTGGCCTTTTTGCTGCTGTCCTTCTTCATCCTGGCGACCAAGTTCAAGCCCCCCGAGGCGCTGAGCGTCGTGACCCCCAATTCGGTCTCGTCGAAAGTTGCTCCGGACAAGAACGTGGTGATGGTCACGCTGGACAAGGACGGTAAAGTATATTTCAGCGTCAGTGACGGGAACATTTCTGAAAAGAAGGACATCATTGAGGCTGTCAACACGTCGAAGAATCTTGGTCTGACCGACGCAGAAAAGAAGAATTTCGTGAACAATCCCAGCTCTTATATCGGGGTTCCTTTTACCCAGCTGAAGTCTTATCTGGACAAGACCCCCGACGAGCTCAAGAATGCCGTTCTGCCGGGCGTCCCCGTCACGGACAGCACGAACAATGAGCTGCTGGAGTGGGTGCGTGCGGCCGTAGGCGCCTTCCAGGGTACGAAGATGAACCTGCTGGTGAAGGGCGACAACGCTGCGAAATATCCTTCTTTCAGCGGGGTGGTGTACGCCTTCAAGAAGAATGACCAGCTGAAATTCCAGCTGATCACCAATCCTGTAGGTGCGCCGCTGGGTTCGGAGTTGCAGAAGGCTCAGGAGAAATCCGGCAACAAGAGCTCGGAGCAGTAAGATGATCCCCGTGTGTGGGGTCACAATTTGTAACACAAAAAAAAGCTATTGTTATGGCAGAAATGGATACCAGCAGCGGCGGCGGGCATAAAAAGGGCCCCGGCGTGAAAAAAGGGAAGAAGCTTTCCACGCGTGTGGACCTTACTCCCATGGTGGATTTGGGCTTCCTGCTGATCACATTCTTTATCTTTACGACGACCATGAGCCAGCCAACAGCGATGAAGCTGTTCCTGCCCAAGGACGTAGACAAGCCCGAGGAGCAGAACAAGCTGAAGGAGTCTGCGGCGCTGACGCTCATGCCTTCCAAGGCGAATATGGTCTATTATTATGAGGGTTTGGATCCT
>JAFDYE010000878.1 GCA_018267585.1 Bacteroidota bacterium
AAGCCCCCTATTCCTACATACACACAAAAAAAAGAGGCACCCTTACCAGGGAGCCTCCATCTGCTACGGATGCTGACGCCATCAAGCCGAAACTCCGGCCTAGGACATCGCCTCCTCCTTAACATGGTTACCTTTCGCCTTGGCGGCCCTGATCAGCGTGAGCACACGATCGCGAACGTCGTCTCGCATTCCGTCGGTCTCCTTCTCGAAGATATCTTTCAGCTCATCCAGCTCATCAAGTGTCATCCCCCTCAGCCTTCTCAGCTTGCGTTTAAAGGAATCCGCCGTATCTGAAATGCGCTGACGGGTTTCCGCACCCTCTGCAGGCGCGACGAGAACGCCAATTGCAACCCCGGCAGCCAGACCGGCCAGCGTACCGATGAGAATATTCTTTACACTCATGACAATGAATTTTAAGTGAAGAAATCGTTGATGTAAAATTGTGTGACAAAAAATAATCCAAAAAAACTATTTTTTGTCAGAATATCGCTAATATTTATACACCCGGCCTTGGCCTCGCGTACAAACCGGACCCCGTCCGGTTTAGTACCTATTTTCAAGAACAATGCCGGAAAACGTTAAAGAAAATCAGGCGGCAATGCCCCCCGCGGGCCGCCAAACCCGGGAAAAATTCTCCACATTCCCCCACCCCGGCCTTCCAAATCCGCAGCCCTCCGCCCCTCCAAACCGTCGGCAATCCGACAATTCCCGGGCAAACAAGGTGAATATCTGAGAGTTGCGACTCATTAAATTTTCGTAAATTTGCGCCCTATGACACAAGAACAAATTAAGAATATGAGGGACCGCGTAAGCGTCCTGAGGAGGTTTCTTTGACGTCGACAACCGTCAATATAAGATCAACGAAGAAAAACAGCTGTCGCTGAGCCCCGGTTTCTGGGACGACAACAAAAGGGCGACGGAAATTCTCAAAAACATCAAGCTCAACGAGTACTGGGTCAAGCTCTATGAATCGGTAGAGTCCGCCGTTGAAGACTTTGCCGTTCTCTTCGACTTCTGGAAAGCCGGCGAGGCCACCGAAGAAGAAACCCGCGAAGCCTACCAAAAGGCCCTCGGTCAGATCGAAGAAACGGAGTTCAAGAGCACCCTCAACCAGCCCGAAGACGAACTGCCCGCCGTCATGCAGATCAACTCCGGCGCCGGCGGAACAGAAAGCCAGGACTGGGCCGAGATGCTCCTGCGGATGTATCGCATGTACGGGGAAAAACAGGGTTGGTCCGTTACCGAGCTCGACCTCCAGGACGGAGAAGGCGCCGGCATCAAAAGCGCTACCATTCAGTTCGACGGTCCCTTCTCCTATGGCTTCCTGAAGGCAGAGAGCGGCGTCCACCGCCTGGTGCGCATCTCCCCCTTCGACTCCAACGCCCGAAGACACACTTCCTTTGCCTCGGTCTTCGTCTATCCCCTGGTAGACGACAGCATTGAGATCGAAGTAAGCCCGGCGGACCTGGAATGGGAATTCTACCGCAGCGGCGGCAAGGGCGGACAGAACGTCAACAAGGTCGAGACTGCCGTCCGCCTCAAGCATATCCCCAGCGGCATCATCGTCGAATGCCAGCAGGCGCGTACCCAGGGGGAAAATCGGGAAAAAGCCCTCAAGATGCTGAAAAGCCGCCTCTACGAAGAAGAGCTGAGGAAGCGCGAAGAGCTGAAGAACGCCACCAACTCGACCAAGAAGAAGATCGAATGGGGCTCCCAGATCCGGTCCTACGTCTTCCATCCCTATAAGATGATCAAAGACCACCGCACCGACTATGAAGTAGGCAACGTCCAGCCGGTAATGGACGGAGAACTGGACGGATTTATCAAGGCCTATTTAATGAGCGAAAAAGAAACAACACAATAGCCACACAATGAGTCTAGGATACTTCAACTACCCTGCGCCGGCCAACGAGCCGGTACTGAGCTACGGCCCCGGCAGTAAGGAACGAGCGACGCTGAAGGCCGCACTGAAAGAGCTGAAAAGCGTCACCCACGACATCCCGATGTACATAGGGGACAAGGAGGTACGCACCGGCAAAAAGATCGCCATCCACCCGCCCCACGAAATAGCCCATACGCTGGGCCACTTCCATGAAGGCGATGAAACAAACGTACAGCAGGCGATCGATGCGGCGTTAAAAGCAAAAGCCAAATGGGCCTCCCTCAGCTGGGAGAACCGCGCCGCTATCTTCCTGAAGGCAGCCGACCTCATTGCCACAAAGTATCGGCCGTACATGAACGGTACTACGATGCTCGGCCAGAGCAAGAACGCCTTCCAGGCCGAGATCGACAGCGCCTGCGAGATCATAGATTTTTTGCGCTGGAACGTCCACTTCCTGTCAGAGATCTACCGCCAGCAGCCCGTCAGCAGCCCGGGCGTCCACAACCGCCTCGAATACCGCCCGCTGGAAGGCTTTGTCCTGGCCATCACACCGTTCAACTTCACGGCTATCGGCGGCAACCTCCCTACCTCGGCTGCGCTCTGCGGTAATACCGTCATCTGGAAACCCGCCTATACCCAGGTCTTTTCCGCTCAGCTATTCATGCGCGTCCTGAAAGAGGCCGGCCTCCCCGACGGTGTCATCAACCTCATCTATGTGGACGGCCCCGTATTGGGCAAGGTTTGTTTTGGCCACAAGGACTTCGCCGGAATACACTTCACCGGTAGCACCGCCGCCTTTAACCATATCTACAAGACCATCGGCGAGAACATCAGCCACTACCGCAGCTACCCCCGCATCGTCGGGGAAACAGGCGGTAAGGACTTTGTCCTCGCCCACGAAAGCGCCGACCCCGACGTCGTCGCCACCGCCCTTCTCCGCGGCGCATTCGAATACCAGGGACAGAAATGTTCCGCCGCCTCCCGCGCCTATATCCCCGCAAACCTGGCGGACGCCGTCAAGACCAGGCTCAAAGAAGGAATAAAAAGCTTTAAGATGGGTTCGGTCGAAGACTTCTCCAACTTCATCAACGCCGTCATCGACGAACGCAGCTTTACCAAGATACAGTCCTATATCGAAAAAGCTAAGCAGGACCCCAAAGCGGAGATCATCGCCGGCGGCGGCTGCGACAAGACAAAAGGCTATTTCATCGAGCCTACCGTCATCGAAGCCAAAGACCCTAAGTTTGTGACGATGTGCGAGGAGATATTCGGACCAGTGCTGACCATCTACGTATACCAGCCCGCCGAATACGAAAAGACACTCGAGCTGATCGACACGACCTCGCCCTACGCCCTCACCGGCTCCATCATCTCGAGGGACAGACAGGCCGTCGAACTGGCGACCGAACGGCTCCGCAATGCGGCAGGCAATTTCTATATCAACGACAAGCCTACCGGCGCAGTAGTCGGCCAGCAACCCTTCGGCGGAGCCCGGGCATCCGGGACCAACGACAAGGCCGGTTCGATCCTGAACCTCTACCACTGGCTTAGTGCGCGAACGATAAAAGAAACCTTCGTGCCACCCACAGACTACCGATATCCCTTCCTCTCTGAAGAATAACTAAACAGGATCCCGGCGCAAGGCCGGGATCTTTTTGTAACTACTTCACTCTTATCATCAGGAGTGTGTCCGCTTCATTCGCCGGACCGCCCGTATTCTGATCGACGGCATTGGTATAGGTCGCAGTGATCAGCAGCGAGTCGGGTGTCAGTTTCGATATCAGGCTGGTGTCATTCTGGTCCCTCGTGCTATAGGCGATCAGATGCTTACCCGAAAGGTAATAGTTCACCGTGTCATACTCCGGCCCATAGTTCGGCTCATTAAAATAAGAATAGATCTTCCCATTCGCAAAATTGGAATAGTCATCCTTGCTTATCTGTTCGGTAGTGCTGTCCAGGAAGGCCCCCGAAGGAGAATAGTAATAGGCGACATTACGCACCGGGTGCCACTTGCCGAGTATCAGGACTGAATCGGCGGCCTGAGAATTGGGGTTCGAGTCGGAGTCGGAACTGCTCTTTTTGCACGCGGCGAACAGAATAAGAGCGGCAGCGGAAAAGATCATCAGTCTACGGATCATAGGTCTTTCATTTAAGAGTTTATGGATATTTTGACGCGCAATGATATAAAACAAATTCCAATCTGCGTATAGCCATTAACTTTATATCCTAAAAAACACATCACATTAGGTAATTATGACCACTACAGCATACTGATAATCAATAAAAAACACCCCCATTTGCGTACTTTTTTGGCACCCGCACAATAAAAAACCTGCACTTTCGTAGGGTACAACATTTGCATCCCCCTATTATATTTGCGGCCGAATAGTAACACTCAAACTACGCAGTATGAAAAAGTTAGCACTGGTATTTCTGGCAGGGATCTCCTTCGCAACGGCAAACGCTCAATTTCAGTTCGGGGCCAAAGGCGGCCTTAACTTCGCAACGATCTCCGGCTCGGACGCCGGCGACGCAAGCACCCGTGTCAATGTCAACTTAGGCGTATACGCCAGACTCCCGCTGGCAGAAAAGATCAGTCTTCAACCCGAGCTGGTCTACTCCAATCAGGGCGCGTCCGTCAACAAGGGCTCTGTCGCCTACAACTACATCAACATTCCCGTTCTTTTAAGGTACTATGCCGGCTCCGGCTTCTCGATCTTCACCGGCCCCCAGGTAGGCTTTCTCGTCGGCGCCCACTATAAGGAGAACGGCAACAGCATCAACGTAAAGGACCTGTACAACTCCGGAGACTTCGCGTGGGCCGTCGGCATCGGATACAAGATCCCCGCTACGAAATTAGGTCTCGATGCCCGCTACAACTTTGGCATCGCCAACATCGAGGACAGAGAGAAGACAGGTTCGACCGGCTCTATCCGCAATGGCGTCTTCCAGCTCGGTGTAACTTATACACTATTCAGCGCCGGCAGATAATTAATCTTTTTAATCTTATAATAACCCCTTGGTTAAAAATACCCGTTTCGTGGTATTGTATAAACTCTAACACGCGCATAGTTTTGCGCCCATTAACTCACAAAATCTCTATTATGAAAAAGTTCGCTGTCATCTTGACTG
The DNA here is from genome assembly GCA_018267585.1 of Bacteroidota bacterium. GTDB lineage: Bacteria > Bacteroidota > Bacteroidia > Chitinophagales > Chitinophagaceae > Puia. Next base: position 5,015 of record JAFDYE010000878.1, read on the forward strand.
TTATTGGTGCTTCTGTTTTTAGTACGCAGGTTAACGCTCAGTCCAAATCTTCTTCCGGCGATTTCACGTTTGCAGGCGGTATCAACGTAGGTCTGCCCGTAGGCGACGTTCACAACATTGCCTCTTTCGTGCTCGGCGCCAAGATCCAGGGCGAGCTGAAATTCGCCGACAACATCACCGGCGTCGCAACCACAGGCTATAGCCACTACTTTGGAAAGGACCTCGGCGGCGGAGTCAAGATCAACGGCGGTGAAGTGCCCATCCTCGTCGGCCCCCGTTTCTACCCCAGCGAGAATTTCTTCGTCGGCGCACAGATCGGCGTAGGCTTCCTCACCGGCGACTACAACGGCACCGGCTTCGCTTACGCTCCCCAGATCGGTTACAACGCTGACAACTTCCAGGCGATCCTTGCATACGACGCCGTCAGCAAGAACGGTACTGTCGCCAACATCGGCCTGACCTTCCTCTACAAATTCGGCGGCGGCAAATAACCCGCACCAACAAAACAAATAAAAAGAATACGGTCTTAGGGCCGTATTTCTTATTTTTAGGACATGAAGACGATCCTGAACGAACAGCAGCTCGAGATCACGATACAACGCCTCACCCACCAACTACTGGAGAATCACCTCAACCTGGAAAATACTGTCCTCATCGGCATCCAGCCGAGAGGCATCTATTTCTCGGACCGCATCATCCAGCACCTCAAAACACTGGTAAACCCCTCCCATATCCGCTACGGGAAGTTAGACATCACCTTCTACCGCGACGACGTTCGCACCGGCCTGCACGAGCTCAACCAGACGGATATTCCCTTCTCCATCGAGAACAGCCAGGTCATCCTGGTAGACGACGTACTCTGGACCGGAAGGACCATCCGCGCCGCCCTCGACGCCCTCCTGGACTTCGGCCGGCCTTCCAGGGTCGAGCTCTGCGTCCTCATCGACCGGCGCTTTAGCCGCCAGCTGCCCATACAGGCCGACTACATCGGCAAATCCATCGACTCCATCATCACCCAGAAGGTAAAAGTGTACTGGAAAGAAAAAGACGGCAAGGACGAAGTCACTTTATTATAAAAAATACCCTAATTTCGCGTTCTAATGCAACTGAGCACCAAACATCTTCTAGGCATTAGAGATCTCCAACCGGGTGATATCCAACTCATTTTAGATACAGCCACACAGTTCAAGGAAGTTTTGCAGCGCCCCATCAAAAAGGTGCCTACCCTGCGGGACGTAACCATCGTCAACCTCTTCTACGAGAACTCCACCAGGACCCGCATCTCCTTCGAGCTGGCGGAGAAAAGGCTGTCCGCCGACACGATCAACTTCACCGCCAGCGGCTCCTCCGCCGCGAAAGGCGAGACCCTGCTGGACACGGTCAATAATATCCTTTCGATGAAAGTGGACATGGTGGTCATGCGGCACAGCGCCAGCGGAGCTCCCCACTTCCTGTCCAAACACATCCCCGCCGCCATCGTGAACGCCGGCGACGGCATCAACGAACATCCTACCCAGGCCCTGCTCGACGCCTTCTCCATCCGCGAGAAATTAGGCGGACTCACCGGGAAAAAAGTCGCCATCATCGGCGACATCATGCACAGCCGCGTAGCCCTGAGCAATATTTATCTCCTGAAGAAAATGGGCGCCGAAGTGACCCTCGCAGGCCCCCCTACCCTGATCCCCGTACACATCCGTGAAGCCTTTGACGTACGCGTAGAATACAACTTGCGAAAAGCCCTCGAATGGTGCGACGTCGCCAACGTACTCCGCATCCAGCTCGAACGGCAGAACCAGCCCCTTTTCTCCTCTTTGAGAGAATACAGCCTCGCCTATGGCATCAACAGACGCCTGCTTGATTCTCTGGGGAAAGAGATCGTCATCATGCACCCCGGCCCCATCAACCGGGGCGTTGAACTGGACAGCGACGCCGCAGACAGCAAACAATCTATTATTTTGCACCAGGTGGAAAACGGTGTAGCCGTGAGAATGGCAGTGCTTTATCTGTTAGCGGGAGGCGCCAGCAGATCGGCTCAATAACCATATTATTAATAATATCATGCAACGTATCGGCCTTTTTCCCGGCACCTTCGACCCGATAACCATCGGCCACCAGGACATCATCGACCGCAGCCTGCCCCTGTTCGACAAGCTGTTCATCGGCATCGGACGAAACATCAACAAGGAACCCATGTTCTCCGAAGACCAGCGCCTGCAATGGATCAGAGAGATATACAAGAACAACCCCAAGGTCGACGCGGTCGTCTACGAAGGACTGACGATACGCTGCTGCCAGCAGGTCGGCGCCAACTTCATCCTCCGGGGCATCCGCTATGTCAACGACTTCGAATACGAGAAGGCGATCGCCGACATGAACCGGAGCCTCGACCCCAATATTGAAACGGTATTTCTCACCTGTCTCCCCCAATACACCTCCGTAGCCTCCACCCTGGTCCGGGACGTGCTAAAGAACGGCGGCGACGTCCAGCCCTTCCTCCCCGAGGTCGTAGCCCGCGCGCTCAACCAGCACGGTCACCCCGGTTCGTCAAAAAAATGCTAACATGGCCATCTGGTACAACCCTGCGATCACCATACAAGACCTCAAACTCCTGGGGAAAGATACCATGGGAGATTACATCGGCATCGAGCTCACCGAAATAGGCGACAACTACCTCAAAGCACGCATGCCCGTGGACGACCGCACCCGCCAGCCATACGGCCTCCTGCACGGCGGAGCCTCGGCGGCCCTTGCCGAAACCCTGGGCAGCGTCGCGTCGGCGCTCGTCATCGACCAGTCCCAATACGACTGCGTCGGCCTCGAGATCAACGCCAACCACATTCGCGGTGTAAAGGAAGGACATGTCTTCGGAACAGCGATACCACTGCACATCGGCAGAAGCACGCACGTATGGGATATAAAGATCTATGACGACCGGGAAAAGCTGGTCTGCGTCAGCAGGCTCACCGTCGCTATCATCAGAAAGCAGCGTTGACCACATCCGCAATGGACGGATAGGTATTCTTCAGCACCTCGCCCATACCAGCCTGCGTTACCCAACGCAGCTCCGTGATCTGCTCCTCCTGTTGCGGAACAGGCTGCTGCCCGTCCGCCGCCGTCATCCGATACCAGTATGTTTCTTTCAGGATATGGTGCCCGCTCTCGTCATAGGTGTGATAGGTCGTCAGCAGCGGCTCCCCAAGCTGCACCTTGTGCAGCCCCGTCTCTTCCCCCACCTCCCTGACCGCACACTGCTCCAGCGTCTCACCGGGGTCAAGCTTTCCCTTGGGCAGGTCCCATTTACCGCGACGCAACATGAACAGGTACTCCTGCCTGTCATTGGCCACCAGCCCGCCGCCCGCCTGTATGATCAGGAACTTCTTCCAGAACGCCTTCTTCAGCGCCGCCAGATCGCTATGAACAAATATTCCCGCATGGACCTTCGCCTGGCGCATCTCATGGACCATCGCGTTGACGGCGTGCGGGGAGAACTCATCGATCAGCACCGCATCGTCGTGATGCGCGTATACGCTGATCTCGTCCGTCATCCGGTCACAGAGAAAAAGGGGTTTGTCATTGAAGTAGATCTTGATATACATACCTCAAAAATACCTACTTTCGCACCATGGCTGAGAAAATTATTACTACGAATGAAACCGGTTCCACCGGTTCGACCGGACCACTAAAAGGACAAAATACTCCCGGTCACACCGGTTCCACCGGTTCGACCGGACCACTAAAAGGACAAAATACTCCCGGTCAAACTGCCGTCGCCGAGAAGCTCCTGCAGGTGCAGGCCATCCGTCTTAGCGTCAAAGAACCCTTTACCTGGGCGTCCGGCTGGAAAAGCCCCATCTACTGCGACAACCGCAAAGTCCTCTCCTTTCCCTATATCCGGGACTTCATCAAGTCCGAACTCTGCAACGTGATCTTCTCCCAATACCCCGAAGCAGGCCTCCTCGCAGGCGTCGCCACCGCCGGCATCGCCTGGGGCGCCATGGCCGCCGACCAGCTCAAGCTGCCGTATATCTATGTCCGCAGCAAGCCGAAAGAGCACGGCCTCGGGCAGCAGATCGAAGGCTATTACCAAAAAGGACAGCCCGTCGTGGTCATCGAAGACCTCATCTCTACCGGAAAAAGCTCCCTGCAGGTCGTCGACGTGCTCCGCAACGAAGGCCTGGAGGTCATCGGTCTGGTGTCCATCTTCAACTATGGCTTCGACGCCGCCCGCGAAGCCTTCAAAAAGGAGAGAGTCCCCTACGTCTCCCTTTCCAACTATCCCACCCTAATCAGCCTGGCAGTAGACAAAGGACTGGTTAGCCCCGATGAGCAGAATATCCTCCTTCAATGGAGCAAGGACCCGGCCTCCTGGAAAGGGGCCTGAGCGTTGGGAAACTCCCTTCCGGGTTTTGAATTATTTTAATTAAATTTATACCGGTAAAAACATTAGACATATGAAGAAAATTCAAATCCTTTTTTTCCTGCTCATCGGTCTGGCAGGCGGCGCATTCGCCCAAACCAAACCCCAGCTGACAGCCGTCATCAAAACACCTACCGTTCAGTGTGAAGAATGCAAGGGCCGTATCGAAAAATACATGTCCCACGAAGACGGCATCGTAAAGATCAACGTTGACTACAAGAAAAAGACTACCACCGTCACCTACCTGACCGACCGCACGAATATCGAGAACATCAAGGCGATGATCGCCAACGTAGGCTATGACGCCGACGACGTGACCGCAGAACCCGACGCCTACAAACGTCTCCCGATCTGCTGCAAGAAACCCGAGGACGGCGGCGGCAAGAAGAACTAAAACAACTAAAGACAGCATAAAAAAACCGGCCCCAAAGCCGGTTTTTTTTATAACCGGATCCGTCACGAACCGAAAGGCACAATTACCTTAAAACTGATATTCCGGCCCATGTTGAACATCCCCGGCTGTATTCCGGGCGGCACTACAGGGTTGTCGAAATATTTCAGCCGGCTCATATTGCTCTGATAGTTGATATTCGCCAGATTGGTTCCTTCCACAAAAAGCTGGAGTATCTTTTTTCCCGCCGCATTGACCAGGTCAGCCCCCAGACCGGCGCTGAGCAGATTATACCCCGCCGTATAGGTCTCCGTTCCATATGCCGCAAAGTATCGGTCCTGGGCGTTGTAATGGTCAAAACCAATATAGACATACCCTCCCTTGAATCGGCCGAAACCCTTGCGATCCACCGCCCGCAATTCCGAGTGCGTGTGCAGCGGCGGAATAAAGGGCAGGTATTTCAACGAATCCGGAGCATGACCGTTATCGGACAGATTCGTTCCGTAAGTGAGGGTAAGCGAATGCTCGAAATGCAGCCAGGGGACAGGATGAATATCCACGTAAAGATCCCCGCCGATGATGCGGGCCCTCGTTTGTACATAACCGAATTCGGCATATTGGCCGTTCGGATCAGGCGATCCGCTCGCATTCACCCGCAGGGCGTTCCCACTGGCATCCAGCAATTGTTCCTGGAAGATATAATTCGAGATATTGTTGTCGAAGAAATTGGCGCTGGCCGTCAGGGCAGGAAGGGTGACCGCCGCCCCAAGATCGAATTGCAGACTGAATTCCGGCTTGAAACTATTGTTGCCGACATGGTAGATCTGCGAACCCGGGTCGGGCCCGTTTGCGGAAAGCTCGGCAATGCTGGGCGCCCGATAGCCCCTCGCGAGATTAGCCTTCACCAGGAACCGATCGGAAAAATTATACGTTCCGCCAATACTTCCGGTTACTCCCGAAAAACTCTTCCTTAGCGCAGGGAATTGTGATGCGACATTCAGTGCAGTACCCGGATTCGCACCCGTATAAAGAGTCGGGTAATTGGCTACACTTGTATCGATAAACGCTGCCTTTCCCATAAAAGACCGGGTGTCGAATCGGATCCCCCCCATAAGATCCAGCTTCCCGAAGCTCTTCTTCCCGGTGAGAAAGGGCCCGAAATCCAACTGGTGATAGGCAGGGATAGGAAAGGCCGTGCTATATCCCAGGGTATTGTTCTGATACATGCCGTTGATGCCAGCACTGATCTCGTATCCGTCGCCTAACGTGACGTTGTACTTGATGTCATAGGTATAGGTGTTCAGCTGCAGGTTGAGGCCGGGGACATCCGGAGCCGTCGGATGCGTAAACTCCCGCCGATGGCTGTACTGCCAGCCCAGGTTGACGATCAGATTGCCGCTTCCCAGGGCGAAATTGCTGTTGTTGTAGATACGATACAGCTGGACATGCTGGTGGACAGCTGGAATAGCATAAGAGTTCAGCTCCTTGTACGGAACGATAGGCCGAAAGTCATCTTCATCCGTGATCTGCCTGGTGAATGCCCGCGTTGACGAGTCGCGGCTGCCGTCGGGAATACTCTGCAGATCGTCGAATAGCGACGCATTCAGATAGGAATAGCCCCAGCTCTTATTCACGCCTGCCATAACCCGGGCATCCGTCTCCCGAAAATTCGTAGAATAATTGTAGCCGTCGACCTGGTTGCGGTAATTCTTGGCGAGCTTTTCCGATGCCTGAAGCCCCCACACAAGGCCGTTTTGGTTACCCTGCAGCCTCAACGAAGAGTTGGTAAGACCGTTGTTCGTCCCATAGGCACTGCTTACATAGCCGAGTATCTTGCCCTCGGCCACCGGTTTAGGCGTCAGCAGGTTGACCACACCCCCGATCGCATCCGACCCATAGCTTAGGCTGGCTGGCCCCTTGATGATCTCGATGCGGTCGATCGAGTTCTGGTCTACTTCGATACCGTGCTCATCACCCCACTGCTGCCCTTCCTGGCGGATGCCGTCCACAGCCGTAACAACCCGGTTGTAACCCAGTCCGTGGATGAAGGGTTTGGAAACATTCGGCCCCGTAGTCACGGCACTGACACCCGGCTGATTGGCGACCGCATCGATGATATTCGTCGCGGCCGAATGCTGTTCCAGGTAGTCTTTTCCTACGGCAACGATAGGTATCGCAGCCCGTTTTATTTCAGTCGCCCTGCTGACACCGGTGACCACGATTTCTTCCGCCTCGAGGGTGGATAACGACAATTGAACATTCAATTGGGAAGTCTTACCAAAGTCAACGCTCCGGAAGAACGTGCCATATCCTACATAGCTGATCTCAACCAGGTGCGTGCCCTTCGAGTTCAGATGAATGGTGAATTTCCCGTTGGCATCGGAAACAGCACCTGCCTTCAGGTCCGGGATCGTAATCGTTGCGCCGGCGATGGGTTTGCCGTCAGCCTTGTCGGTAACAGTTCCGGTAAAAACACCTC
>JAFDYE010000879.1 GCA_018267585.1 Bacteroidota bacterium
AAGCATCCGATACCAGGCTGTTCCCCTGCAAAAAAGCCAGATAGGTCGCGGAGTGCAGCACAATCGCGACCGCTCCGTGGACCCACGGGTTCTTTATCAGGCGGCCCAGCAACAGATAGAGGACGCTGGTATTGAATAATGCATACAGATACCAAAGATGGTCGATCGCCCTGGGCTGGCTAACGATATACCAGTAGTCCCACGCTGTCCGCCTGGCATTGGCATAACGGACGAAAACTATTTCGAGCGTGACCATGATCACACCCCATACCAGGTAGGGATAAAGGACCGTAAACGCCCTGTCCTTTAGTACATCCATACGAGTCTTTTTCCGGAGGCTGTTGGCTACGAAAATACCGGACAGGATGAAGAACACCGGCATGCGGAAATTATAGAACAGCTCCTGGATATCGAACTGGGTCTGGCTTATCGCAACGCCGCTGCGCTGGAGACCAATGACCACGTGGCGGTAGACAACGAGAAGAATGGCGATGCCCCGGGCGTGGTCCACCCACGAAATTCGCGAAGCAGAAGCCTTTTTTTCCGGTACTTTCAACACTTCCTGCGGTGCCTCATTGGTTGTAACAATCATCGAATACAGGGTATTAGGGGGTCTGATTTACAATTCCAGATTGAAGGTCTCGACCTTATTGAGAATAGCTCCAAGGAATTTATCGTGGTTGTCGTGCAGGAACCGGATCGATTCCTTGTCCATAGCCGTCAGGGTAGTCTCGGCTGAGAAAACGGCTACGATGCCCTCCACAAAAGTCTCAAGCTCCTTGGTATCGGTGTATCCGTTGAGGGGCGCCCCTTCCAGCAGAATGAAATCGTATTCTTCCTTCAACTCTGTGAGGTGCTTCAGCAGGTGGTTCTTGGGCAGTATCTCCGTCGGCGTATAGTCGCCGCCGGCGCAACCGATGATGTCCACCCTCTCTATGTTGGTGGGCGTCAGGAGCCTCCGGAAAGCCCCTTTGTCAAAGACATGGCCGTTGAGGTCATATTTTTCGAGCACCGGCTCCGCATTGATATTCTTAGTGAGGTCGTTATTGCAGAAATTCGTGTCGATGATGAGTACTTTCTTTTTTCCTAGACTGAGAATATAGGAGAG
>JAFDYE010000087.1 GCA_018267585.1 Bacteroidota bacterium
CGGTGGTCGACGAGAATGTGCCGTTGCTTGCGCGTTCACCCGCAAAGGACGTCATGAAGCAGGTGTTCAGCGACCTGGACTCGGCTATCTACTATTTCAAGTCGATGAGCGGTTTTTCGGTGAAGACCTATCCGTCGAAATACCGGTTTGCCTACGGTTCCGTTGAGGCGTTGCGGTGTGATGCCAAGCTGTGGAGCGCCAAGGTACTGGGCGGAGGCGCAGCGGACTTCAACGACGCTGTTGCGGCGGCTACCGAGGTCGAGGCGTCGGGGCTGACGCTGAATACCGACTTTGGCAAGGTGACGTCTACGCGCGCGTCGGGCAATTCAGAAGTGGCGCTGGCGGCCTATTATCTGCGGGATGAGACGGGAGCGAACTATGCTTTGAATGCCTTGCCGTATCTCGTTGGCGGAGCGCAGGGAGCCGTCAATATCGACAGTCTGCCTTATGTTCAGACAACGACCAACGGACAGGGGGCTTATCAGATCAGCGCGAAGTCGAAGGCCCTTTTCACCAATTCCAAGGACAAACGGATCCCCTATACCTGGGTTACGCAGCGAAATATAAATCCCACCACAAACGATACCGTGAATGGCATTTCGTGGATCACCAAATATGTCGGGACGAAATATGCGGATGACCGCGTCTCGGACAACGATATCATCCTATACCGTCTTGCGGATGTCTACCTGATGAAGGCGGAGGCTTATGCGGGTCTGGGAAATACGACCGATGCCATTACCTATCTGAACAAGGTGCGTACCCGTGCCGGCACCGGCAACTATACCGGGGCGACGGATGAGCCTTCGGTAGAACTGGAGCTGCTGAATGAGCGGGGCCGCGAGCTGTTCTTCGAGAACAAACGCTGGTATGACCTGGTACGTTTTCATTCGGCAGGGACTATCAACGTATATACCTATGTACCCAACCTGGCCGGGAAGACGACACCTCTTTACTGGCCGTTAAATACGACTGTGCTGGCGAATAACAGCAAGCTGGTGCAGACGCAAGGATATAATTAAAAATTGAACTATGCATAAAATCGAAGGATTGATCGCGGCGGCGTTTACCCCGTTCTATGAAGACGGCTCCATTAACAGTGAAATGATCCCCTTGCTGGTGAACAAGCTGGTCAGGGACGGTCTCAAGGGGATCTTTGTTTGCGGCAGCAATGGCGAGGGGCCGAATATGACCATCGCGGAGAGGAAGTTTGTTGCCGCGGAATTTGTGAAAGCGGCGGCGGGCAGGCTGAAGATCATCGTTCACGTCGGGCATAGCAGCATTACCGAGGCCCGTGCGCTGGCGGCGCATGCCGCGGAGATAAAGGCCGATGCCTTTGCGTCGGTGGCGGCCTTTTATTTCAAGCCCACCTCGGTCCAGAACCTGGTCGGCTGTATGGGTGATATTGCCGGCGCTGCTCCGGATCTTCCTTTTTACTACTATCACATTCCGCACCTGACGGGAGTGGGCATGGATATGATCAAATTCCTCGAGCTGGCAGAAGGGACCATACCTAACCTGGCCGGCATTAAATATACCGCTACTACGCTCCAGGAATATCAGTCCTGTCTGAACTACAAAAAGGGGAAGTTCGATATTTTGTTTGGCGTCGACGAGATGTTGCTGCCGGCCCTGGCCGTGGGAGCGCGTGGCGCGATCGGGAGCACGTATACCTTTGCGGCGCCGTTGTATGTAGCTACGATGGAGGCGTTCAGGAAAGGGGATATGAAGGCGGCGAGGGAGTCCCATGCTTATATGGTAGAGGTGATCCGGGTATTGCTGAAGTATCCGCCTATTCCCGGCCAGAAGGCGATGATGAAGATGCTTGGCTGGGATCTCGGGCCGTGCCGGCTGCCGCTGGCGACACTTAGCCAGGAAAGTTTTGATCAATTTTATAATGAGCTGGCGGAGTTGTCTTTTTTTGAGAAATTGCCCCGGCTGAACGAAGTTAAGTTATGATCTTGGTCCAAAAAATTATATTTGGTCACGATTTTTTGGACCACATTAAAAACCGGAAGCATCATGGCGGCATTGAGAAAATGGCTCGTACCTTTTTTATGTAGTTTAACTTTCAGCAGCATGGGTCAGGATACGTCAGGGAAAGTTTTTTTTAACTGGAGCCAGGCCAGTCCGGTGCCGGATGCCGATGGTTTTGCGGGTAGCTATGCCGGTGTCAGCAATGGAGCTCTCATCGTTGCAGGCGGGGCGAATTTTCCGGGAGGCGGCCGCCCCTGGAGTGGGGGAGTCAAGACCTGGTATGATAAGGTCTTTGTGCTGGAGCGGCCCGACGGGCAATGGAAGGAGGCCGGGAGGCTTCCGCGTCCGATGGGATACGGGGTCTCGCTTACGTATGGAGACGGGGTCGTTTGTTTGGGTGGGGGGAATGCCGCCGGCAACTTTTCCGACGCCTTTATTTTGAGATATGCCGGGGGAAAGGTTTTGGTGACTGCTTTGCCTTCGATGCCGGCGCCGGTCATTAATGGGTGCGGGGTGATCGTGGGACATACAGTCTATATAGCGTCGGAGAATAATTTCTGGTCGCTTGATCTTTCGGGTGCTGACAGGAAGTGGCAGGTCCTGGCTCCGGTGCCGGGGCCTTCGCGGATGCTGGCGGCTGCGGGGGTTTATGAAGACAGGGTGTATGTTTTTGGGGGTGTGCATCTGACGACCGATGCGGTGCCGGTACGAGAATATTTGCGGGATTGCCGGGAGTATGTTCCCGGTAAAGGGTGGCGGCGGATCGCCGACTTGCCACACGCCCTGGCTGCCGCGCCTTCGCCGGCTTATAATGCGGGACAAAGCCACCTGATGTTGTTTGGCGGAGACGATGGCGCCCTTGCCTCGCAGGTGGCCGAATTGAAGGACAGCCATCCGGGTTTCAGGAAGGACGTTCTCGCGTACAATGCACTGACGGACTCCTGGTCGGTGATGGGGACGACTCCTTCCCCGGCCCCGGTGACCACGCCGCTGGTCGTCTGGAATGGAAATGTCGTTATCGCCGGGGGAGAGGCCCGGCCGGCCGTACGAACCAATAAAGTGCTGATCGCCTCACCCAGCCAGCCTTCGGGTAAGTTTGGCGGGCTCGACTGGACGGTCATTGCGCTGTACTTTGCCGTTATCATCGGGATCAGCGTGTTCGTATCGAAGCATATGGGTTCCACGACCGGCGATTTTTTTCTTGGCGGCCAGAAGATACCCTGGTGGGCTGCGGGGCTAAGCATTTTTGGGTCCAAGTTAAGCGCGCTGACCTTTATCGCGATCCCTGCAAAGGCCTATGCGACGGACTGGGTATATGTAATGAACAATGTTATGGTGCTGGCTATTGCGCCGGTAGTGACCTGTTTTTATCTTCCTTATTTCAGAAAGCTAAAGCTTACCAGTGTCTATGAGTACCTGCAGATACGGTTCGACAGGCGGGTCAAGCTGCTTGGGAGCTTTACCTTTATCGTCTTTCAGCTGAGCCGGCTGGGCGTCGTTATCTACCTGCCGGCGCTGGTGCTGAGCACCGTGACGGGCATCGGCATTTTTACCTGTATACTCGTCACGACGATCATCACTACTGCCTACAGCGTGGCCGGGGGTATCGAGGCGGTGGTCTGGACGGAGGTCATGCAGGTGTTCGTGCTGCTGGGCGGCGCGCTGGTGAGTTTCTTTTTTATCACGTCGCATACATCAGGGGGGCTGGGAGGGTTTGTACGGGAAGCCTATGCCAATGACAAGTTCAGGGTGGCCAACCTGGGCTGGAGCATATCGGAGCCGGTGCTTTGGGTAGTCGTCATAGGGACGCTGCTGACCAACCTGGTAACCTATACTTCTGACCAGGTGGTGGTCCAGCGTTATCTGACCACTCCTACGGAGAAGGAAGCGCGCAGGTCTGTTTATACCAATGCGCTGATGGTGATCCCTGCTACTGTCATTTTCTTTGGGGTGGGGACGGCGCTCTGGTTTTACTACCGCCATCATCCAGGCAACCTGAATCCAAATGGCCGGGTTGACGATGTCTTTCCGTGGTTCATTTCCCAGCAGCTGCCGGCGGGGCTATCCGGTCTTGTTATCGCAGGTCTGTTCGCCGCCACCATGTCGACGATCGGGTCGAGCATGAATTCCATTGCAACGGTGCTGACGACGGATTTTTACAAGACCTTTCGCAGGACGGCTACGGACAGGCAGTGTCTCCGTTTTGCAAGGCGCTCTACCGTGGTCCTCGGCGCGCTGGGCAGCCTGATCGCGATGTATCTCGTCTATTTGCAGAATGCCTCTATATGGGATCAGTACCTGAAAATAATCGGACTGTTCGGCGGCTGTCTGGCCGGAATGTTTGCCGCGGGTATCTTCTTCCCGCGGATCAACAGCACGGGTATACTGGTTGGGTTTTTTGTCAGCTGTGCGGGTCTTTACTTTCTACAACGTTCTGATATGATCAATTTCTTTTTGTATCCCGTGTTTGCAGTAGCGGGATGTCTTGTTATCGGGTATATTTTCAGTTGGTTCAGGCCGGGGAAGGTGGGTGTAATGACGGTTGTCGTGATGATATTCAGTTTGAATATTTCGGCGCAAGGCCGTGCTTTTAATTATGTTTTTAAGAACGGGGATGACGGATACAAGTGTTTTCGGATACCGGCTATTGTGACGACGACGAAGGGGACGGTACTCGCCTTTGCCGAAGCCAGGAAGAATAATTGTGGTGATGCGGGTGATATCGACCTGGTGGTCAAGCGGTCCGGGGACGGAGGCAGAACCTGGAGCGCGCTCCAGGTAGTCTGGAACGATTCCACGAATACCTGCGGCAATCCTGCGCCGGTGGTGGATGAGACGACGGGAGCTATTGTGCTGCTCTCGACCTGGAATATTGGGACGGACAAGGAGAAGCTGGTCAAGGACCGGACGGGGAAGGATACCCGCCGGGTGTTTGTGCTGAGGTCTACGGATGATGGTCATAGCTGGTCGCCCGCCCGGGAGATCACTGGTGACGTGAAGCGCAGCGGCTGGACCTGGTATGCCACGGGTCCGGGCAGGGGGCTGCAGCTCAGCAAGGGCAGACATAAGGGGCGTCTGGTCATTCCCTGTAATCATGAAGAGGCGGCGACGAGGAATAATGCTTCTCATGTCATTTACTCCGATGATCATGGAGAGACCTGGGTGCTGGGCGGTTCGGCGCAGGACAGTACGAATGAGGCGACGGTGGCTGAGCTGTCGAATGGCCGGCTGATGCTGAATATGCGGAATACGGGACATAGCCGGTACCGGCAGATCGCCGTCAGCCGCAACGCCGGTAAGAAATGGTCGGCTCTCAGGCCTGATACGACACTGGTCGAACCCGTCTGTGAAGGCAACCTGATCCGGTATCATTTTGCCGGGAAGAAGGATTGCCTTGTATTCTCCAACCCCGCCAGCAGGACGGCGAGGGTCGGGATGACGGTCAGGATCAGCTATGATGACGGCCGGACATGGCCCTATAAGAAAGAATTGTACGAAGGGCCGTCCGCCTATTCCTGTCTGGCGGTGTTACCGGATGGAGATCTGGCCTGTCTTTATGAGGCGGGATATCAGCGGCCCTATGAGGGGATCGTCTTTGAGGAAGTACCTATAGACAACCTGAAATAATGCTTACGTCCAAGACCCTGAAAGGCAACTGGGGCACGTTGCTGTTGCCCATCAATGCCGATGACAGTATCGACTATGGCCGGCTTTCTGAGGAGATCGGTCAGCTCATCGACGCCGGGCTGGATGGTATCTATTCGAATGGAACGGCCGGCGAATTTCACAATCAGACGGAAACGGAATTCGACATGGTGCAGGAGGTGATGGCAGAGCGATGCCGGGCGGCGGGGATGCCGTTCCAGATCGGCGCCAGTCATCCGAGTCCTGTTGTCTCGCTGGAAAGGGTGCGTCGCTGCGTTGCGTTATCGCCGGATGCATTCCAGGTAATCCTGCCGGATTGGGTGGTGGCGACAGGGGAGGAGCAGGTCGTTTTTCTCCGGCATGTCGCCGAAGCTGCGGATGGCATACCCCTGGTGCTGTACAATCCGCCGCACGCCAAGCAGGTCTTGGCGCCGGCCGGTCTGGCGAGGCTTCGGGGTGCTGTTCCGTCGCTGATCGGTGTAAAGCTGGCTTCGGGCGATGCGTCGTGGTTTGCGGAGATGCGGGCGCTGGACATGGATATGTCGGTATTTGTTCCCGGCCATTTGCTGGCGACGGGTGTTCGTGAGCGTGTGGCGTCGGGGGCTTATTCCAATGTGGCCTGTCTTAGCCCGCGCGGGTCGCAGGCGTGGTGGCAACTGATCCTTGCTGATCCGGATAAGGCGCTGGGGATGCAGGAGCGTATATTGCAGTTCTTCGCGACCTGCATCGTTCCCTTTAAGAATGCGGGATATTCGAATCCGGCGCTGGATAAATTTTTGGCCGCGGTAGGCGGGTGGGGGCGTGTCGGAACCCGGCTGCGCTGGCCTTATAAATGGATCGACGAGAAGGAAGTGGCGGGGGCAAGGGAGGTGGCGATGAACCTTTTACCGGAATTTTTTTTAAATGTTTGTTGATATGAAAAATAGAATTCTGTTGTCATTTCTGTTGTTGAGCGGGTTTTGTGCGGAGGCCGAGGTCGAGCTGCCGGCGGTGATATCCGATGGCATGGTATTGCAGCAAAAGTCGGACGTGGAATTGTGGGGATGGGCGAGGAAGGGTGCGAAGGTGACGGTTGTTACGTCCTGGAATAACAAGGTTTATGGTATTGTTGCCGGTTCGGATGGCGGATGGAGGGTGATGGTTGGCACTCCGGTCGCCGGGGGACCGTATACGATCTCATTTGACGATGGGAAGAGGAAAGTGCTTCGGGACATTTTGATCGGGGAAGTATGGATATGCTCGGGGCAATCCAATATGGAGATGCCGGTAAAGGGGTTTGCTAATCAGCCGGTGCTGCATTCGACCGGGCTGTTAATGGACTCCCGCAATCCGCAGATACGTCTATTCCGGCTGGAGAGGGCTATGACCAGGGAGCCGCAGACCAATTGTAAGGCTACTTCGTGGGAAGAAGCCGGGCCGGTGAGCGTTGGGAATTTCAGCGCTGTCGGGTACCAATATGCGAAGCTATTGCAGGAGAAGCTAAAGGTTCCCGTGGGCATGATCATGACTACCTGGGGAGGTACTGTGGTCGAGGCGTGGATGGACAGGCATGCGCTGGAAGCTTTTCCGGATATAAAGGTATTGGCGGACGGGGATACTACGAAGATCAATAAGAACGAGCCGGCAGTACTGTTCAATGCGATGGTCAATCCGCTGGTGGGATATGGGATCAGGGGTGTGATCTGGTACCAGGGTGAGCAGAACAGGCCGAATCCGCAGGTCTATGACCGTCTGCTGGCGGGGATGGTGAAGGAGTGGAGGGATCTATGGAAGAGGGGTGACTGGCCGTTCTACTATGTACAGATCGCGCCATTCGTATATAACGACAGGCTGGGGCCGGCGGCTCCGTTGCGGGAAGCGCAGCAGAGGGCGTGGGCGATGATTCCGCATTCGGGTATGGTGGTTAGCATGGATGCGGGGGAGGAGAGGACGATACACCCGGCCAATAAGACGGTGATCAGTGAGCGGCTGGCCTGCTGGGCGCTGGCTGATACCTACGGATGGGTGGGGCTGCCGTATGAAAGCCCGGTCTATAAGTCGATGAAGGTGACGGGGGACACGGTTACGGTTGCTTTTGACCATTCTCCGAACGGGCTGACGTCCTGGGGCAAGCCGATGGAGGATTTTGAGGTCGCGGGCGGGGACAAGAAATTTTATCCTGCGCATGCGCGTATCGTTGCCCACGGTGTGCAGTTGGTGTCGGATAGCGTGAAGGTGCCTGTGGCGGTGCGTTATGCGTATAAGAACTGGGTAGTAGGAGATCTCTACAATACAGAAGGGTTGCCCGCTGCGCCGTTCAGGACGGATAGCTGGTAATATTAGTGGATAGTTAACAAATGGGTCTCTAGCTGTAGCGGTCGTTCCGCCAGGGGTAGGCGGTGTTGGAGTATCCTCTTTCTTCCCAGAAGCCGAGCTTATTCTTGGCCAGGAATTCTATGCGGTTGATCCATTTCGATCCTTTCCATGCATATAGCTGGGGGGTGATCATGCGGACGGGGCCGCCGTGTTCTTTTGGCAGGGGTTTGCCTTCATAGGTATGGACCAGGAGCACGTCCGGCTTGAGGGCTTCTTCGAGGGAGACGTTGGTTGTGTATTCGTCGTAACCGTGGCAGAGTATATGTGTGGCGGTGTCTTTGGGTTGGACCAAAGCTGCGAGGTCGAGGAGGCGGACGCCCTTCCAATTCATATCCAGCTTGGACCAGGTGGTGACGCAGTGGAAGTCGGAGGTGTCGTCGGTTTGAGGAAGGGTCATAAATTCTTCCCAGGTGAGGGTGGTGGGGTGCTCGACCTCGCCGTCGATCGTGAGGCGCCAGTCTTTTAGTGCGATATCGGGTTGTATCCCCAGGTCGAGAACGGGCCATTTTGTAGTAATGACCTGGCCGACGGGAAGTACGGGCATGCCGTGCCGGTTGGGTTTTCCGGAACCCATGGGGCGATTGTCTGCCACGGATGGGGTCTGCTTTATCTTTTCCTCGAAGCGAGCTTTCAGCTTCATCCGGGCTTCGACGACGCGGTTGAGTTTTTCCGATTCCATAGTGTAAAGTTAACCAAAAGCGGTGATTTGGGCCAGCAGGACGGCTGAAATTGCGCCGGCGAGGGTATTGAGGAGATTGACGGTGTTGTTGGTGATCAGGCCTTTTCGTTCGAAGAGGGCGCCGAGGAGGGAGTCGGCCAGGTTGCCGATGGTGCCGGCTGTTACAATGATAAAGAAGTGGTGGTTAGCGATCAGGGCGACGAGGGCCGAGCCGGCGATGCCTGTCAGGGTGCCTTCTATGCTGATGACGCCATCGTTGCCGCGTTGATCGGGTCTTCCGTTGACGATGTTAAAGTATTTTCGACCGTATACCATACCGAGCTCGGAGGACAGGGTGTCGGCCATGGCGGATGACAGGCTGCCGGCCATAGCGAGCTGAAAGACGGATCTTTCAGGGGGGAATAGAACGGCCCCAAGGCCGGCGAGGGCGGCTATGCCTGCGTTGGCAAAGACCTGACCGGTGGTTCGCCGGGATTGGTGGCCTGCGTTGGCATGTACCGTCAGTTTGCGGCGTTTGCCCCAGGACGTGGCAGCTGTGCCCAGGATAAAGAACGTGGCGAGCAGGACGATGCCGCGGATGTCGCCTCCCATATAGATCAGCCAGCCCAGGATGCCGCCGGTGATGGCGGCTGGTGGTGTCAGCTTTTTTAGCACGCTGCTGGCGATGACGCCTGATACCAGGAAGACGAGGATGAGCCAGTCGCCGGTACTACTCGGGGACATAAGGCCCTCCTGTTTCGCCCCAGCCCCAGCGGGGCATGGGTTCCATGTCGTTGACCGGGTTTTCCGTCAGCTTTGAGTTAATGACGGCGATGCGGCTGCCCCATTCAAGATAGCCAACGAGGGAGGAGCGGAACTCGGGGTCATCGGGAATGCCGATCTCGTCGGCGGTTGCCAGGAGCAGTTGTATCCAGCGCTGCCTTTTCTGGTCGTCCAGCATTTTTCCGATGTGGTGGGCGATCATGATGGCGTGGCTTCCTTTGTCTTCTCCGGTATATTTGGTCGGGCCGCCGAAGACCTCGGCCACGAAATGTGCGACGTGCCGGGGATGGTCTGCCGCCATGTTCCGGAATACCGGACCGATGAGGGGGTCTTGCAGGACCTTGTCATAAAAGAGGCGAAAAAGGCGTTGAAGGGTCTCTTCGCCGCCAACCCATTCGTAGAGGGTCGGAATATTTTTTTCCATAGTAGTGAACTTTGTTAAAACAGTGCTTTTTGCGTTTGTCCGTTGTCGTTGCCCAGCGGAGGCAAATCGGCGTAGGCGAAGGGTGCGCATTTGGGTTGCCCGTCGGGCCGCGGCGTTCTTCCGCGGATGCTGTAGACGGGGTTGGTGACGAGCTGGTCGGCGGGCATCTCGTAGGAGAGGATGCGGGCGATGGCGTCGTCGGTGAGGTCGGGCTGCAGCCACTCCAGCTCCATCTCCTTCGGGAGGAAAAGGGGCATGCGGAAGGCGTTGTCGCCGCTGTTGTGGATCTGGCGCATGACGGGATTGGCCGCGCGCGTGATCAGGGTGAACATCCCGCGCATCTCGCCGGTCTCGGGGTCGGAGGGTGTTTTGGTATTATAATGAAAGAGACCGGGCAAGCAGAACATTGGCCGGTCCTTTAATTCCATATGATAGGGGACCTTGTTCTTCCAGCCCCTGATCTCCCGGTGTTCGTAGATGCCGGTGACGGGGATCAG
>JAFDYE010000880.1 GCA_018267585.1 Bacteroidota bacterium
CTGTCATCAGCACGGCTCGCTGTCCCGGGGCCGACGCTGTCTTGAGTTTGGCGAAGCTCTGCGTCCGGCCCTTGATAAAAGAGGCAGCCGCCTTGTCCGGTGGTGGGGGGAAACGGTGTAGCACGGGTGCAAGGTACGGTAAATCGGTAGGAAGGGAGGGTTGGGGCCGGGGGATGGTCGGGGGTCGGGGATGGGACCCCGAAAGGAAGATAGGGGCCCGAAAAGATCGGGACCCGGGGAAGGTCGTTACACGGCGGGACTGTCAGTGCCGGATGGACGCGAGCAGCGCGTCCAGGTCGCTCTTCGAGTATAGACGGCCGTGAGAAAGGACTGCGTCGATCCTGTCGATGGCGCTGATGTCTTCCAGGGGATTCCTTTCCAGTATGACCATGTCCGAACATTTTCCTTGCTGCAGACTGCCGAAGAAGCCGGCGAGGCCGAAGAATTTCGGGCCGTTGGCTGTGGCTGTCCGCAGGGCCTGGGCCGGGGTGAGGCCGGAGGCGGCGAGGAGCTTGATCTCTTCGTGTATAGACGATCCGGGATAGACATAGGAATTGAACGCGCCGCAGTCGGAGCCGGCGACGATATTGACGCCGGCGGCATACATCTTCGGGACGAGGGAAGCGCAGAGCGCCTGGTATTTTTTGGTGAAGCGGGTGGCGGAGTCGGACTGTCTTCTGGCGCCGTTGACCCTGCCCCGGTATGTCGCCTGTATCTTCGGGTCGATGTAGGCGAGCAGGCTGTCGTTGCTGTGGTCGTCGCCTTTTATCCCGGAAAGGGTTTTCGATATGAAGAGCGTGGGGGTGATGGAGAAATGTTTTTCTGCGAGGTATTTGAAGAGGCGGTCGGCCTTTGAGCTGTCGAAGGTGCTGAAGAGGGCGGGCAGCGCTCCGAACAGGCCGATCGGATGGTCAGTATGTTCTCTCCTGCGGATCTCGTCCGTTATGCTGTCCTCTTTGGAGGAGCAGGCTTTAAACACGTAGTACAGGTGTTCCGATCCGTCCATGCCGAGGCCGGCGGCTTCTTTCAGTTCTACCGTGAATGGCATGTGGCCGGTGACTTTCATGTGCCGGCGTTTTGCCTGCCGGATGATCTCGAGGTAGGCGTCGCCGGATATCCTGCTGTCGTAGATCTTTACGAAGTCGGCGTGGATCTTTTGGAGGGAGTCGAGGGCGGCGGTCACGTCTGCGGGTGTCACCACGGGGATGGAGCCGGCCCATACGGCGTTCGGTCCGTCCAGTTTGGGTCCCGAAGTGAATATCCGGGGGCCGTCGAGCTGGCCCCGTGCTGTCTGTTTGCGCCAGGTCATGACGGAGGGTGTGATGTCGCCGCCGCATTCGCGGACCGTGGTTACGCCGTAGGCCAGGAACAGGCGCAGAAGGGCTTTGTTGGCCGCGATGGTGGAGTCGCCGCCGCGGAAGTGGACGTGCATGTCCCAGAGGCCGGGCATCACGTATTTTCCTTTGGCGTCGAGATATTTTTCTGCCTTGTATGCAGTTGCCTTTTTTGTATCGTCTACGGCCAGGATGGTATCGCCCGAGATGGCCAGCAGCCGGTTGCTGAGGATCTTTCCATTGGTGATGTCGACGATGCTGGCGTTGGTGATGACCAGCGCGAATTTTTTGTGGCCGGACTGGGAAAAGCCTGTATGGAAGAGGATCATGGTCAGGCCGATAGCGACTATTCTTTTCATTTGGGGGAAAAGGTACTGCGTTTTGGGGTAGGGGTGGAACCGGGAATTATCCTTTTTTAGCTGGATTTTATCCATTCGCTATAGGTGGTCTCTTCGGCGACTTCGGTCTGGCTTTCAAATTCGAGGCGATATCCATCGGGGTCATTGATGGCAATGACCCACATATTATTGCCGACGAAGGGTTCGGTGGGTGTGAGGCCGCGGCTGAGGAATTCGTTGTAGAGGGCGAGCGCGTCGCGGCATTGGAAGGATATCGATACGCCGCGGCCGGGTTTGCCTTCCGGCGCGGGAGCAGGGTGGTCGCGGCGGGGTTCCTGCAGCATGAGGGCGACGCCGTCGCGTTGGAGCCAGCACCATTCGATGCTGCCGCGGGGTGTCCATTGGTTCTTTATGGAAAAGCCGAGTCCGTCGGTGTAGAACGGAAGGGACGCCTCCATGTTTGAAACGCTGAAGAAGGGGACGGCCTGTTGGAGGTTGGGCTGGTTGGTGTCCATAGACAAGGTGTTTTGTTGCTGTGAAGATAAGGAAAAGGAATGGGGACCGTCAGTCGGGGGTGATGACGGCGGTCAGGATGGTAGTGGCGTGTGCTGCCATCTCGTCGGCGGGGATGGTGGCGCCGTCTTCGAGCCATTTGAAGAGCATCCGGATGATGCCGCCCGCGGCGGCCTCGGCTTTATAGCGGAAGAGTCGCTGGGCTGTTTTGGATCGGGCCGATCTTGTCTTGTGGTCTTCTATGATCTTGGCGGCGCAGAGTTCGGTGAAGTGGTTGGTGATGATGTCCATGCCGCGGGTGCCGAAGAGGGCCCTGACGAGCGGCAGGTTCTCACGGGTATGTTGAAAGAGGTAGGAGAGGTTGATGGTGGGGTGATTGGCGAGCTCCTGCTGAAAGTTGATATTCCCGACGAGGAGCTGGTCTTTTCCTTCGTAGTGCGCGTAGAAGGTGCTACGGCCTACGTCGGCCTTGTCGATGATGTCCTGGACGGTGATGGCGTCGTATCCTTTTTCGAGGATCAGGTGTTTCAGGGCTTCGGCGAGGTGTCTTTTTGTTTTTTGGGTTCTGCGATCTGTATTCATTTTTCTGAACTTTTTGCGCGATCTGTCCGGTATTGAATTGTCGGGGGTTTTTGTGCCTTGCGGAACAGGGAAACAATGCTTTATTTTACAAAACTAAACATTTGTCCGGTTTTGAACTATTGTTTCAAAATGAAAATTTATGACGAGCTTTTCTTTATTACCGTTGGGCCTGGTGTTGCATATATCGGGCATTGTAGTGATGGTGGGTAGTTTGTTCGCGGGCTATTTGACGAATCTGCAGTTATGGAAATGTCTGCCCTATGACCGGGACAGGGCGTTGACGATCGTGCGTGCGACGGCGCCCCTGCGGATGGCGGGGGGTGTCGGCGGGATCGTTATAGTGGCGGGCGGGATACTCATGATGACTGCGGTGCATGGGGCGTTCATGCACCAGGTCTGGTTCAAGGTGAAGATGGGGATCCTCGCGGTGCTGATCGTGAACATGATCGTCCTGGAGCGGCCTGCGGGCAGGCGGCTCCGGCGGATGTTATATGACGGTCAGGCTCCCGTCGACCATATGGCGATGTCGGCGACCAGGGCGAGGATCCGCTTTTTCTATTTGCTGCAGCTGGGGCTGTTCCTGCTGATCTTTGTGGTCAGCGCTTATAAGTTCAATTAGCGCAGGCCAGGTGATCCGGGATTTTGTTCAGGGCTGTTGCGTCCCACGCCAAAGCGCTCCAGTATCTTTTCCAGCGGGCAAAAGCGGGTGAAAGACGACTGGAGTAGGTTGGCGCCCACGAATGCGGTCAGCCAGAGCCATTTGGGGCTGACGTAAACGGCGAGCAGGAGGCTTGCCAGTACGAGTGAGCCAGCGACGGCTCTTACGATCCTTTCTTTCATTTTATTGATTTTTGGGGTGATCCACTGTTGGGGGTGTTATAGTATTCTTTCGCTTGAGCATTTTATGATAGAGCAGCGGCACGACGAGCAGCGTAAGGAAGGTAGACGTTATGGTGCCGCCCATCAGCGCGATGGCCAGACCCTGAAAGATCGGGTCGAAGAGGATGATGACGGCTCCGAGCACGACTGCGCCGGCTGTCAGAAGGATAGGGGTGGTGCGTACCGCTCCGGCTTCGATGATGGCTGTTTCCAGGGGGATGCCTTCTTTCAGGCGGATATCGATGAAGTCGATCAGGAGCACCGAGTTGCGGACCATTACGCCGGCCAGGGCGATAAAGCCGATCATGGAAGTTGCGGTGAAGTAGGCGCCGAGGAGCCAGTGGCCGAAGATGATGCCTATCAGGGAGAGAGGGATCGCGGCGAGCATCACCAGGGGCACGGTGAAGTTCTGGAACCATCCTACTATGAGCATGTAGATGATGAGCAGCACCACGAGGAAGGCGATGCCGAGGTCGCGGAACACCTCATAGGTGATCTGCCATTCTCCGTCCCATTTTAGCGTAAAATTGTCTTCCAGCTCAGGTTGTTTGGTATATTCTTCTCCCAGCGTATAACCTGCGGGGAGGCGGAGGGTTTTCAGGCTGTCGGAGACGGCCATCATGGCGTAGGACGGGCTTTCGAGGCGGCCTGCCATGTCGGCCAGGACATAGACTACCCTTTTTTGGTTCTTCCTGTAGATGGTCTTCGGTTCGATGGTCCGGGTGATCCGGACGAGGTCGCCCACCCTGATCGGGTTCCCCTGCTGGTTGGTCACCGTAAGACCGGCGAGGTCTGAGGCGGAGGACCTGTCTGCGTCGGGTAGTTGCAGCTCGATGTCGACGGGGCGGAAGGAGGCGGGTGAGTGGAGTGTCCCAGCGGGCATCCCGGACAGATAGCCGCGAAGAGCGGCGACGACCTGCGCCGGCGAGACGCCGTATCGCATGGCTTTTTCTTTATCCACTTCGAACTGGTATCCGGGCTGGTCGTCCTCTACCATCCAGTCGACGTCGACGACATTGGCCGATCTGCCGAGGCGCTCTTTTACCTGTCGTGCTACGTCTATCTGTTGCCGGTAGTCGGGGCCATAGATCTCGGCTACGAGTGTGGACAGGACGGGTGGGCCGGGCGGAACTTCCACGACCTTTACGTTGGCGTTGTATCTCGCGGCGATGGCCTGGATGCCGGGCCGCATTTCCCTGGCGATCTGGTGGCTTTGCTGGCGTCTGTCGCTCTTGCTGACGAGGTTGACCTGGATGTCGGCGACGTTGTCTCCCTTTCTCAGGTCATAGTGGCGTACGAGGCCGTTGAAGCTGATGGGACCGGATGTGCCTACGTATCCCTGGCAGTTGACGACGAGCGGCTGGCGGGAAACGTAGCCGGCAATGTCGCGGGTCAGGGCAGCGGTCTTTTCCAGCGTGGTTCCTTCGGGCATGTCGATGACGATCTGAAATTCGTTCTTGTTGTCGAAGGGCAGCATTTTCACGGCTACGGCCCGGGTATAGAACATGCTCAGGGACGCGAGCAGCAGCAGGGCTGTGCCTGTCATGAAGGTGTAGCGTTTCCACCGCCGGTCGAGAAGGGGGCGCATGAACGCCCGATAGATCCTGTAGATGCGCGCTTCTTCGGGGACGACGGCCTTTTGCGGGGTTTTTGCGTGTCTTTTCTCTTTTTCCCGCAGGAAGACATAGCCGAGATACGGGGTCAGCGTCAGGGCGACTACGAGGGAGAGCAGCATGGCGATGGAGGCGCCGATGGGCATTGGGCTCATATAAGGACCCATCAGGCCTGAGACGAAGGCCATTGGCAGGACTGCTGCGATGACGGTGAACGTGGCGAGGATGGTAGGGTTGCCAACCTCATTGATCGCATAGATGGCGGCCTGCAGCGGTGGCAGCCGTCGGAGCCGGAAATGCCGGTGCATGTTCTCGGCGATAATGATCGAGTCGTCGACGACTATCCCCGTGATAAATACGAGCGCAAAAAGGGTGATGCGGTTGAGGGTATAGTGTAGAAGATAGTAGCTGAAAAGGGTAAGCGCAAAGGTAACGGGGACGGACAGGAA
>JAFDYE010000881.1 GCA_018267585.1 Bacteroidota bacterium
CACCGAAAGGTCGGTCATCATCAATAGCAAAGCCTCAAAATTACTCGGCTTCACCCGGCCGGCCGACGCCCTCGGCCAACGGCTATGGGTCAACGACAGCACCACCCTCACTATCGTCGGCGTGACAAAGGACTTTATCTACGAAGGCGCAGGCCGGCCCATCGACCCCACCGCCTTCCGCAACAAAAAAGGAACCTGCAACTACCTGTACATCGACGCCGGCGCCTCCGACAAAAAAAGCCTGACCCTGCGCCTCGCAGGCGCCTGGCACCGCATAGCCCCCGGCCAACCCTTCACCAGCACCTGGCTCAACGACGATATCGCCGGCATGGACTCCCAAAGCGCCTCCCTCTCCCTGCTGGGCTACCTCGCCTTCATGGCCGTCTCCATCGCCACTCTCGGCCTGCTCGGCCTCGTCATCTATAGCGTGGAGACAAGACGCAAAGAGGTCAGCATCCGAAAGGTCATCGGAGCCAGCCAGACCCAGCTGGTCCGGCTGCTCTCCCGCCGCTTTATAAAGCTGCTCCTCATCGCCGGCGCCATCGGCCTGCCCATCGGCGGCACCCTGAGCTTCCTGTTCCAGATGAACTTCACCGACCGCCCCGCCAACGGCTGGCTCGCAGCATCAGCCTGCTATATCTTCCTGCTTTGCATCGGGCTCATCACCGTGCTGTCACAGACCTACGCCGCAGCCCGCCAAAATCCGGCCCCCGCACTAAAAAATGAATGACATGCTAAACAACTACTGGACAGTCGCCTGGCGCTACATCCGCCGCCACCGGTTCTACACCGCCGTCAATATCGTCGGTCTCTCCCTTGGCCTGACCGCCTGTCTGTCCATCTACTTCATTATCCACCACGAACTCAGCTTCGACCGCTTTTACCCGGACCGCGAACGCATCTACCGCGTCATGGGCGACCTCCCCGAAAACTCCGGAAAATTATCCCACTTCGCACGCATCCCCCTCGCCATCTCCAAAACCGCCCGCACAAGCATCCCCGGGCTCACTTCTGTAGCAGCCTGCGTCCCCTACCCCTTCAAACAAGGCGCCATATTCGCCGAACCGCAGTATTTTTCCATATTCCCCTATGAATGGCTCGCCGGCAACGCCGCAACCGCCCTCCGGGCCCCATCGACCGTCGTACTGACGGAATCCCGGAAAAAATATTACTTCGGCAACACCGCCCCGGACCAGGTCCTCGGCAGGCAAATCGTCTACGAAGATTCACTGAGACTAACGGTATCGGGTATCGTAAAAGACAGAACAGAAAATACCGACCTCGCATTCACCGACTTTATCTCCCCCTCCACCGACACCTCGACGGCGACCGACGCCTGGTCCCATAACGATATGTCTGCCTGGACCTTCGTGAAGCTTTCCCCGAATACAAGACCCGCCGACGTCGACCACGGGCTGACCAACCTCCTGCGCCCGCACCTCACACAAAACTTCAAGCTGACTCTCTGGCTCCAGCCGCTGTCCGCTATCCACTTCGACGCCGACGTAGTAGAGAACCCCGTCCACACCGCCCATATGCCGACCCTCTACGGCCTGCTGATCATCGCATTCTTTATCCTCCTGCTCGCCATCATCAATTTCATCAACCTCTCCACCGCCCAGTCCCTTCGCCGCGCAAAAGAAATAGGCATCCGAAAGGTCCTTGGCAGCACCAGGACAAGCCTGCACCTCCAGCTGCTGCTCGAGACAGCGATGATCACCGGCTTCTCCATCCTGATCGCCGCCGCCGCGGTCAATCCCACACTCCGCCTCTTTCATTCCTTTATTCCGGCCGGCCTCAAAGCAGACCTGCTCGCCCCACCCACGCTCGCCTTCCTCCTGGGTATCCTGCTGATCACCACCCTGCTCGCCGGCTTCTATCCCGCAAGGGTCCTATCCTCCTATACCCCCGCCCTCAGCCTCAAAGGCGGCACTGAACAAAAAGGCGGCGAACAATGGCTGTTCCGAAAAGGGCTCATCGTCTTCCAGTTCACCGTATCCCTCGTCTTTATCATCACCAGCTTCGTCATCGCAGACCAGCTACGCTTCGCCCGCTCGATCAATCCCGGCTTCACCAGCGACGCCATTCTCACCGTCGACGTCCCCCGCGGCGACAGCGCAGGAAAAATAAAGGTCCTGGCCAATCAATTCCGGCAACTGCCCGGCGTCGACCAGACCGCCCTACAATGGGTAACCCCCATGACCGACAACACCAGGGGCATGACGCTGAAGACCTCCCCCGCCGACCCAAAACCCATCGGCGTAACCCAGGTCGTAGGCGACGAGCACTTCATTCCACTCTATCATATAACCCTGATCGCCGGCAAGAACATCGCCCCCGCCGACAGCGTACGCGAGCTCGTCATCAACGAGACCCTCTCCCGCCTGCTCGGCGACAAGACGCCCGACGCGTCGCTCGGACGGATACTCTACTGGAACGACCGACCCTACCCCGTGACCGGCGTCGTCGCAGACTTTCATACCAGGTCCATGCACGACCCCATCCTCCCGACCTGCATCATCAACAGACCCGACCGCCAGGGCACTGTCGCCGTCCGCCTCGCTACCAACAACCCCGCCACCATCCTTGCAGAAATGGCAGCCGCCTGGCAAAAACTCTACCCCGGCCACACATTCGCCTACCGCTTCTTCGACGAATCACTGGACCGCCTATACGAAAAAGACCGGCAGACGGCCACCCTCGTCAACACCTCAATGGCCATCACCATCCTGATCTCGTGCATCGGCCTCTTCGGCCTGGCCCTCTTCACCGCCGAAAAGAAAGCAAAGGAGATCAGCATCCGAAAGGTCCTCGGCGCCAGCGTCAGCAACATCATCCTGCTGCTCTGCAAGAGCTTCCTCGGCCTGGTCATCCTCGCCTTCCTCATCGCCGTCCCCCTGGCCTGGTACTTTTGCGCCAGCTGGCTCGATAACTTCGCCTACCACATCGGCCTCGGCCCATGGCCCTTCCTTGCAGCAGGAGCCTCAGCCGTCGCCATCGGCCTGATGACCGTAGCCTACCAGTCGATAAGAGCTGCCAAAATAAATCCCATCAAAGATCTAAAAACAGAATAACTCGCCGATACCCATCCCCCATTCACCTAGTCCCGCACAAAAATCCCCTGGACATCTCTAGCTTTACCTCCTTATGAGAATCCCCGTATTCTTCTTCTTTTCCTGTCTCTGCCTGCACACAATAGCCCAGCCCCATAGCCGCGGCAGCGTAAAAGGCGTAGTCATGGACTCCACAGCAAAACAACCCCTCTCCGAAGCTACCGTTTCCCTCACCCCGATAACCGATACCACCGACGCCGGCTTCATCATCACCGACAAACACGGCGCCTTCGCCTTCAAAAACCTCGAACCGGGCGGCTACCAGCTGATGATCACCTTCGAAGGCTTCCACCACATCAGCAGGCACATCACCATAAGCCCCACATCAAAAGACATCGACCTCGGAAGCCTTGAAATGCAAAAAGCCACAGACGTCCTCCGGGAGGTCATCGTCCAAAGCCCGCCCATGCGCATCAGAAAAGACACCATCGAATACAACGCAGCCAGCTTCGCCACCAAACCCAACGCCGTCGCGGAAGACCAGCTTAAAAAGCTGCCCGGCGTCCAGGTCGACGCCAGCGGCAATATCACCGCACAGGGCGAAAAAGTGCAGCGCATCCTCGTCAACGGCAAACGCTTCTTCGGCGACGACCCCAAGCTGGCCACCCGGACCCTGCCACCGGACATCATCGAGAAATACGAGATATTCGACGACCTCGACGACCAAAGCAAATTCTCCGGCTTCGACAACGGCAACCGCATCAAGACGATCAACATCGTCACCCGCAGAGACAGAAGACAGGGCTACTTCGGCCGGGCTATCGCCGGCGGAGGAACCGACCAGGCCTATAACAACAGCTTCAACTTCCACCGCTTCAACAACAACCGGCAGATATCCGTCCTCGGCGAAGGTAATGACATCAACAAGCAGAACTTCACCGCCCAGGACGTACTCGGCTCATCCGGCAGCAGACGCGGCAGCGGCCGCGGACCTTCCCCCGCCACCAATGGCAGCGGAGCCGGCGTCACCACCGTATGGGCCGGCGGCCTCAATTACCGCGACTCGCTCGGCAGAAAAGGAGAGATCTACGGCAGCTATTTCTATAACTTCACCCACGTCTCCACCAGCAGCCAGAGCCTCACCGAAAAATTCTTCGACGCCGCGGAAGACACGTCCAATACGACCGCCCGCACTTCCGCCGGCTATCAGCGCACCACCAACCAGCGCATGAACCTCAACATCGAAGAGAAGATCGACAACGCCAGCTCTTTCGTCTTCCGGCCCAATATCACCTTTCAGACCAGCAGCCCCAACTCGTCCTCGGTCTCCTCAACCGTCGACCAGCACGGCGCACCCATCAGCACCTCGGTCGGCAATTCCAACAGCACCAACCATGGCTTCAACGTCAACGGCTCCAATATCACACTCCGGCATAAATTCGCAAAACCATACCGCACCCTCTCCCTCGACATCAACGGGACCGTCAACGTCAACAACGGCTACGGCTACAACAACGCGCTCAACAACTTCGTCCTCCTCGATTCGACCCAAAACCTCCGCCAGTACTACACCGACTCCCTGCACTCGGTCACGCTCAGTCCCACCCTGTCCTATACGGAACCGATCACAAAAAATTCGATCGTCGAGCTCAACTACAACCATACCTATACCCATCACACCACCAACAACAATACCTACGACTACCAGGACGCATCCAAAGGATACACCAGCTACGACAGCCTGTTCAGCAACTCCTATAAGTTCGTATCCAACTCCGACCGTATCACCCTCAACTATCGGATACAAAACGCCAAATTCAATTTCAACGCGGGTTCCGGCGTCCAGTTCACCACTTACAACAGCCTCAACACCACAAAGAGCATCGACGTCGCCCATACCTATGTCAACTGGACACCCGCCGTCAACTTTATGTACTCCTTCACCCACATGCAGCGCATTCGTTTCTACTACTCCGGCAGAACAGGCCAGCCAACCGCTTCCCAGCTGCAGCCGCTGACCACCACCAATGACAACATCAACTATACAACGGGCAACCCCGCACTGAAGCCCCAGTTCACGCACAGCGTCCGCCTTCTCTATCAGTCCTACAACCCCTCCACCCAGAACGTCCTCTTCGCCACCATCAACGCCAGCACCACCGTCAACGACATCCAGAGCGCCATCGTCCCCAATAAAAAAGGCGGCCAAACGACCACCTATGTCAACCTCAACGGTACATACAACGTCGCCGGCTATTTCGACTACGGCTGGTCCCTCAAGCGCCCGAAATCCAACCTCAACCTCATCAGCAACATCAACTACGGACAGTCCCAGACCCTCGTCGACTCTACCGTCGCCGGCATCAACGGCTACCAGCACGACTACTCCCGCAACACCACACTCTCGGAAACCATATCCTATACGACCAATATCAAAAAGAATTTCGACATGAACCTCAGCGCCACGTCCAACTATAACATCGCGCGCAACAGCCTCCACCCCCAGCAGAACTTCGACTACTTCTCTCAGGTAATAGACGCGGAGATAACCGCCTACACCAACAGTGGCTGGCTCATCGCCACCAACTTCACCTATACCTATACCGATAACCGCGTACCCGGCTACAACGCCAGCATCCCGCTGATCAGCCCAAGCATCGCAAAATCACTATTCCGTAAAAAAAATGGAGAGCTCCGCCTCACAGTCTTCGACCTGCTCAAAGAAAATACCTCGGTCAGCAAAACAGTCTCCCTCAACCGCGTATCCACCAGCCGGACCTCCACCCTCCAGCGCTACGCCATGCTTACCTTTACCTACAATCTGAATAATTTCTCCGGCAAGAACCAACACCGCATGCCCGGCGTCTTCCCCGGGCGCTTCCGCGGCGCCCAGGGCGGCAACGGCGGCGGTGGCGGCTTCAGGGGCGGCGGAGGAAGGCACTAGCCGGATTCCTCAGCCCCGTGCCCCAACACTAACCGGCAGCCTCCACCACTAGTCCTTCACCATTTCGCTTATAACATCCCCGATGCTCCCGTCGGGAGCCTGTATATGCAGCAACGCAGCCACCGTAGGCGCAATATCCGTCATATGCACAGTCCGGTATAACGCCCCGTGCGGTATGCCCCATCCCATAAAGACCAGCGGTATATGCGTATCCTGCGGGTTCCAGGTGCCGTGCGTCGTCCCCTTCTCATAACCGTCGAACCACCCCGGCTCCGGCAACAGCAAAATAGACCCGCAACGCTTCCGGTTGTAGCCGTTGATAACCATCGACTCGATCTTTTTCGGCAACGCCGCCGCGCCAATGTCAGTCATGTCAACCACATATTGGATCCCGGGCTGGTACGCCAAATAGGTCTTCGCAACCACTTTCAGCGAGTCGATCGATAGACCGGCCTGCCGAATCTGCGCCAGATTGAAATTGACATAATAGTTCGTACCCGCGATGACCAGGTCTTTTACCCCCGTCACCCGCTCCAGCGTGTCGTTCAAACCCTGCATAACCTGCTTCACCCTCGCAAACCCTGCCGGCAGCTGGTGCGACCTCATAAAATTCACCGCGTGCGAAGCGCCGTGGTCCGCCGTCAGGAATACCAGATAATTGCCCTTCCCGACCCTGCCGTCCAGGTAGCTGAAAAAGGCCGCCAGGTCCCTGTCCAGCCGGAGATATACGTCTTCCACCTCGATAGAATTTGGGCCATAACGATGGCCAACATAGTCCGTCGAAGCACAGTTGATCGTCAAAAAATCTGTAACATCCCGCTGCCCCAGCGCATACGCATCAACGGCGGCCCTTGCAAAGTCCAGCGTCAGCGTATTGCCGAAAGGCGAGCTGCGGATATTGTCGTGGTCCTCCCGGTAGGCCTTCAGAACGTCATGAGGGAACACCGGCGCGCGCTCACCCTTGATGAGGCCCTCCCACGGTACGCTGTCCGCCGTACTCTGCGCATACGTGCTCAGCGGATACAGGGTATTCCACCCGCCGGCAGCCAGCTTCTCCGGCTCGTTCATTGCATTGAACCGCTGCACCCACCCGGGCAGCTCCTTCATGTACCACGTGCTCGTGCTGAAACAGCCCTTTACGTCGTCAAACCAGAACGCACCCGTAGGCCTATGCCCAGCCGGCAGGATCGAAGCCCTGTCCTTCAACGAAACGCCCACCACCCGTGACCGAAAATTCGTTGCCAGCATCAGCTCGTCCGTAATAGTCGTGGCCAGCAGGTTACGCGGAGACATGTTCCCTGCCGGCGAAGTGCCGCCCACCGGCTGTACGGCGCTGTCCGAGACGCAATACTCATCCTTCCCCGTCGCCTGATCGATCCAGTCGTTCCCCGCAATCCCGTGTATCGACGGCACCGACCCCGTGAAGATGGTCGTATGCCCTACAGCCGTATAAGAAGGCAGGTGACTGATATAGGTCTGCTCACAGGAAAATCCCTCATTCAGCAACCGGCGAAAACCACCGACCCCATATCGTTCACTATACCGGTAAAGATAGTCCCAACGCATCTGGTCGACAACGATGCCAACCACCAGCCTGGGCCGCGCAACGTCCCGCCCCCCGCTGTTCTTCGCCGGCAAGGGCGACACTCGCTGCGCCATCACCGGTAACAGGCCTGAGGCCAAAAGCAACGTAAAGACGATACGAACAACGGACAGAATGATAGATCGTTTCATGAAAAGGGGATTTTATTGGAGTGGCGAATATATGGCATTCTTCAACCGCGACGCATTGAAATTTGTTAAAATATCTTTCTTTTACTTTAAAATTATTTTTTTATCTTTAAAAACCTTTCCTAGTTTTGACCCTCACCGGTAAAATTGCTTCCTAAATATGCCCTGCAACAAATTTCCACGGGGTATATCAACCCCGGCCAAACAGAACACCTCACACCAATGGATACACGCCGTGAATTTATAAAAAAAGCAATGCTCCTCTCCGGAGCCGCCGGATGGAACGGTCTCTTCCCCGAATCCATCCGCAAGGCCCTGGCCATCGACCCCGCACCGGCATCCACCTGGCTGGACGCCGAGCACGTCGTCATACTCATGCAGGAGAACAGATCATTCGACCACTGCTTCGGTACGCTCCGCGGCGTTCGCGGGTTCAACGACCCCCGCGCGATCCGGCTGCCCGACCACAACCGGGTCTGGCTGCAGACCAACGAAAAAGGCGAGACCTACGCGCCATTCCGATTCGACATCCGCGACACAAAGATCACTTGGATGGGGTCCATACCCCACGTCCGTTCCAGCCAGGTCGACGCCTTCAACCACGGCCGCCACGACCAATGGCTCACGGCCAAACGCTCGGGAAATCCCCAATACGCCGACATGCCACTCACCCTCGGCTACTACACCCGCGAAGACCTTCCCTTCAACTACGCGCTCGCAGACGCCTTCACCGTCTGCGACCAGAATTTCTCCTCCGGCATGACAAGCACATGGCCCAACCGCCTCTTCTTCTGGACAGGAACCATTCGCCAGCAGCCCGACGGCGATACGAAAGCCTATATCCGCAATGACGTCCAGACAGGCGAGATATCCTGGACCACCTTCCCCGAGCAGCTGGAAAAAGCAGGCATACCCTGGAAAGTCTACCAGAACGACCTTACCATCGGCGGCGGCTTTACAGGTGAACAACGCGCATGGCTCGCAAACTTTGGCTGCAACCTCCTCGAGCCCTTCGCCCAATACAACTCCCGGTTCTCCGCACGCTACATCGCCAGCATAAAAACCCGCGCGGAATCGCTACCCGCACAGATCGCCACCCTCAAAGACAAGGCCGCCGCCCTCCCCGCAGGCAGCCCCCAACGCAACAAGATCGAAAAAGAGATCGGGATAAAAGAAGCCCTCCTCCAACAAACCCAAAAGGAGCTCCGGACATTTACGCCGGACAACTTTGAAAAGCTAAGCCCAAAAGAAAAAGCGCTCTACCAAAAAGCCTTTACCATCAACGACGGCGACCCGGACTATCACCGCCTTTCCAGCCTTACTTACGAAGACAACGGACAACAACGCCAGCTCAGCATACCCGCAGGCGATATCCTGCACCAGTTCAGACACGACGTCGACAACGGCCGGCTGCCCGCCGTATCCTGGCTCGTAGGGCCGGAGAACTTCTCCGACCACCCCACCGCCCCCTGGGACGGATCATGGTATATATCGGAAATACTGGACATCCTTACCAAAAACCCGGACGTCTGGAAAAAAACC
>JAFDYE010000882.1 GCA_018267585.1 Bacteroidota bacterium
AAAAGCCTTTCGAGACTGATGCTGGCCACTACCCTTGCGGGAGTTCTGTTTGCGTGTAAGAAAAGCAGTGACAACAACAGCACGGCGCCGATGTCCGATGCCGACGCCGCAACCCAGTCCGACGACCAGACCCGTGTATCCAACGAAAGCAATGCAGCTTTTGACGACGTGACCACTGCGATGACTGAGCAAGCTACCGTCACCGGCAGCAGCGAAGTAAGCGCTCCCTCGGGCCGCTTTGGCGTAGCTACCATGGGCGTCGATACAGTAAAGAGCTCAATTTGTGACGCCGTCGTCACCATCGATACTTCCTCTGCCACCCGTACCCTGACGATCAACTATACCGGAAAAGGCTGCGGCTTCAACCGCAAGCGCACCGGTACGGTCACGGTCAGCATCCCCGCCGGCATACACTGGAGGGATAAGGGCGCGCAGGTGACCGTCACTTTCAACCTGACCATCACCCGTGTCACCGACAGCAAGAGCATCAAGCTGACCGGCTCCCATCTCTATACGAACGTGACGGGTGGCAATATAGCCAGCCTCACCCCCAGCAGCCAGCCCATCATCCATACCGTCACCAGCGACAATATGGTCATTACGTTCGACAACGGCACTCAGCGCACCTGGCACGTCGCCCGTCAGCGTACCTACACCAACCTCAACGGTTTTGCGGTAGCACTCAGCGGTATCCATACGGATGGCGCTACCTCCGGTATCTCCGAGTGGGGCACCAACAGATTTGGCAACAATTTCACCAGCGTCATCAATCAGCCGCTGACGGTACAGGCCGGCTGTGGCTGGCAGCTGACCAGCGGACAGTTCACCCTGATCAATGCGGCGGGCTCGACGTCGATCACCTTTGGTCTCGATGCCAGCGGCAACGCAACGGGCTGCCCTGTGGCCGGAAGCACCTACTATTTCAAGCTCGCCTATACGAATAATCAGAATAAGACGTATACGTTCATCCTGCCTTACTAAGTTATAATGAATGAATGATGAGAAAAGCCCCCGTTGAATTGACCGGGGGCTTTTTTTATTTAGATCGATCTATTCGCTTCGCAGCGATCGCACCGGGTTGGCCACCGCCGCCCGTATGGCCTGAAGGCTCACCGTGACCAGCGCGATCGCAACAGCCAGCACGCCCGCCAGGGCGAACATCCACCAGGACAGCGTGACGCGATAGGCAAAGCCCTTCAGCCACTGGTGCATGGCCCACCACGCGATCGGGATCGCGATCACGAGCGCGATCGCGACGAGCCGCAGAAAATCCCGCGACAGCAGGCTGGCCAGGCCGCCGACGCTGGCGCCCAGCACTTTCCGGATAGCGATCTCCTTGTTGCGCTGCTCGGCGCTGAACGCCGCCAGACCAAAAAGCCCGAGACAGGAAATGGCGATCGCCATCAGCGTAAAGGAATTGATGATACGGGACAGCACCTGTTCGCTGGCATACTGCCGCTGTACGATATCGTCCATAAAGGCGTATTCAAAGGGAACGCCCGAAAAATGTTTTGTCCAGAGTCCCTGTACCTGAGCGAGGAGGCGTCCGTAGTCGCCCGTCGCAGCGCTGACGGTGAGGTCCGACCGGATGTCGACGTTCTGACGCACCGTCGGGTCCGCAAAACGCAGCATAAAACAGCCCACGTCGTCGCGGAGGCTGCTGAAGTTGAAGTCTTTTATGACGCCGGCTACCTCCAGCCAGGCAGGTTTTTCTCCCGGGTCCTGCTGGGGAAAGATGCGGGCGCCGATCGCGCTCGTCATTGTCAGCCCCAGCTTCCGGACTGCCGTCTCATTGAGGAGCACCCGTCCGCTGTCGGTCGGCCGGAAATCACGGCCGGCTATGATCCTGATGCCGTTGACGGCGGCGAAATGCTCGTCCGTATAGATCTGTTTGATATCCTGTCCGGTGGCGCTGCTCTGCCCGCTGATATAGTAGACCCAGCTGTTGGGAACCGACCAGCCCAGGTGATTGTTCGCCATCGAGACCTCTTTTACACCGGCCAGACGCCGGAGGTCGGCGGCAAAGGCCGGCACCTGCTGTCTCGATCCGTCGGTAGAAAAGGTAAAGACGAGCCGCTGGTCCCGGTCGAAGCCCAGGTCTTTCCGTTTGATATAGTTGAGCTGGCTATAGATAACAATGATCCCCGAGATGAGCGTGATGGACAGCACGAACTGGATGACGACCAGCCCGCGCCGGATACCGGCCGCCGAGACCTGGCTGGTAAAATTCCCTTTGATGACCCTGATCGCCCGGAAGGCGGACAGGTAAAAGGCCGGATAGCTGCCCGCCACCAGACCGGTGACCAGGACGAGCCCGAGCAAAAGCAATCCCACCCGATAGTCCAGCAGAAGAGACGGGCGTATATCCGATGTCGTTATTTGATTGAACCAGGGCAGCGCGACCAGCAGCAACGGGAGTGCGATCAGGACGGCCAGCAGACAGACCAGCAAGGACTCGCCCAGGAACTGCCGTATCAGGTCGGAGCGCCCGGCGCCGATGACCTTTCTGACACCCACCTCCTTCGCCCGGCGCGCGGCGCGGGCCGTGCTCAGGTTCATAAAATTGATACAGGCGATCAGCTGTATCAGCGCGGCGATCATCAGCAGCAGCCAGAGGAACCCGCTGCTGACCGACTGCTGGTCGTGGTTATACCCCGCCGTCGTGTGTATCGACCTGACCGGTTGCAGGATCAGCTCTTTCTTCATCGAAAAACTCTTCAGCTGCTCTCCACCGTATCTCTCCAGGAAGGCCGGCAGCTGCCGTTGGACCGTGGCGACCTTTGTACCCGGCGCAAGGCGGATATAGGATGCGGTCAGCGAATTGGCGGCCCAGGAATTGGAAGCGCGCGCAAAAGCGCCCATCCCGCCGCTGTTCATGGACATCAGGATATTCAGGTGCAGGTGCGACTTGCCCAGGCTTTCGTCTACGACGCCGGTCACGGTGAAGGTATGCTTTCCAAAGGCATTGTCGATGGTGATCACCTTTCCGACCGGGTCTTCGCCGCCGAACAGCTTTTGCGCCACCGGTTGCAGCAGGACGACGGTATAGGGGTCGAAAAGCGCCTTCGGACCACCCTCCAGGAAGTGATACCGGAAGATGTCAAAAAAAGTGGAGTCGGCATAGGCGGCCGAAGTCTCGTAGAAGAATTTATCCTTGTATTGAAGAAGGTGCTGCTTTGCGCCAAAACCGTCCGTCTCCACCACCCGCGTGAACTGCTGCACTTCGCTGAGGTCCTTCTTTAGCATCGGCGCCACCGGCGGAGAACAGTAGGCCGTCAGTGTGGGCGGAGTGGTCCCGACGCTCAGCCGGCTGGTGACGCGATAGATATCGTCCACGTGGTTGTGTTGCTTGTCGTAGCTGAACTGGTCTGTAACATATAGAACGATATACAGACAACAGAGCGTGCCTGCAGCCAGACCAAGGATATTGATCGCGCTGAAGGTCTTGTTCCGGATAAGAAAACGTATCGCCGTCCGGAAATAATTTCGAAGCATAAGCCTTGTTTACATGGACCCTGCCAATTCGGTGCCGGGATTGCAAAACATTAAAAACCAAATTAATGTTCATAAATTATCGGAGTCGTTGTACGTTTTCGATACAGGGACTGTCCTTTTTTGCCGGGTGTAACGAAATAAGTACATTGCCGTCATGCAAACCGTTACTGCCGAATGGCTCCAGTCCATCGACGTCTTAAAGGATGTTCCGATCCCCCAGCTGCAGTGGATGATCGACAACAGCCGTCACTATACACTACAGGAAGGATCGTATCTTTTTCAGGGCGGCGACGCGCTCGCCGGTACCAATATCCTGCGCTCGGGCAAGATCCGCCTTTATATGTTACAGAATAAGGAGATGCGGGAAGTGGCCGTGATGCTGCCCATGGACGTCGGCGGCGCCCTGCCCTTCTCGCGCGGAGCAAAGGCCACCGTCAATGCGGTGGTCCTCGAAGCCGCCGACGTCATGACCCTCCCGAAGGAAAAGTTCAGGGAGATGGTCGCCCGGCACTACGAGCTGACCGAGGCGCTGGTGCACGTCATGACCAACCGGGTCCGGACCTTTACCTCCCTGCAGCAGCAGAACGAGAAGATGATGGCCCTGGGTAAGCTCTCCGCCGGTCTGGCCCACGAGCTCAACAACCCCGCCGCCGCTATTGTCAGGGGCTCCGAGTCGCTGATCAAACACCTCAAGCTGGACCCCGTCTCATTCAAAGAGGTCATGTCCATGCGGGTCGATGAAAAGGACGTGGACATCGTAACCAAAAAGCTCTTCGAGGTGCTCGACCGGAAGGAAAAGCCCAACCTGACGCTGATGCAGCGGACGGAAAGAGAAGACGAGATGCGCGACTGGATGGACGACCACAAGGTCGAATGCAGCGCCGAGATCGCCGAGACCTTCCTGGAATATGGCTTTACCATCAAAGACCTCGAAGACCTCGAGAACCGGCTGCCGGACAAGGAGCAGTATTTTTCTCCCGTCCTCAACTGGATGAATCAAAACCTGGTGACGGAGAGAATGGTCAATGACATTCAGGAAGCCGCCCAGCGCATCTTCCACCTGGTGCAGTCGGTAAAGAATTTTACGCATATGGATCAGGGGAAGGCCAAAGAGCTGATCGAGATCCACACCGGCATCGAGAATACCCTGACGATGCTGCAGTACAAGCTGAAAAAGGGCAATATCGAGATCGTCCGCGAATTCGACCCGCAATTACCGAAGATCACGGCGATGGTGGGCGAGCTCAACCAGGTCTGGACCAACCTGATCGACAATGCGCTCGATTCGATGCAGGCGGTGGGCCGCGGCAAGCTGACGATCAGGACCGAAAAGGACCACGAGTTCGTGAAGGTCTCGATCATCGACAACGGCCCCGGCATCCCCGAAGAGATCAAGTCCCGTATCTTCGACCCCTTCTTTACGACAAAGGATATCGGCAAGGGAACTGGCATGGGATTGGATGTTGTCTCCCGCATCATCAGCCAGCACCACGGCAGCGTCAAGGCCATCTCTGAGCCCGGCAACACCGTGTTCATTGTGTGCTTCCCGATCGAGGGATGACCGTCTATCCCGATAACGCCCCTTCCGAAAACTATTCGATGATTTCTACAAGCTTGCCCATGATCGAATCTATTATTCGCGCCGTAAATGGCGTAACTTGCAAGGACAATCAATTATGAGTTTACCCATCATCTTTTCCATAGACGACGATCCTCAGGTGTTGCGGGCGATAACGCGGGACCTGCGAACACACTATCGCGAAGACTATCGCATCCTCAGCACGACATCGGTGCGCGAGGCGCTGGACAGCCTGCTCGAACTAAAGAACAGATCCGAGACGGTGGCGCTGTTCATCTCCGACCAGCGCATGCCCGAGATGGAAGGCGTGGATTTCTT
Source organism: Bacteroidota bacterium (assembly GCA_018267585.1). Taxonomy (GTDB): domain Bacteria; phylum Bacteroidota; class Bacteroidia; order Chitinophagales; family Chitinophagaceae; genus Puia. The sequence goes on from JAFDYE010000882.1 coordinate 5,393, forward strand.
ACAGCAGGCCCGGGAGTTCTATCCGGAAGCCAAGCGTGTATTGCTGACGGCCTATTCCGACACCGATGCGGCCATCAGGGCGATCAACGACGTGCAGTTGGACTACTATCTGATGAAACCCTGGGATCCGCCCGAGGACCGGCTGTATCCTACTATCAATGATCTGCTCGACGACTGGCAGGAAAAATATCGCCCTCCGTTCAAGGGCCTCAAGGTCATCGGCTACCAGTTCTCCCCGCACTCCCACGAGGTAAAGGAATTCCTCTCGGGGAACCTGATCCCCTACCAGTGGCAGGACGTGGAGATGAGCCAGGAAGCAAAAGACCTGCTGAAGCTGAACAATATCCCGATGAAGGACCTGCCCGCGCTATTCCTCGAGGACGGCAGCTATCTCTGTATGCCGTCCATACCGGAGATCGCGCGGAAGATCGGGCTTAACCCGGGCATCAAGAACAGTATCTATGATGTCGTGATCATCGGCGCGGGCCCGGCGGGTCTGGCGGCTTCTGTCTATGGCGCATCGGAAGGCCTCAAGACCCTGCTCGTCGAAAGACGCAGCCCGGGCGGCCAGGCGGGTACGAGCTCGCGCATCGAGAACTACCTTGGTTTCCCCAACGGTCTCAGCGGTTCTGACCTCACGCGCAGGGCCATCGCGCAGGCGACCCGGTTAGGCGCCGAGGTGCTGGTGCCCTGCGAAGTAAAGGACATCACCCACAAGGACGGATACAAGAAGATCACGCTGGAGAACGGTGAAGAGATCAACACCCACGCCGTGGTCATCACCACCGGTGTCGACTACCGGAAACTGGACACCCAGGGGATTGCCGATTTCACGGGCGCCGGCGTTTATTACGGCGCCGCGATGACGGAGGCGGCCGCCTTCAAGGGCTGCGAGGTCTTCGTGGTCGGCGGCGGCAACTCCGCGGGCCAGGCGGCCATGTATCTCTCCAAGTTCGCGAGCAACGTCACGATCGTCATCCGGAAAAAAGACCTGACCAGCACGATGTCGGCCTACCTGATCGACCAGCTGGCGACCCGCAGCAATATTCATATACTACCCTGTAGCGAGATCACTTCCGCGATCGGGAAGGACGGACGGCTCGACGAGCTGAAGATCGCGAATGCCGAGTCCAACGAGGAGAAGGTCCACAAGGCCAACGCCCTGTTCATATTTATCGGCGCCAGGCCGTTCACGGACTGGATCAAGCTGGACATCATCAAGGATGAAAAGGGCTTTTTGGAGACCGGCCGCGACCTCAAACAGCACGACCAGTTCGGGAAGGTCTGGAAACAGGACCGCGAACCCTATCTGCTCGAGACCAGCTGTCCCGGCGTCTTTGCGGCGGGCGATGTCCGGGCGGGAGCCATGAACCGTGTCGCATCGGCTGTCGGAGAAGGATCGATGGCCATCAGCTTTGTACATAAATACCTGGCAGAAGTATAACAATAAAAACCCACCACCATGTCACAGGAAGAAGAGGTCTGCTCGCACATGAAAGCTATCAAAGAGCTAAAACAGGCAAAAGAATATGTCTGCGAAGAGTGTATCAAGATAGGCTCCGACTGGGTCCACCTCCGGACCTGTCAGACCTGTGGCGCTACGCTCTGCTGTGACCAGTCCCCCCACAAGCACATGACCCAGCACTACCACCACACCAGCCATCCGGTGGTCATTTCATCGGAACCCGGCGAGAGCTGGATGTGGTGCTACCCGGACAAATTGTTTGCAGAATATTCCTGAGATTGAGGTATCTTCGCGCGAATTTGTGCCACACAAAATGAAGATTCTCATACGTCAGGCCAAGGTCATTGACCGTGGGTCTCCCCACAACGGAACGGTCCGGGATATTTTGATCGAAAATGGCGTTATCACGGCTATCGCCAGCGAGATCACCGTTGAAGCCGGCGAGGCGGCCGTCGCCACTGTCCGAATCAACGGCCTTTGCGTTTCCCCGGGATGGGTGGATATATTTTCCCATTTTAACGACCCCGGCTACGAGTTCAAGGAGACGCTGGAGACGGGCGCCGCGGCGGCCGCGGCGGGCGGGTATACCGATATCTTTGTCCTCCCCAATACAAAACCGGTTGTGGACAGCAAGACCCAGGTGGAGTATATCCGCCGGGGCTCGGCGTCGCTGCCGGTGACGGTATGGCCGATCGGGGCGCTGACCAGGGGCCTGGAAGGGAAAGACCTCGCCGAAATGTACGATATGCGCAACAGTGGGGCGGTCGCGTTCAGCGACGGCACGAGTCCGGTACAATCGGCAGGATTATTGTTAAAAGGACTGCAGTACGTCAAAGCCTTTGACGGTACCGTAATTCAGATACCCGATGACAAGACGGTCGGTGCAGGCGGACTGATGCACGAAGGGGTCGTTTCGACCCGGCTGGGACTTCCCGGAAAGCCCATGATGGCCGAAGAGCTCATGGTCGCCCGGGATATCAAGCTGGTGCGCTATACGGGATCAAAGCTACACTTCACCGGTGTAACCTCTCCCCGCAGCCTGGAATATATCCGGCGCGGGAAAGAGTCCGGTCTGGCCGTCAGCTGTTCCGTAACGCCTTATCATCTCTATTTCATGGACGCCGACCTGATGAGCTACGATACCAACCTGAAGGTATATCCGCCGCTGCGCGACAAGTCGTCGGTGGAGAACCTGCGGAAGGCCGTCGCAGAAGGCCTGGTCGATTGTATCGCGTCACACCATCTGCCCCACGAGTTCGACAGCAAGACGGTCGAGTTCGAATATGCCAGGACGGGGATGATCAGCCTGGAAACGGTCTATCCGGTACTCAGGACGGTGCTGCCCTCGCTGACGTCGGAGGCCATCGTCGATCTGCTCAGCTTCAGGCCGCGCAGCCTGTTCGGGCTGGAACAGCCACGCATACACGAAGGACAGCCCTCCGTACTGACGCTTTTCCATCCCGGAGGACAGACCACACCGGAAGAAAAGTATACGCGGTCCAGGTCGAAGAACAGTCCTTTCTTCGGAAAGACCTTGCAGGGGAAGGTGATCGGCATCATCAACGGCGACAAGCTGTCCTTAAACGAACAAGCCTGATGGGCGGAAAAAAGATCTCAATATCGTTGCAGTACGGGCTGATCGCAGCCGGCGCCGTAGTCCTGTTCATTCTGGGGACCTACTGGGCCGGTCCGAAGGTTTTTGTCGGTGGTACGGCATTTCTGACCTATCTGATCGCCATCGCTTTTGCGGTAGCGGCTGTGATGGTGAAAAAGAAGGCGAACGGCGGATTCCTGACCTTCGAGGAGGCGGTGAAGACCAGCTTTGTCGTTATCGTCATAGCGTTGGCCATGCGGACACTCTTCCCCTGGCTGTTGGTCAATTATATCGACCCTCATTTCAGGGAGCGGCTGATCCCGGAAATGGTAGCACAGACGGAAAACGGATACCGGAAATTCGGGGCTTCCGAGGACAAGATCCGCGAGCTGGTAGAAAGTCTAAGAAAGGAGCCTTTTCCGCTGGGGCCGATGCTGATGGACCTGGCATTGTCCTATATTGTGTTTTTCTTTATCTCCCTGCTCATCGCGGCCATTTTAAAGCGCAAGCCTGGGACAAAATAAGCACTGAGAATGGATATTTCAATCGTAATACCCGTATACAACGAAGATGAGTCCCTGCCCGAGCTCTGTAGCTGGATACAGCGGGTGATGGAGAAGGCGGGCTTCACCTATGAGGTCATCCTTGTCGACGACGGCAGCACCGACAACTCCTGGGAGGTCGCCCTCGAGCTGCGAAAGAACAACCCCCATATCAAGGGGATCAAGTTCCAGCGCAACTATGGCAAGGCGGCGGCGCTGAACGAAGGCTTCAAGGCCGCACGCGGCGAGGTCGTAATCACGATGGACGCCGATATGCAGGACAGCCCCGACGAGATACCCGAGCTGCGGCGGATGATACTGGAAGACCGGTACGACCTGGTCAGCGGCTGGAAGAAAGTAAGGCACGATCCTGTCTCGAAGACACTCCCCTCCAAATTCTTCAACTGGACGACCGCCAAGGTCAGCAAGATAAACCTGCACGATTTCAACTGCGGGCTGAAGGCCTATCGCAACAAGGTCGTCAAGGGCATCGAAGTCTATGGAGAAATGCACCGTTATATCCCCGTCATCGCCAAATGGTCGGGGTTCAAGAGGATCGGCGAAAAGGTCGTCGAGCACCGGGCGCGTAAATACGGCCATACCAAATTTGGTGGCCTGGGCCGCGGCCTGAAAGGATTGCTGGATCTCGCGTCGATCACCTTTGTCGGCAAATACGGCAAACGGCCCATGCACTTCTTCGGTCCCTGGGGCGTGATCATCGGGCTTATCGGTGCCGGTGAGGTAATTTCCCTGATCATTCAAAAGCTGAAGAACATGAGCTCCTTTACGCTGACCAACAAGCCCTCTTTTTATATCGCGCTGGCTTGCTGGGTGGTAGGGACCCAACTCTTCCTCACCGGCTTTGTAGCCGAGCTGCTCTCGAGGAACTCGCCCCAGCGCAACGCTTACCTGATCGAGCAAAAACTGGGTCTCGAATCATGACCGCCCGCACCGTCGTCATCATCGGTCCCGGTCACCCGCTGCGCGGCGGCCTGGCCTCTTTCAATCAGCGGCTGGCCAATGCCTTTATCAGCGAAGGATACGACTGTAAGATCTATTCCTTCTCCCTGCAGTATCCCGAATTCATGTTCCCCGGCACGACCCAGTATTCGTCGGAGCCCGCGCCGGAAGGACTGACCATACTGTCCCGGATCAATTCCATCAACCCGCTGAACTGGCTCTCCGTCGGCAACGAGCTGCGCCGTATGCGGCCGGATATCATCGTCGTCCGCTACTGGCTGCCGCTGATGGGTCCCGCCCTCGGCACCATCCTGCGCCGCGTCCGGAAGAACCGTCATACCCGTATCATCGCGATCACCGACAACGTCATCCCGCACGAGAAGAGGCCGGGCGACAAGCCTTTTACACGATACTTCCTGAAAGCCTGTGACGCCTATATCACGATGAGTGAAAAGGTGATGAAGGACCTCCGCAGCTTTGAGACGACAAAGCCCGCCCGCCAGGTCCTGCACCCGCTGTACGACAATTTTGGCGAGCCCATCCCCAAAGCGGCTGCCAGAGCCATTCTTCGCGCGAGGGGCATTCCTATCGGGGACAGCGACAGGATACTCCTTTTCTTCGGCTTTATCCGAAAATACAAGGGGCTCGATATTGCGCTGGAGGCGATGGCCGATCCGCGCATTCGCGACCACGGTATCCGCCTGATGGTAGCCGGCGAGTTCTATGAGGACGCCGCCCCCTACCAGGAACAGATCGACCGGCTCGGCGTCCGCGACCTGCTGCTGCTGCGAACCGACTTTATTCCCGATAGCGAAGTGCGGGACTACCTCTGCGCCGCCGACGCCGTCATCCAGCCGTACAAGAATGCGACGCAAAGCGGCGTCACGCCCCTCGCCTATCACTTCGAAAAGCCGATGATCGTCTCCAATGTCGGCGGGCTGCCCGACCTGGTGCCCCACGAGCAGGTGGGTCTGGTGGCTGAGCCGGAGCCGACCGCCATGGCCGATGCGATCCTGCGGTATTATACGCTGGGGGAATCGTTCTTCCTGCCCGCCCTTCGCTCGGAAAAAGAAAAATATTCGTGGGCGCGGCTGGTGCAAACGATCTTAGAATTATGCTAGACTGGACAACCATCGATAACAGCTGGACCCTCTTCCTCGACCGGGACGGGGTCCTCAACGTGGAGAAAGAGAACAGCTATATCTTTCACTACGGCGAATTCAATTTCTATGAAGGCGTACGGGAAGCGCTGAAGACCTGCGCCTCGGTCTTTGGCCGCATCGTGATCGTCACCAACCAGCGAGGCGTCGGAAAAGGCCTGATGACGGCTGCCGATCTGCAGGACATCCACGAGAAGATGATCGCAGAGGTCGTGCTCAACGGAGGTCGCATCGACAGGGTCTATTATGCGGACTCGATGGACAACGACCACCCGCTGCGCAAGCCCCAGCCGGGCATGGCGCACTCCGCCAAACAGGACTTCCCCGACATCGACCTTTCCCGGAGCATCATGGTCGGCAACAATATCAGCGATATGGAGTTCGGAAGGAATGCGGGAATGTATACGGTATTCCTGACCACCACCAACCCCGAACAGCCACTGCCCCACCCTTCCATCGACGTGGCCTTTAGCTCCTTATACGAATTTGCAAAACATTTGCATTTGGCATGAAATTTTCGCCTTTAATCCACGTTGGAATCGATATGCAATTCGCCAGCTTTCACCGGATAGTGGTTTTGATCTTGTTGGTCGCGGGTCTTCTCGGACCCGCCGGGGAGGGTTATGCTCAGCAGCCGCTGACCTATGCCCGGAAAAAAGCATTTCGCAAACAGGAAGACTCGCTTAAGGTTTTTGCCTACAATATTGTGAACCTGGAGTCGGCTTCCGACCGTTTTCGAGCCGACAGTCAGTTCATCCGGACCCTGGTCCGGACCCTGAAGGAGCCCTTTTCATTCTATTACCCTTTCGATTCGCTCTCGACGATCTCCCGGCTCTATGCCCCGGACAGCAGTTTTCGCATCATGACCTGGCAATATCAGAAGGATGATTTCCTGTACCTGCAGGAAGGCGCTATACAGATGCGCACGCCGGATGGTTCACTAAAGCTGTTCCCCCTCTTCGACGTCTCGATGTTCACCGGCAAGCCCCTGGACTCCGTGCGTTCGAACAAGAATTGGATCGGGGCCATCTATTACAAGATCATCGAGAAGAGCTGGCAGGGAAAGAACTATTATACGCTGCTGGGCTTCGACGATTTCAGCCAGAGCAGCAATAAGAAATGGATGGAGGTCCTGACCTTCAACAATGAAGGCCGGCCCGAGTTCGGCGGTCCCTTTTTCTCTTTCAAGGATGATTCCGTGCGCAAACCTGTGCAGTATCGTTTCAGCATTGAATACAAGAAAGAGGCGGGCACACATTTCAACTATGATCCCGATATGGACATGGTGGTGTATGACCACCTGGTCTCGGAAGGCGATCAGCCCGAGAAAAAGGATACCTATATCCCCGACGGGGATTTCGAAGCATTCCAGTGGAAGAACGGGCAGTGGCTTCACGTCCAGAAGCAGCTGTTCACCTACAAGCTGAAAGACGGGCAGTTCCCGGTAGAGCAGAAGATGCTCGACGACCAGGGCAATCTGGACGAGACCAAACTGCAGGAGCAAAGTCAGAAGAATATCCAGAACAGCAAGAAGAAACCGGCAGCTCCGGCGAATCCCCCCCCGGCGAAGAAGCCCAATTAATGGTTCAGAAGCCGCGCCTTGGCGCGGTTGTACTCGTCTTCGGAGATAGCGCCCTTCATCTTCAATTCAAATAATTTCTCGAGCTCGGCGGCCACCTGCGGCGCCGACGCGGCTTGCCCGCCGCCCCCGCGCATATCCATCGCCGAGGCCATCTGCCGGGCCTGGTTGCCGTATTCCCAGTTCTTGTACTCCGACTGTGCGTTGACGATCGTCTCCTGCAGCCGCTTGGGATTGGTTACATTGACATAGATGGTGGCGCCTACTTCGGCTGCGGTCTGGATCTCGACATCCCCGTAGTTGAAGATGCGTCCCATGACGATCCGCCTGTATGAGACGTTGTTGATCTTATCCAGCGGGCTTTCTTTGGCAAAATGGCTCAGGAGACCGACCTCGTCGATGACCCTGAAATTGGTGACCACCCAGATATTGGCGTTCCAGGCGGCATAACGGATCAGCAGGTACAGCAGACCGAGGATCGCGACGATCCAGCCATAGCGGTCGGTAAACCCGATGAAATAAGACCCGACACAGCCTGCGAGGGCGATGAATACCGGGATTATCAGGGTGGTCCAGCTGGCATGCGTTATCAGGAGTATCTTTTCTCCTTTCTGCAGGGAGGTGCGCATATAAAGAATTTTGATCCGTGATCCATCTTAGTCGTCGAGTTTCAGTACGGCCAGGAAGGCCTCCTGCGGTACCTCTACGTTGCCGATCTGGCGCATCCTCTTCTTCCCTTCCTTTTGTTTTTCCAGCAGCTTGCGTTTGCGGCTGATGTCACCGCCATAACATTTCGCGGTAACGTCCTTGCGAAGCGCGCTGATGGTCTCGCGGGCGATGACCTTGGCGCCGATGGCCGCCTGGATAGCGATCTGGAACTGCTGGCGGGGCAGCAGCTCTTTCAGCTTCTCGCAGAGCTTACGGCCAAAATCCGCGGACCGGCTGACGTGGATGAGGGCGCTGAGCGCGTCCACCTTGTCGCCGTTGAGGAGGATGTCCATCTTCACGATCTTGCTCTCGCGGCGGTCGATGGGATGATAGTCAAAGGAGGCATAACCCCGGGTCTGGCTCTTGAGCTTGTCATAGAAGTCAAAAACGATCTCGGTCAGCGGCATCTCGAAGACCAGCTCGACACGGGTAGTGGTCAGATAGCTCTGGTTGAGCAGGATACCCCGCTTGCCCAGACAGAGGGTCATGATATTGCCGATATACTCGGGCTTGGTGATGATCTGGGCCCGGATATAGGGCTCTTCAATGCGCTCGATGCGTGTCGGGTCCGGCATCTCTGCAGGATTGTTGACGACGATCTCCTCGCCTTTATTCGTGAATGCTACAAAGCTGACGTTGGGGACGGTCGTGATGACCGTCTGGTTGAACTCCCGTTCGAGCCTTTCCTGAATGATCTCCATATGGAGCATGCCGAGGAAGCCGCAACGGAAACCAAAGCCGAGGGCCTGGGAGGTCTCGAGCTCGTAGGTCAGCGAGGCGTCGTTGAGCTGCAGCTTGTCCATACAGTCCCTGAGCTCTTCGAAGTCGTCCGTATTCACCGGGAAGATACCCGCGAAGACCATGGGCTTGACCTCTTCAAAACCCTGTATCGCGACCGGGTTGGGGTTGCTCGCCAGCGTGATGGTATCGCCCACCTTTACTTCCTTGGCATTTTTGATGCCCGTGATGATATAGCCGACATCCCCTGTCTGGACTTCTTTTTTCGGGTCCATCGTGAGCTTGAGGACGCCCACCTCGTCGGCCTCGTATTCCACATCTGTAGCGATGAACTTTACTTTGTCGCCCTTTTTTATGCTGCCGTTGAGGATGCGATAGTAGACGATGATACCCCGGAAGGAGTTGAAGACGCTGTCGAAGATCAGCGCCTGCAGCGGGGCGTTGGGGTCGCCTGCGGGCGGTGGGATCCTCTTGACGATGGCCTCGAGTATCTCGGGAACGCCGACACCGGTGCGGCCGCTGGCCAGCAGGATGTCCTCGGGCTTGCATCCGATAAGCTCGATGATCTGGTCCTTCACTTCGTCGATCATGGCCCCGTCCATATCGATCTTGTTGATGACCGGGATGATCTCCAGGTCGTTGCCGATGGCCAGGTAGAGGTTGGAGATGGTCTGCGCCTGGATCCCCTGGGTGGCGTCCACCAGCAGCAGGGCGCCTTCACAGGCGGCCAGCGCACGGCTCACTTCGTAGCTGAAGTCCACGTGACCCGGCGTATCGATCAGGTTCAGGATATATTTCTCGTTATTGTGGGCATAGTTGATCTGGATGGCATGGCTCTTGATCGTGATCCCCTTTTCCCTTTCGAGGTCCATGTCATCGAGCACCTGCGCCTGCATATCTCTTTCGGAGATGGTGTTGGTCACTTCCAACAGGCGGTCTGCCAGCGTACTTTTTCCGTGGTCGATATGGGCGATGATGCAAAAATTCCGTATATTTTTCATTCGACGGCAAATTTACGCTTATTTTCACCAAAATTCCCTTCATGAAGTGGTTATTGATCGGCTTCATTATTATTCAGGTAGGGGTCGATTTGGCGCATTCCGTTACCGCCTTTCCCTTTGTGCACTATGGGATGTTCTCCGAGAAGTTCGGACCACCGGATTCGCTGGCCGTCTATGCCGTGACCGTCAATGACAAGCTGTTGCAAGCCAGGGATTTCAGCGTTTATCGCTGGGATATGATCCAGTCCCCTCTGGAAGCGTCGGAAAAACAGCGTGTCAGCCGGGATTTTGAATTCGACCGCGAAAAGATGGCCGCTGGGTTTAGCCGGGCAGGCATGACGGATGTTTTTACTTTGGTCGCCCCGCATCTGGTTAACGACAAGCTGGTCGCGGAGGCCTTTGTATCCTGGTACCGGCAATACCTGTCCGGCTTGCTGGGACATCCCGTCCATACCCTGAGGGTGGAAAAGGTCTGGTACCGGTGGAACGCCGGACGAATGCAGCCCTATACAAAGGAAATCCGAATCAACCAATGAACTATACCCGAGATAAAAGAACACTGCTGACGGTCTATTTTCTGTTCTATTATGGGGTGTTCCTTTTCTTTTTTATCGATCACCGGCTTTTATTCCAGTACCGGCCGATCTTTTTCAACTACAACCGGGATCTTTCCGAGCTGGCGCTTATCGTCACCGGTCTGCCCAAATGGATGATCCGGCATCCCGCGAGCTTTAAGGTGGCGGATCTGTTGGCCCTTATCAGTCCTCTGGCCGTGATGGTTGTCATCGTTCGGAATGCGCCCTTCAGGCTGATGGCGGCAGTATTCTTTACCGTTGTCAGTGGAGGGTATTTCCTTTTGTCCGACATCTTCTGGCAGGTCCACCTCGAGCCCTTCATTCTCTATTCTTTGTTATCCTTTCTCTTCTGGACGGGTTCGGAGCGGCGTTTCTATAGCCTGCTGAGGGCTTGCCGGCTCTATTTCCTGTATATCTTCTTTTCCGCAGCGGTGTGGAAGATTGCGCGGGGCGCGGTATTCAGCGCATCTGAAATGAGCCGGATACTGCTGCTGCATCATAGCGACCTGCTAAGCGGCACATGCGACAGCCTGCAGTGCAGGTTATTTGTCTGTCTCATCGACCACCCTGCCCTGTCGTGGTGGATCTATGCGCTGGGAGTCGCAGTCGAACTGTCCTTCTTCGTTGGGTTCTTAACACGGCGTTGGGACAGGCTGCTGCTCGGGCTGGCTTTTTTGTTCGTGGTGGCCGACCTGCTGGTGATGCGTATCCCATACTGGACGGTGCTGATGGGCGGGGTGACGTTGTGGATCGGGTCCCCGCGTCTGCGGCGTTCGCGGCCGGGGATCGTTGTCTACGAGACGACACACCACGAGAATCTGCCTGCACTGCTCGACCTTTGTGAGACCAGCTTTGATATAATAACTGTCTTTTTGAAACCGGTCTCTTTCGACAATCTCTCCGGCAGAGAAAGCGTTGTACAGCGGTGGCCGAAGACCAGGTTCATTGTACAGGAACAGGGAGAATCGAACCGGGCATTTATCCGGGGAATGTTCGGCTTCGTCCGAAAGCAGCGGTATACGCATCTTCACCTCTCGACGCTGGACAACAATCTGCTGTTGATAGCGCTACGGCTTGGATTATCACCGGATCTCCATGTGAGTCTGACGGTGCATGAGGTCAACGAATATTTTGCCCGTTCTTTTTCTTCTTTCCGGGACTGGACCGAGTCGCTGGCGAAGGTCTTGCTGCACCGGCGGATACATCATCACACGATGTTCCTGCCGGCGATGGTCGAGCGATTTTTGGCGCGGATGCGGGGGGCAGAGGCGGTTTTTATTCCGTCGCGTTTTTATGCTTCACCGCCGCCTGTGGTGGATATTGCTCCCGGAGCGCCTTTCCGCATTGTCGTGCCAGGCAGCGTCGACCCCAATCGCAGAGACTACGGGGAGGTGGTGGCCTTCTTCGGGGAATGGATGGAACGACCGTCTGGCCGGTCGCTCGAGCTGGTCATATTGGGCGACAGTGATTCGGACTACGGCAGGGAGATTCTTCGCCGGCTAAGCGCCCTGGCATCCGAGGGATTCCGTTGCTATTCGTACCAGGGGTATATTCCAGAGGAGGAATACGAGCGCCAGATTGCGTCTGCGGACCTGCTGTGGAGCCCGTTGCGGGTCAACAAAAAAAGCAGCCGCAACAGCCCCGAGACCTATGGACAGACGACGGCCAGTGGCCTGACGGCCGACCTGCTGCTGCATCATGCGCCGGCACTGACACCGGTAGGCTTCGAGCTGCCGGAAGCTTTCCAGCCTGCGCAGCTGAAATATGACTCAAGGCAGCAGTTGCATGTCGTCATTGAAAGCCTGACCGGCGATCCCGGGGTAATCCTCGAGCTGCACCAGCGCGTTCACACTGCTTTTTCTTTTTTTAAAAAAGAGAATTTTATAGGCGCTTTCCGATCATTGACAGGCCTTCGCTCCTTATCCACGGCTTCGAACGAGGATGGCCAGCCAAGGTGACCGCACCCCGCAGAGCTGCCACACCACTACTGCCAGCATAATATTATATACGACGCTGCCGGCGAGGATGGCCAGCGCTCCGCCGGTAAGGCCATCTATCGGTATGAGCCAGCGGCTCGCAGCCGACAGGGTCAGCACGTATACCAGCAGGCAGAGCGCGGAATACTTTTCCCGGTCCTGCATCATGAGGATGGTATTGGCAGGGCCGAACAGCGAAAAAAGAAATTGGGCCAGGCTGATATAAAGCAGAGCCATGTAGCCCGTCTGAAATTGCGGGCCGAACCAGCCCAGGAAGATTTTACCGAGCAGAATATTCAGCAGCAACAGCGGGATGGAAAGATAGGTCATCAGCCGGTTGCTCTCGCTGAACAGCGATTGCGTATAGGCGGTGCCGGTAGTCGCATGCCGGGCGAACAGCTGGGGCAGGACGGTATGCATGAGGAAGAACGGGAAGATAAGCAGGTCGGCCAGCCGATAGCTGATGTTGAAGATCCCGATCGACGCCTCGGGGGCGAACCAGGGCAGGATGAGCATGGTGATCTTCGTGCCCAGCAGGTTCAACAGGCTGATAAAGAAGAACCACAGCGCTTTGCCGGACAGTTGTTCGCTGGCCTCTGTCTCCAGCCGGGGCGTTTCATATTTCCGTCCTTTCAGGTAGACCAGCCAAAGGACTGTCGAACAACAGACGCCGGTGACGACGGACGCGGTCAGTATCAGCTGCTGGCTGTCCAGCTTGTCCCAGTGTACGAGGAGGCGGACGGCGAATGTCCCGACGAGAAGCAGCAGGGGTCTTCCGATCTTTTCGACGAGCTGGCTTAGGCGGACGTGGTTGAGGGCTTGCAGGATCATCTGGTTTAGCGTCAGGCAGGCGGAGAAATAGACTGCTGCTGAGGCCAGGATGAAGAGCTGCCGGTGTTCGCTGAGCGTCTTTATCGGGATCAGCGAGATGACGATAAGGAACAGGGCGTTGATACCCAGGGCCGCCAGCAGGATAAAGCCGTTGGCCGAGCCGACCAGCCGGCGCAGCCTGCCGTATTCACCGCCGCCGATATAGCGGGGCAGCAGCGCGAGGACCAGGTCGTCGCGTCCGCCCATCACGGCGACAGAGAGGATGCTGACCCAGTTGAAGACGTGGACATATAGCCCGTAATGGTCGGCATCGGAGGAGCGAACCAGCCAAATATTCGAGAGGAATACCAATACGATGGAACAACCCTGGATCAGGAAGGAGTGCACGGTCCCTCGTAGGATCTTTCCGCGATCGGCGTGCGTGACGCCGTCGGCCATGTACCTGGCGATCAGCGGATGGCCTGTGATCCGGTTAGTCCAGCGGGGGCTCATTTCTTCAGCGAACGCATAATGGTCAGGAACTCGGCCGCCACCAGGGAAGCGCCACCCACCAAGCCGCCGTCGACGTCGGGGGAGCCGAACAATTCCGCGGCGTTGTTCGCCTTTACGCTGCCTCCGTAGAGGATGGGAATATGGTTGGCCGTCGCCTTGTTGTAGTGGTTGGTAATGATAGTGCGGATATGCGCGTGCATCTCCTGCGCCTGTTCGACGCTGGCAGTCTTGCCCGTGCCGATGGCCCAGATGGGCTCGTAGGCGATGATGAGCTTTTTGATCTCGGCCTCTGAGAAATGGAAAAGCGATTCCATCAGTTGTGTTTCGACGAAGCCTTCCTGTGCGCCGACCTCGCGGATGCTCAGGGTTTCGCCGCAGCAAAAGATGGGGGTGATATCGTTGGCGAGGCAGAGCTTTACTTTTTCAGCCAGGGACTGA
>JAFDYE010000883.1 GCA_018267585.1 Bacteroidota bacterium
CGAGCCGATGAGCGACAACGCGGAAGACAAAGGCACCGCCCCCCAGGGAACCGATCCGGTATCCTACCAGATCAACTCACAGGCCTACAATTTTCAGAACATCACCTCGTTCCGCTACGACTCACCGACGGCCTACTGGGACTCCTGCTATCATGCCATCGCCGTAGCCAACGAGGCCCTCACCTACTGCAACGGCCCCGACTCCGCCAGCTACGCCGCACAAAAAGGCGAAGCGCTGGTATGCCGCGCCTACGCACACTTCATGCTGGCCTGCCTCTTCGCCAAACCCTATGACCCGACGACGGCAGGCTCCGACCCCGGCATTCCCTACGTCACATCCGTACAGACCTCCGTCTTCCAGCAATACAAAAGAGGGACCGTCGCCGCAGACTATGCCAGCATCGAAAGCGACCTCACCCGCGGCCTCGCCCTCATCCAGGACAAGATATACGGCAGCGCACCCAAATTCCATTTCACCCTCCAGGCCGCACATGCCTTCGCCTGCCGCTTCTATATGTTCAAGCAGGACTATGCACAGGCGATCGCCCACGCCAGCGCCGTATTCGGCACCACCGATCCCGGCACGCTGATCCGCGACCAGGTCGCACTCTACAACACCCTGCAATACCAGCAGCTCGCGATCTTCAACCCTTCTTCCTCCAATAACGCCAACATCCTCCTGCAGGAAGCCCAAAGCCAGTATTTCGACTCCTACTACCAGTACCGCTACGGCCTGGGCCTGGGCATCCAAAGCACAGTGCTCTCCGGCAACAGCAACGTCACCCACGGAGTGTATGCAGTGACCGTCTACGGAGCAACCCCCCAATACTTCAACTTCCCTAAATGGAGCTCTTACAACGTCGGGCCCGCCAACCTCAACATCAAATACGGCCTGATGCCCCTGTTCAGCATGGAAGAGGTCCTGCTCAACAGAGCCGAAGCCTACGCCTGGACCGGCAACTACAACGCAGCCCTCGCCGACCTCAACACCTGGGTCAGCAGGAATATCAGGAACTACAATCCGGCCGCCAACAACATCACCCAACAAAGCGCCGTCAACTGGTACGGAGCGCCGGTCAACATCTCACTGGTCCTGGCAGCCCTCGACTGTAAAAGGGTCACCTATTTCCAGGAAGGCCTTCGCTGGTTCGACAATATCCGCCTCGGATTTTCGATATACCACTACGCCGGCAGCGACTTCTCGTTCCCGATCGATTCGATACCCTATAATGATAAAAGACGCGTCCTGCTGCTTCCCGAAGAAGCAGTCACCGCAGGCCTCGAACAAAATCCAAGATAAAACCTTCAACCTTTAGAAATGAGAACATACTTCAATATATTCGCAGTCCTCGCCATACTGCTATCGGCAGCCTCCTGCAAAAAGGACAACTTCACCCCGCTGACCACCCCGCCTCCCGGACTGGGCGGCGATACCTGGGCGCAGGATTCTACAGACAAATTCATCCACGACAGCATGACGGTCCCATACAACGTGGCCGTCTACTACAAATGGCTCCCGGGCCAGCTGGACTTCCCCAGCGAGATCACCCCTCCAGACGAGGCAAAGGTCATCCCTATGCTCAAAGCGCTGCTCGCCGTTGCATACGGACCCTATAACCAGCAGACCGGAAGCACCACCTTCCTGCGCAAATACCTCCCCAAAGCGCTCGAAATGGCCGGCAGCGCAGAATACCTTCCCAACGGCGCCATATTCCTGGGCCAGGCCGAAGGAGGTACAGCCATGCTCCTCTACCAGGTCAACCAGTTCAGCCGCCTGAAAAAAGACTCCAATACCTTCAAGCAGACAATGCACACCATGCACCACGAATTCGGACACATCCTGCACCAGAACGTCCTCTACCCCGCCACCTACAAAACCATCTCGACCGGCTACACCGGCCAGTGGTACAACGTGGCCGACGCAGACGCGCGCCAGCAGGGCTTTATCACTGCCTACGCCATGTCCGCACCCGACGAGGACTTCGTAGAAATGATCAGCAGCATGCTCGCCGGCGCGCCCGGTGGACCATCCGGAGGCTATGACGAATACGAGGCGCTCCTCGACCAGGCCGGTGGCCCGGGCTCACCCGGCTATACCACCATCAAAGCCAAAGAGGCCGTCGTAGTCGATTACTTCGCCCGCGTATGGAACATCGACTTCTACGCCCTCCGCACCAAATGCCGCACCGCCTTTGTGAACTACCTGCAATAACCGCCAAAACAAAGCAAAATGAAAAAGATATCGATCTATATACTGGCTGTGATGACCATCGGTGCCGGCTGTACCAAGACCTACAACGACACCATCAACGGCCAGACACCCGACCAGCGCGTCGCCGCCGCAATCACGGCCTATCAGAAAAAGCTCACGGGCGCACCCTACGGGTGGATACTCATGGAAAGCACCACCGGCGTCGCCTACAACCAGGGCACCAGCCAGACAGGTCCGAAGATCGTCCTGGCCTACTACATGTCGTTCACCGACAGCAACAAGGTCACCATGTTCTCCGACTGGGACCCCACCATGGCCGCAACGCCGAAATCATCGAGCTACAACGTCAAAGAGCTCACCCGCCCCGCCCTCATATTCGATACCTACAGCTATATCCACGTCCCCTGCGACCCCGATCCCAATATCTCCCACAGCCCCTATGGCTTCGGCTATGGATGGGGGACAGACTTCGAGTTCTCCTTCTCCGATTCCGTCACGGCTGACCAGCTGGGTGATACCATCCACCTCACCGGCAATCTCAACGGCGCCCGGGCCGTGCTCATAAAAGCCACACAGGCCCAGCGCGACGGCTACTACGCCGGCAATGTCCTCGCCCTGATGGGCGGCGCACTCAGCCTCAACAATATCCTCGAATACTTCAAACGCCTCTCCATCGGAGGCAACAACTATGAGCTGCGCCTCGACCTGACCAATAGAACCGTGACCTTCACCTGGGTCGACGGCTCCGGAAAGATCCAGACCCAAACCGTCAACTACTATATCACCGGCTCCGGTATCCAATTCGCCACACCCATCGTCAACGGCAGCCAGACGATCACCGGCATCAGCAACATCACCTACAATGCCGGCAATTCCACTGCCACCGTCACCATCGGCTCGCAGACGGGCACGATAACAGGCGCCGCCACTCCCCTGCAGGCCGACGCCACAGCCGGGTCCCGCTGGTGGAACTACGGCGCAAGCAATGGCTACTTCTGGGCCTCAGCATACGGCTTCCACGTCAACGGCGTCGACGACGCCTACGGCATAAGGAACCAGACCGACACAGCACAGGGCGGCGGCACCTATTATTACCTCGCCTACTGGCCCGCCTATTACTCAAATCCCGCCGACCGGCTGAGCTCGATCATGCTCTACACCAACCACCTCGGATTCGCCTCCTACCACTGGGCCGCCTATCCGCCCCTCTACCCCTCCAACGGAACGACCGTCTTCCAGGGCGCCGGCGACGATGGCAACGCCCCCACCCCCTCCGGCAGTGCCTTCGACAAGACCAGACAAACACTCTTCAACTCCGCCGGCTTCTACGTCGTACAAACCGGCGAAAAATCTTACGATATGGTCCTGGCCACCAACGGACGAACCTGGATATCCTGGTTCTGGCCACAATAACGCCCTTCAAAAAAAAGCCCCGCGACGAGCGGGGTTTTTTAATGCGGCATCTCACGATCAACCATCCAATATTGCGGTGTCACCCCCACCAACGCAGCGTCCCCACAACCGGCGCGACCCCCACAAAAAAAGACCGGCGGAGTAGAAACTCCACCGGGGATATCACATGAGAAAATCTACAAGGGAATAAAAACAATCAAACCAGTTCCACCTCCTTCCTGCTATACGCATAAGAAGAATTCGTCAACACGGTCACCTTATCCATAAGGTCCTGCAGATAGGACTCCCCTATGGGCAGATAACGCTCGGATAAATAGACGGTATGATTGTCAAAAGATCTGATCTCACTAACCGCAACCACGAATGACCGGTGTATCTGGCAGAACTGCTCCTGCGGCAACGCCGCAACGAGATGCTTCAATGCCACGTGTACAAGGTACATGTGATCGGCTGTGTAGATCTTGCAGTAATTCCGGCTGGCTTCAACGTACTGGATGGTCTGTACGTCTATCCTCTGAAACCGGTGTTCTGAGCGGATAAAAAAGGCATTCATACGGCTGACAAGCAATAATTTTTATCAAAATTTAGAATTATGGCGTAAAAAACCAAGAGGCGTAAAAATATTAATAAAAATAACTAGTTTTGGTCAGCTATCCGACAGTTTTGACTATAAAGAGGGCCCGTCCCGGCCGTATTTAGCAAAAACAACTACCATGACCGACCAGCTGGACCTCACCGACCTCCGTATTCTCGACCTCCTTCAGCACGACGCCCGCGTCACCACCAAGGAGATCGCCGACAAATTAGGCCTGACCATCACCCCCACTTCCATCCGCATCCGCCGCCTGGAAGAGACCGGCTATATCCGCCGCTACGTCGCCATTCTGGACAAAGAAAAGATCGGCAAGAAGCAGATCGCCTTCACCATGGTCCAGCTGCTCGAACACTCCCAGGCCGCACTCACCGCATTCGAACAGGCCAGCGTCAGGTTCAGAGAGGTCATGGAAAGCTACCGCCTCACCGGAAAATTCGATTTCATACTAAAGGTCGCCGTCCGCGACCTCCAGGAATACAACAACTTCCTCACCGACCGCATCGCCTCACAACCCAATATCGGCGCAGTCCAGACCTCCTTCGTTCTTTGGGAAGGAAAGGTCGAGACCGCCTATCCCCTGGATTTCCCCGCTCCTCCGTCAAAATCCACCTCCCGCCGCTCGCTCACCGACACCCGTAAGCCCGCAAAAAAGAAACGCTGACCCATTCCCCGGCACTCGCCCCGCCCCCTTGGCACATTTTTTTCGGCTTCCCCTCCTATGAACCAATTCCTTGACCATATCTTCTGGGGCAACAGCGTCCAGCGCTGGCTCGTAGCCCTCGCCATCTTCCTGATCGGCCTCATCGCCGCACGCGTCCTCAAAAACCTGGGCATCAAACGCCTCACCCAACTCGCCAAAAGCACCTCGTCTACCTTCGACGACCTGCTCGTGACCGTAGCCAAAAAAGTCCTCGTCCCCCTGCTCTACCTCTGCGCCCTCTACCTCGCCCTCCGCAGCCTCGACCTCCACCCGAAAGTCGACAAAGCCATCAGCGCATCCTGGACCATCATCCTCACCTTTATGGTCCTCCGTCTCATCACCTCCCTGCTCTCCTTCTCCTTCCACCGCCATATCAGCGACGAAAGCAGGGAAAAACAAGCCCGCGGCATCCTCATCATCTTCGACATCCTCCTGTGGATGATCGGCTTCGTTTTCGTTATCGACAACCTGGGATATAATATCACGACCATCATCACCGGCCTCGGCGTCGGGGGCATCGCCATCGCCCTCGCCGCCCAAACCGTCCTCGCAGACCTCTTCAGCTACCTCGTCATCTTCTTCGACAAGCCATTCGAGATCGGCGACTTCATCATCACCGAAAAAGGAATGGGCAGCATCGAATACATCGGAATAAAGACCACCCGCATCCGAACCCTGGACGGCGAACAGCTCATCGCCAGCAACAGCGCCCTCACCGGCTCCTGGGTCCACAATTATAAAAGGATGGTGACCCGCCGCATCGTTTTTTCCTTCTCCCTCGACCGCGCCAACCCATCCGATAAAATAAGAAAGGTGCCCGGCATAATAAAAAGCATCATCGAGACCCAAAAGCCCGTCAAATTCGACCGTGCCCACTTCCTGAAATTCGGCGAATACAGCTTTGACTTCGAAGTGGTATACATCGTACTCGATGCAGACTACAATAAATACATGGATATTCAGCAGGCTATAAATTTAGCCATGCTCGACCGGTTCGAGAACGAGGGTATCGAATTGGCCTTTCCTTCCCGCGAGCTGTTCATACATAAAGAGGATGCCGTATCTTCATCGCATGAATAGGACGATTGTTACATTTTTATTTTTTCTAATAGGAGCATTTTCGACCGCCAGGGCCCAATCCGGTAAAACCATCCCCGGCGCTACCATCAATATCTTAAACACCGGCTACACCATCATCGCCGACGCCAGCGGAAGGTTCGAACTGCCCGCAACGCTCCGCCCCGGCACCTACACCCTCGAGATCAGTTCCGCCGGCTATGCCACAACCACCCGGACTATCAACAACCGGCGCGACAGCCAGCTCGACATCCCCCTGGCTCCCTCCTCCAAACAACTCGACGAGGTCGTCGTCACCGCAGAGAAGAGACAGGAGCTGCTCCAAAAAGTACCCGCCTCCATCACCGCACTCTCTTCCCGCCAGATCAGCGACTACCGCCTTTGGAACAGCCACGACATCACCGCCATCGTCCCCGACCTCTACTCCGCAGATCCCGGCGACGGCCGCAACGCCACAGGCATCCGCGGCATTGCCACCACCTCCTATACACCCGCCGTCGCGACCTATATAGATGGCGTTAACCAGTTCAGCCTCGACAGCTATATCTTCCAACTCCTGGACGTCGACCGCATAGAGGTCCTCCGCGGACCCCAGGGCACCCTCTATGGCCGCAATGCCATGGGCGGCGTCATCAATATCATCACCAGGCAGCCCTCCAACGACCTGAGATCCTTCGCCGAAGTAACCGTCGGCAACTACGGCCGCCAACGCTACTCGCTCGGCTTCCGCGCCCCCCTCATCCCGAACAGGCTCTTTATCGGCGCTGCCGGCCTCTACGACAGCCGCAACGGATACTATCACAACGACTTCAACAACCACTCCTACGAGGACCAGCACAGCTTCACCGGCAACTATTACCTGCGCTGGCTCCCCGCCGCCAACTGGGACGTCACGCTGAACGTCAAACACGTCGACAACCGCAACCAGGGACCCTTCCCGCTGGTAGCAAGCGATCCCTTTCAGGACCCATTCCACCTCAACCAGAACGCGGTCACAAAAATGATCGACAACACCATCAACTCCAGCCTATCGGTCAACTACAAAGGCCGCGGCTTCATCTTTACCTCGCAGACGGCCTGGCAGCAGAACTATCGCTACTACACCCAGCCGATCGACGGAGATTTCTCACCCCTCGACGCCATCACCATCATCAACAACTATGGCGGCGACTGGAATAAAACAAAAACCTGGACCCAGGAATTCAAGTTCGCCTCGCCCGCTGGCCGCAACTCCCCCTGGAGCTGGACCACCGGCGCATACCTCTTCCACAACGACGCCCCGGTAAAACAGGCCACCCACTACGGCAAGGACGCCGCCATGCTCGGCGTACCCGACAGCAACTTCGCGACGATCAACACCACAAAAAGCACGAACAAAGGCATCGCCTTCTATGGCCAGGCCTCCTATCAGCTGACGCGACAGCTCGAGCTGACTGCCGGCCTCCGCTATGACTACGAACACCAGTCGGAGAACGTCCTCGGCGAATACCAGCCCGACGGCGCACCGGCCATAACAACAACACCCGACACCAGCGGAAAGACCAGCTTCCACGCCTGGTCACCCAAGGCAACCCTCAGCTACTTCCTCTCGAAGAGCCAGACCCTCTACGGCACCTACAGCCGCGGCTTCCGCACCGGCGGCCTGACCCAGCTGTCCTCCGATCCCTCACAACCACCCTTATACGCATACCAGCCCGAATACAGCAACAACTTCGAAGCCGGCTATAAGACCAGCATAATCAGGGGCAGACTCCAGGCCAACCTCGCGGTGTTCTACTCGACCATCCGCAACGCACAGGTGCCGACACTCGTCCTCCCCGACGCCATCACCGTCACCCGCAACGCCGGCCGCCTCAACAGCAAAGGCTTCGAAGCCGAGCTCGCCGCCACACCCCTCAAAGGACTCGAGCTGAACTATAGCTTCGGCTACACCCACGCCCTCTACGACCAGCTCAAACTGTCTTCCAACGGTTCCGTCGTCGATCTCAAAGGCAAACACCAGGTCTTCACCCCCGAATATACGTCCATGCTCGCCGCCCAGTACAGCTACCAACTCTCCCGGAAAGGACAGCAACCCGGCGACCGGCATAACGGCGTCAACCTCCACGACCAACGCCCATCCCTCGTCGTCCGCGGCGAATGGCGCTACCTCGGCAACACCTGGTTCGACCTGGCCAACACCATCCAACAATCGCCCTACAGCCTGTTCAACATCAGCGCAGGTATAAAAACAAAGAATTTCAGCCTTCTCCTCTGGGAAAGGAACCTCACCAATAAAAAATACATTGCCTATGCCTACGACTTCGGCGCCGCCCACCTCGGGGACCCGCAGACCTACGGCGTAACCCTGGGCTTTAACCTCTAAAAACAAGTATCTCCATATGAATAGATTCATCTGCCTTGTAGCGATCCTTCTCGCGACTACCAGCTACAACACCCAGCAACCCTCCCCTCCGGAGGAAGACCGCTTTACCAAGACACCACTGGCCATGGGCGAGTTCTTCGAGCCCACCGAAATGACCATCCTCCCCAACCTGGACATACTGGTTGCCCAGCGCCGCGGAGAGATACTTCGCTACAACCACGTCACAAAAAAAGTAACGCAGGCCGGCTTCCTCAACGTCTACTTCAAGACAAAGCATACCCCCGGCGTAAATGCGGAAGAAGGCGTACTCGGCATACAGGCCGACCCCCGCTTCGCGACCAACCACTACGTCTATATCTACTACAGCCCCGCGGATACCTCTGTCAACAGGCTCTCCCGGTTCACCTACACCGGCAACAAGATCGACCCCGCATCGGAAAAAGTGATCCTCCAGCTCTACTCCCAGCGCGAGATATGCTGCCACACCGGCGGCTCTATCGCCTTCGACGGCAAGGGCCTGCTCTACGTCTCTACCGGTGACAACTCCACGCCGTTCGACGAGCCGCATACACCCTATCCCAGCCACGGCTACGCTCCCCTCGACGACCGCCCCGGCCACCTGCAATACGACTCACGCCGCGGCGCCGGCAATACCAACGACCTGCGCGGAAAGATCCTTCGCATCAAACTAAAGGCGGACGGCACCTACAGCATACCCGAAGGCAACCTCTTCCCCGTCGGCGAAGAAAAGACCCGCCCCGAAATATACGTTATGGGCGACCGCAACCCCTACCGGATATCTGTAGACAAGAAGAACGGCTTCCTCTACTGGGGTGAGGTAGGCCCGGACGCCAACAACGACAGCCTCTCCACACGAGGCCCCCGCGGCTATGACGAGATCAACCAGGCAAGAAAAGCCGGCTTCTACGGCTGGCCGTATTTTGTCGGTAACAACTACCCTTATCATATTCACGACTATGCAACCGATTCCAACGGACCCGCCTTCGACCCGGAACACCCCGTCAACGAATCCCGCAACAATACCGGCCTGCGCGACCTCCCGCCGGCACAGCCCGCCTTCATCTGGTATCCCTATGCCAGCTCGCCCGACTTCCCGGAGGTAGGCAGCGGCGGCCGCTGCGCCATGGCCGGCCCCGTCTTTTACTCGGATATGTATCCAAAGACCACACGCCTCCCCGACTACTACGACGGAAAGGTCTTCATCTATGACTTCACCCGCTGCTGGTTCAAGGTCGTTACGCTCAAAGACAACGGCGACTACGAACACATGGAGCCATTCATGGAACACACCAAATGGAATTCCCCCATCGACGCCGAAATGGGCCCCGACGGACGACTCTACGTCCTCGAATACGGCAGCGGCTGGTTCAGCAAGAACCCCGACGCCGGCATCTCCCGCATCGACTTCAACGCGGGTAATCGCACCCCAAGGATCACCGACATCCAGCTCAACAAAACGTCCGGCGGACTTCCTCTCCACCTCAACGCCAGCATCGAAGCAAAGGACCCCGAGAACGACACCCTGACCTACGTCTGGCACATAGGCAAAACCCTCCGGAAGACGACGACCACACCCAGCCTCAACTATACCATCACAAAGGCCGGCGATTATCCCATCTCGGTAGAGGTCAGGGACGGCAAAAGCAAGCCGGCAGTCAGCAATACGGTCGGCGTCTACGCCGGCAACGAAGCCCCCACCGTCCACATCGCGCTCGACGGAAATAAGACCTTCTACTTCCCCGAAACACCCGTCTCCTACAGCGTCACGGCAAAAGACAAAGAAGACAGAACGATAGTCAGGAACAACCTGATCGTAACGGCCGACTACCTCGAAGGCACCGACAAGGCGGCAGCCCCGCAGGGACACCAGGTCCTCAGCTCCGCCGCCACCGGCAGGAACATCATGATGTCCCTCGACTGCAAGACCTGTCACAAACCCGCCGAGAAATCCATCGGACCGGCATTCAGGGACGTCGCCATCCGCTACCAGAAAGACCCCAATATGGTCCCCAACCTCGTGCAGAAGATCAAAAAAGGAGGCAGCGGCAAATGGGGCGAGGTCGTCATGCCCGCGCACCCGGACCTGAAAGAAGAGGACATCCGCCTCATCATCGGCTATATCCAGTCCCTCGCAGCGCCGAAGATCAAATCCCTGCCCGCGACAGGCACCCTCAACCCCACGCTCGACAAGCCGGAAAAAGAAAAAGGCGTCCTGACGATCACCGCGACCTATACGGACAAAGGCGGCCCCGGCATCAAGCCCCTGACGGCCACCGAAGCCATGTCCCTCCACAATCCGAAGATCAGCTTTGGCAGGAGAGGAGGCGAACGCACCATCTCCACCGATAGCATCGACCTCACCGGCGTCAGATCGGTGACCTTCTCCTTCACCCCCGGAAAGGACACCACCGGCAATCGTCGCATCGAATTCCACCTCGACGCAATATCGGGTCCGGCCATCGGCCACGCCGACCTCGGCGACGGCTACAAAACGCCCGCAACGCTTGACGCTGCGCTCGACCCCGTCACCGACGGCCAGCCGCACCGCCTGGTCATCACCCGCTCACCCGACGCCGCAGACATAAGGATCCACTGGATCCTGCTGAAGGATAAATAAGCATCAGCCAAATGACATAACTCCGAAGCCGGGCCCATCGCCCGGCTTTTTCTTTTCCATGGCATGCTTTTTTCACCCGCCACACCATGGATACGACCAAAACCTTCCCCCTCGAACTCGACTACGAGGGCAACCACTACTCAGGCACAATCCTTCCTTCAGACGAACTGGACGCGAAAGGACTACCCGTATTTTACCGCGTCGAGATCGACGGCCGGCTCTTCGCCTATATCTGCTGCGGCGAATTAGGCTGGCAGAACCGCGACGAACCCAAAGGCCACAACGGCCTCATCAACGCGATCGGCACCTACATAATCGAATGGTATGAATAGAAATCTATCAGCTGTACTCCTGTCACTGGCCATCTGCGCAACCCGCCTCCACGCACAGGAAATGCCCAGCGCCTTCTCCCTCAACCTGCCCATGAGCCGCAACGGCTCCGGCACGAGCTGGAAACCCGACGCCTCGCCCATGTACGGCTACATGCTCCATACATCCGGCTGGATGTTCATGTTCCATGGCGACGTCTTCCCCCGCTACAACCACCAGGACCTCCGCGGCAAAGGCAGCCGCGGAGGCGAAAAATGGGACGCCCCTGACATGCTCATGGCAATGGGACAGCACAAGGTCGCAACCAACGGCCTCTTCCACTTCAACATCATGCTCTCCACCGACGCGCTCATCGCAGGCGGCGCAGGCTATCCCCTCCTGTTCCAAACCGGCGAATCCTGGCAGAACAAACCCCTCGTGGACCGGCAGCACCCGCACGACCTGTTCTCCGAACTGTCGGTCAGCTACGCCCAGGCCCTCTCACCAAAGACCGACGTCTTCGTCTACCTCAGCTACCCCGGCGAACCCGCACTGGGCCCCGTCACCTTCATGCACCGCCCCTCCGCGATGTTCATGCCCGACGCCCCCATCAGCCACCACTGGGCCGACGCCACCCATATCACCTTCGGCGTCGCCACAGCAGGGATACGCTACGACAACTGGCGGCTCGAAGGCTCCTCCTTCACCGGTCGCGAACCCGACGAACATCGCTACGACTTCGACAAACCACGATTCGACTCCTGGAGCGGCAGACTGTCTTTCAACCCGGCAAAAGACTGGGCCCTCCAGGTCTCCCACGGCTATATCAAAAGCCCCGAAGCCCTGCACCCCGACGAGAACATCCACCGCACCACCGCTTCAGCAACATATACCACAAGCCTGAGCCCCTCCTCCTGGCTCGCCGCCACCGCCCTCTGGGGACAGAACAAGCTGACCGGCCAGGCGCCCTCCAACGCAGCCCTGCTCGAGGCCACGTTCAAGCTCGATAAATGGGCTTTCTATGCCCGCGGCGAGTGGGTTCAAAAATCGCTCGAGGAGCTCAACCTTGGGGCTGAATACGGCCCTGAGGACGATCTCATGCGGATTGCCACGGCTACAGCAGGCCTGACCTACGACCTCTTCACCTGCCACCACCTCACCGTCGCCGGAGGAGGACAACTGTCCGTATACAGATCAGCCCGCCGCCTGCAGGACCTCTATGGGAAAACCCCGCTGGCCGGCGAGCTGTATTTACACCTTTATCCCGAAAGAATGCGCTAAACACCTCCCCGCCTCCCCAACTCCCAAAATTAAGAGCATCTACTTAGCATTGATCTCTCCATTACCTCAAACCGCCTCGATCTCCCTTCAAATATTACCACACCAAATCAAAACATCCTACTTTTGAGTCAGGATAAGGTTAAATGGTTAATGGTATTTGATTGAGTGCACCCCCGGCTGACACCGGGGGTTTTTATTTCCCCTTCCTATTCCCCGATCCGGCCTGATTTTGGCATTACCGGCTGTATGCCTTCTTCTGTTGTGAGAGCCATAAAATACGATGAGCCATCGCATACCCTGCGGGTCGTATACGTCTCGGGCAACATCTACGACTACAAAGAAGTGCCCCCAGCCGTTTACGAAAAAATGCGATCGTCCTCCTCCAAGGGCATCTTCCTCAACACCGAGATAAAAGGACACTATGACTTCCAAAAAATCAAATGATTATGCCAGCACCAACCGCTCACTTCCAGCCCGATGACCGCAACATCGTCATCGTCGAAGACTGCCGCGACATACGCGACGCCGAAAAAGCCGCCGACCAGTTCCTCGAGGGCGAAACCTCCTGCGACGAAGCCGGCTCCCACTACCAACGGGTCCAGGTCAGCGGGGTCCAGCGCGAAGGAAAATACTTCTTCGACGTGGTCGTCGTACACTAACGCACTTTATACCTCAGCCACAGGACATCGTTCTCCAGTTTCTTCACCTTCAGCAGCTCCAGCTTGCTGACCGGCACTTTATTCCCCTCGCTATCCTCAAATATCGAAGGAGCCCCCATATTACAATCCGCCACCGGCAAATGCAGTACGCTCAGCTCATCGATCAGCCCCGCCTTCAGGAATGAACCGTTCAGATGTCCCCCACCCTCCAACAACAATTTCCGGATAAAAAACCCCTCCCATAATTTTTCCAGCACCAGCTTCAGATCAAGCTCCCGCTTCCCACCGAAAATATAGCTGATCTTCTTATCCCTCAGGTGGCCCAGATAAGCGCTGCTCACCCCCTCATTCAACACCACCACAAGATGATCCCCGCCGATCGAAGCCTTCTCCCAGTTCAGCTTCCCGTCCTTATCCACCGCAATAGCAAACGACCGGGCATCGAGAGACGCCAGATGATCAGTCTTTGGCAGCGCCTTCCCGTTCGACCTCAGCTTCAGCGGCTTGCCGCTGGCAAAATCCCGCTCCATCGTCGTTCTCCCGCATATCCAGGCATTCGCCTTAAAGCTACTCCCCGTCTCCTCGTACGCACCCATCCCCTTAACCCTTCCCCAATTGCCCGTCAGCGTGCGGCCATCGACCGAGCTCATCATATGACAGATCACATAAGGTTTCATAATAGTTCATTTATAGGTAAGTTAACACTCTTCCCCCACAATAGAACGCTCTACCCCTGCCCGGATCATGCAAATAAAAAAAGCTGTACTCCTTTCGGAACACAGCTTTCGCGGATGCTTATTCCATTTACTTTTTATAATAGCGTTTTTTACGCGCTTTTATAATTGTTCAGCTGGAAATCACCATCCTTGTTACTACATCTGATTCTAAAATCGTGCCACCCCTTTCCGCGCTTTAATCGCCACCCGGCGACCAATCCCATCCACAATTTAACAAACCAATTGTGGAATCCGGCGGACACAGCGGCCAATAAGATCCATCCGGCCGCCCAACAGATCGCACGGCCGGCCTACAGCTTATCGATCCAGCTCTTGATCTCTTCCTTCGTACGACCCGTCTTCTTCTGAATACGCCCATAGAGCTCATCTTCCTTTCCTTCCTCATACAACAGGTCGTCGTCGGTAAGATTCGCGTACTGCTGCTTTATCTTACCCTTCATTTCATTCCAGTTACCTTTCATCTTAAGGCTCCCGCTCGAATTATTAGGTCTGTTTTCCATGATCATGATTTTTAAAAGTGAACAATCGTTTTTTCCTTTTGCATCAAAACCCTTGCCACGCCGCAATAGATTATATCACCGCATCTTGTCAACAGTCACCTGTAGCAACGATTACTCACCATCGGCAATCGGATAAGTATCCTTACACGCCACCGGCTTCTTCATCACAGCGTCGGACAGGGGCAATTTCGCAGAAAAAAAACCGTCTCCGTTCGCAATCTCAAAGTGGACCTGCTAACCCCGGACGGCAAATTCCTCCTGTAGCAAAGAGATCCACCCCGCAAATAGAAAATAGCGCTGGTATAATATTTTATACGATTAGCAAATCTCTTTCTATTTATAACCTTCCAAATCATCTGAAATGTTCTACCATGTAAAAGACCTTCAATTCAATGCGCGCGTCTCCAGACCGGACCCCGCATTCGCCACACTCCTGCTCGAACAGTTCGGCGGCGCCAACGGCGAGCTCGCAGCCGCCCTCCGATATTTCGGACAGGCCTTCGGCGCTAAAAATCCCTACCCCGATAAATACGACATGCTGATGGATATCGCCATCGAAGAGTTCAGCCACCTCGAGATCGTCGGAGCTACCATCCAGATGCTCCTCACCGGCATCAACGGCGACCTCAAGAACGCCGCCGAGAACTCCGAGATCATGAAATTACTCGACGGAAAAACCGCCAAAGAAGAGCTCATCCACCAGGGCATCACCGCGCCCCAGTTCTTCGTCGGCACCGCAGGCGGCCCAGCTTACACCAACTCACAGGGCGTCCCCTGGAGCGCCGCATATATCAACGGCGACGTACAGGGCGACCTCAGTTCCGACCTCCGCAGCGACATCGCCGCAGAGACCCGCGCAAAAATGGTGTATGAATATCTCCTCCAGTTCACCGATGACCCACATGTCAAAGAAACACTCAACTTCCTCATGACCCGCGAAGTAGCTCACTACCAGATGTTCGAGGCGGCCCTGGGGACCATCAACCCCAACTTCCCGCCCGGCGTCCTCCAGGCCGACCCCCGATTTAGCAACACCTATTTCAATATGTCCAGCGGCAACGACTTCGCCGGCCCCTGGTGCGAAGGCGAGTCCACCGTCCTCAAAGAGACCATCCAATACGTCGACGACCCCGTCAGCTATATCATGGAGACCAACGGACTCCTCCGCCATGAAGCAAAAGGCACCAACAGGACAGAACAAGCCGTCGAAAAAGCCAACCGCCAGATGAGCCAACTGAAAATGGAAGAGATCAACGGCTCCGTCCCGCAAGGCATCCAGCAGTGGAACACACCCGGCCTCGAAGAAAAAGACCCCGCCGAAAGAAAGACAAAACATGCACCATCTAAAAGAAGAAGAACGACAAAAAATTAATACGCCCGCGACCCCGGTAACAGACGGCATAAAGATCATCTACTATACCGATCCGCTTTGTTGCTGGAGCTGGGCCATGCAACCACAATGGCAAAAATTCCTCGAGCGCCTCGGCGCGAAACCTGACATCACCTACATCATGGGTGGTCTGCTCCCTTCCTGGAAGAGCTATAACGACACCGTCAATTCCATCCGGAAACCCGCCCAGATGGGACCCGAGTGGATGCACGCGAAATACGTATCGGGTGTCGACATCGACGATCGCATCTGGATTACCGATCCACCGGCTTCCTCGTTTCCTGCCTGCATTGCCGTCAAATCGGCCGAACAGCAGTCAAAAGCCTTCGGCGAAAAATACCTCTGCCTCGCCCGCCAGGCCGTCATGCAGCACAGCCTCAACATCGCCAGGACCAGCGTCCTGACGGACCTCGCTGAAAACCTGGCGACCGCCGAAGCATCCTTCGACACCAGCCTGTTCCACGCGGACCTGAACAGCCGCGGTCTCGAAGCCTTCAAAAAAGACTGGCAGCAGACAAAATACCTTGGCATCACACGTTTCCCAACCCTGGTGTTCAAACTCCCGGGACGACCGCCCGTAAAACTTACCGGCTATCAACCTTACGAAAATCTAATGAAAACCCTAAAATGAAAAAGCTGCGCCGGCCGCCGGTCTCGGCACCTCGGTACGCACGTCCCGCTCCATGACCAGTCGCAACCCCCGCTGTCCCGCCTGGCCAACGAAGCCAGGGCTGGCCCATAAAGCTCGCATGTAAAAACGGATGGCGCGGGTACTCTCCGCGCCAATCCGTTTGTTGTTCACTACCCCTCTATCCTTGGGGGTTTTCTGCGCCCCTCTCCCTCCTCAGGCTTGCGACTAACATTGAATGCCGGATTATTCCGGTGACGCGCCCCCCAATAGGCCATCAGCCGTCTTTCACTCCGCATTCAGCTGCGGCAGGAGATATCTGGTATAGGTAAGCACAGTCCCGCTCTGCCTGTTCTTCGCATCGTCCTGGTAAAGACAGACGAAAGAATCTATATTGAAAAGAATCGTCAATAGCCCTACGACTCTATTATCGATAATGGGGATGGCTCCTTGAGAAAATATGATCTGGGAAATTAGCGGTAGGCGATAATAGAATACAACAACGAATAAACACCATTTTCATGAAGAAGAAGACACCCCTAAACCAAAAGATCCCAGGGTAAATATTTATTTCACCAGGGTCCGCAGGACACATAAGTACTTACCCTTACTCCGCCGTACTTTCGGCGCTGCCCGATCATCTATGCAAGCGAGCTCATTGAACCCGGGCGGTCGACGTTCGAAACCGGAATTATAGACAACAACAAAGTAAAGATCCTCCAGGCCAACAACGGCAATATAACCACCGTGCCCGAATAACCCTGATTATAAAAAAAATCTCTCCCTATGTTCATATATGCACACTATTACCGACCTTCGGGCTATGACAGCTGACCGTTGCTAGTATTCAAGTATCCATTCTCTCCAAATTCCGCTGTCTCGACGCCTCTGAAACCTAAACCCCTGCCCAACAACCGTTAATACCTCCCGATTTCCCATTCCTCTTCCCGTGGCTTCCAAAATTAGCCCGTCTACCCCTGGCATGAAATTCACTATTACTACTGAAAAACTAATTTATGCCTGGAATAACAGCACCCAAAAAAAAGACCGTAAGGGCCACCACCCCTTCTCGACCAACATCCGCCTCGCGTAAGCCGGCTCCCGGCTCACGCACGAGTCAGTCTTCTTCGGGCTCTCGCACCGGCCAGTCTTCTTCGGGCTCTCGCACGGGTCAGCCCTCACGCACCCGCCAGTCCTTATCCTCATCCCGCGCAAGCGAATCCTCCAAGCTGGAAGAGCTCTTCATCGACGAGCTCAAAGACATCTACTGGGCCGAGAAACAACTGGTGAAAACCTTGCCCCGACTAAAAAAAGCCGCCACATCCGACGAGCTCCGGCAAGCCTTCGACAACCATACCACCGAGACCCAAGGCCACGTCCAACGCCTCGAACAAGCCTTCGAAATGCTCGGCAAAAAAGCCCAGGCAAAAAAATGCGACGCCATGCAAGGCATCACCGAAGAAGGCCAGGAAGTAATAGAAGACACCGACAAGGGAACCTCGACCCGCGACGTCGGCCTCATCATGGCAGGGCAGAAAGCCGAACACTATGAGATAGCCACCTACGGCAGCCTGATACAAATCGCCAAAACACTCGGCCACAATAACGTCGCGCGGCTGCTCCAACAGACGCTGGAAGAAGAGAAAAAGGCAGACCAGCTCCTGACCCAAATTGCCGAAAGCACCAGCAACCGCCAGGCAGCCGGCGAAAAAGAAGAAGAATAAAAAAAGAATGTCGACCGGCAAGCTGTACATCGGCACCTCCGGATTTAGCTACAAACACTGGCGGGGTGGCTTCTATCCCGCCAGTCTTCCTGTTTCCCGACAGCTCGAATTCTATAGCCGGCACTTCAACGCCACCGAGATCAACAGCAGCTTCTACAAGCTGCCCCTGCCAGGCACCGTCCAACACTGGCAGGAGGTAGTTCCAAAAACTTTCCGCTTCTGCCCCAAGATCAGCCGCTTCATCACCCACGCCAAAAAGCTCAACGACCCCGAACAGGCCTGCCCCCGCTTCTTCGACGTTTTCGATCCATATCGGAAAAGCTGCGGCCCCATCCTTATTCAGCTGCCAGCGATCCTTCACTTCAATCCCAAAAAAACAAACGATTTTTTTTCCTATCTGCAGAACAACTACAAAGGCTGGTCCTTCTCCCTCGAAGCCCGGCACGAAAGCTGGGCGTCCACCGAAGCGCTCGCCCTTCTGAAAAAGCTCCGCGTCGGCTGGGTCATCGCCGAGTCAGGCGACCGCTGGGCATCCTCCGAGATCGTCACCGCCCGGCACATCTACCTCCGCTTTCACGGCCCCGACGGCAGCTACGCTACCTCCTATACGACTCCGACATTAAAAGCCTGGGCCCGGAAATGCCGCGCCTGGCTTGACGCAGGTCACGACCTTTGGATATTCTTCAACAATGACGTCCACGGCTATGCCACCGACAACGCCACAACGCTGGCAAACTTGCTGAAATAAGCGCCATTCCACAATTGCCACTGCCTTCCAGATGCAAATTTTGAAGTTTCGTCATTCCACGCTGATCAGCTTGCAGGCCTCCTTCGAGTCCATCTGCTTCAACGCCTTGAATTCCTTTCCCTCCAATTTGTTGTAGTCGACAAAGAATTGCTCCAGCTGGTCCATGATCTGCCTGGGCAGATCTTCCATTGATTTAATGTTCTGAAAAATATTGGAGAACTTAGGGATCACGAGGAACCGGTCATTTCTGATCATCTTTCCGCCACCCTTCTTCGCAGACTGCTCGGCCTTGATCCCTCCGATGATCCGGCACTTCATAATGACACCCGGGAAGCTCATGAACTCCGAGATCACGATCACATCCAGCGGATCGCCATCCTCCCCCTTTGTATGCGGAATAAAACCAAAATCGTAGGGAAATACCATACCCGAAGGCAGGATCTTCTTCATCCGGAAAAAACGGGTTTCCGGATCATAGTCATATTTCTGAACGCTACCCTTCGGCGTCTCTATAACAACATCAACAGTTTCCATTGCTAATGGTTATTTTCAACCACAAGTCAAAAAACTGTGCCACACCCCTCCTCCGGTCCCGCGCCCGGAGCCACCACCCGCCTCGCTCATTAACAGCTGGCGCCGCGCGCCGCCACCCAAAACCTCCCACTAACCCAATCATCCATCCCCACCAAAATCCCGCAAGTTCCGGGTTTCCCATCCCCCCGCTTCTTCCCAATTTTACATCCTGAACAAAAAACAATGCACCAGATAAGTCATCCATCTATTCTCTACTTCGGCACACCCGTCGTCCTGCTCAGCACGGTCAACGCCGACGGCACATACAATCTCGCCCCGATCTCCTCAGTCTTCTGGCTGGGCTGGCGCTGCATGATCGGCATTTCCGCCTTCTCAAAAACCACGGAGAACCTCCTGCGAACAGGCGAATGCGTCCTCAACCTCCCCTCCGTCGACGAGGTCGGCGCAGTCAACCGGCTCGCGCTGACCACCGGATCAAACCCCGTCCCCGCCGGCAAACAACAAAAAGGCTACCGCTTCGAACCCAACAAATTCGCCACCGCCGGCCTCACCCCCCTTCCCTCCGACATCGTCCGTCCCGCACGGGCCCGGGAATGCCCCGTCCACATGGAGGCACAGCTGGTGTCCACCCACCCCCTCAGCGACGAAGACCCGCAGCAACGCGGGCGGATCATCACGCTCGAGCTAAAGATCGTCCGTATACACCTCGACGACCGGATATTGATGGAAGGAAAACCCGACCATATCGACCCCGACAAATGGCGCCCCCTCATCATGAGCTTCCAGCAGTTCTATGGCCTCGGCGAACAAATACACACCTCGACCCTTGCCCGGATCCCCGAAGAGCTCTACCAGACTCCCGACCGCGACCGGGCCACCCGCGCCTAAACCTCTTCCCCCCAGCAGGAGATTATTATCTCCCGGCTCCCGCCACGATTCCGGTGCTCACACAAATAGATACCCTGCCAGATACCCAGGGCCAACCTGCCGTCAACAACAGGTATCAGCACAGAAGCTCCCAGGATAGCCGCCTTCAGATGCGCAGGCATATCATCGGGCCCTTCATCATTATGTACATAATCCGGATCATTCTCCGGCACAGCCTTGTTGAAAAAAGTCTCGAAATCCCGCCTCACCGTCGGATCGGCATTCTCATTGATGGTCAGCGAGGCCGACGTATGCCGGATAAACACCTGACACATCCCCCGCCTGAACCGCCCGATCGCCGGCGCCGCCCGCAACACCTCCTGCGTAATAAGATGAAACCCCCTGCGCTTCTCAGGAAGCGCCAGACTATATTGAAACATTTCCATCAACGAAAATATACCATTCCGGCCTCCCTTACTTCTCGGCAACTTTCCTCCACTTCGAATTATTCAACGTCCCCACTCTCCCCTCACAAGGATCGTCGATCAGCGTAAACCCAAGCTCATCACTCACCATCCCGATCTTATAGGTCCCCTTCATATCCAGACAGGCATATTGCCCGTCATAGTCCGTCAGGGAAACCGTGTCGCCCGAGAGCTTACAAACCGATCGGACCACCACCGATCCGTCACTGGAGGTGACAAAAGAAGAATCCGTTCCGATGTGAATGGTGAGACTGTCGTGCAATTGATCGACGAACATCCGCCAGCTGGTATTCTTCAGTGACTGGGCCCGTCCGCCCATAGACATTCCGGTTAGGAGGAGGCCTAAACATACGATAAGTTTCATACTGGTGTTTTACCGGTAATTTACTCTTTTTTTAAGACTGCACCGGGTAATTCGTACTGATATGGTATTTATCCTCCAGCTGCCACAGCTTTGCCCCGCCCTTGATCCCATCCTGGTTGGAAAAAAGGATCATATTCTCCTCCAGCGGGATCGTCAGCTTCTGCGCTTCGCCGCCGCCAATATACAGCCGGTCGTAGTTGAAGACCACCTTTAATATCTCCAGCACCTTCCCCACCCGCCGGTTCCACTTCTCCTTCCCCACATCCTTCTGGGCCCTCTCCCCGATATAGGCGTCATAGTCCACGTCCTTACGGACAGGGTGATGCGCCAACTCCATATGCGGCAACAGATAGCCGTCGATCAGGAAAGCCGTTCCAAAACCCGTCCCCAGCGTGACAGCGATCTCATAACCCTTGCCGCTGACCACCCCAAGCCCCAGTTGATCGGCATCGTTGACCAGCCGGACAGGCCTGACCAGCGCATTGCTGATCTGCTGACCAAAAGGAACGTCCTTCCAGTACGGATTGTCCAGGTTGGGAGCGGTATAGACGACCCCATTTCGGACATAACCCGGAAAGCCAACCGAAACCCTGTCATATTCAGGAAGACCCTTCACCAGCCCGGTGATCGTAGCAAGCACATTCTCCGGCCGCGGCTGCCGGGGCGTATCCACCCGCCTGTATTCCGTCTGCATAGCACCCTGTTCGTCGAGGATCGTACATTTAATATGTGAACCGCCGACATCGATAGTTAAAATATTGCCCATGTCGGAAATTACAACAAAAACCCAAACCACCCTGTCAGACATCGGCAACAGCCCTGTCCCCTGGAAAAAAGACACCACAAACATCCGTCAGTGTGGAAGCTAAACCACACTATCACCTGCTCCCGATCCGCCACCTGGAAATTTTTTAATCCGCTGCAACTCACGCTCCCCCCTATACCGGCGCACCTGCGTCCATTCCTGCCTTCCAAAAACCCGATTGGCCCAAAAATTGTTCATCCTGAACAAAAACTGATGTATGAAGAAAATCCTGATAGTCGAAGACGAAGGCGACATGTGTCTGCTCCTCAACATCTTGTTGAATCAGCCGGAGTGGGCGATCGACCACGTTAAAACCCTCTCAGGTGCAAGAACATTCCTCGAGAAAGAAACACCCACCCTCATTCTGTTAGACAACCGCCTTCCCGATGGCATGGGCGTCGACTTTATCAGCTACATCAAGGAAACTTCCCCTGCCACAAAGATCGTCATGATCTCAGGCGCGGACGCAGAAGTCTCTGATCTTGCCCTCGAGATCGGCGCAGATACCTTTCTCTGCAAACCGTTTACGAAGATCCAGTTGCAGGCAACCGTCCAACAGCTGCTCAATTAAAAGCCGCATAACAAAAGCCCCCTGAGCCGGTTCATACGAGCTAACCAATTCCCGCCACTAACGATTCGCCACGGGCTAACCATATTTATTCATTGCTTACTCATCAGTAAGCACACTGTTCAAAACAAATGGCAGTACATAACACGATACAGGGCGTCAGCACTAGAGACAAGATCATCAAGCTCGGGAGAGACTTTATCCAAAAAATTGGCTACCACTCCTTTAGATATCAATTGATCGCGAAGGAGCTCAACATCAAGAACGCCGCCGTCCACCACTATTTCCCCGCAAAAGAAGACCTCGGCGTCGCCGTTATCGAAAAAGACCGGTCAGACTTCCTCGACCTCATCGAGGCAGGAAAAGAACAATCTCCCAGGGAAAAGACAGAGGTCCTCCTCACCATGTACGCCAACTACTGCCTCTCCGGCAAAAATCTCTGCATCATCGGCGCCACCACCTCCATCTATTCCGAACTTCCTCCAAAAATGGAAAAAGCCGCCAACGAATACATCGAGACGATCGAAAGCTGGTTGATAGACGTTCTCCGTGAAGGCCACCAGAACGGCGAATTCCGATTCGAAGAGACGCCGGAGAACCTGGCCGCCGTCTGGATCTCCACCCTGCCCGGCGCACTCCAGGTCGCCCAGGCAAAAGGAGCCGGCTTCTTCCGCGGCGTCCTCGAACAGCTGAGGCGTACCCTGCTGCCCGCCTAAGACAAATACAGCGTTCCGCCCGGGACATACCCCGCCATTTTCCGTTATTTCACGAACCATTCCGCGATTCCGCGAAATATCGTTCCCCCATGTCCCCATCCTTTACTGGCAGTCAGGATATTATGCCCTGGCACAATATTTACAGATATAAGAGGCACGAAATTCAAAAACCAAACAACAATAACCGCTATGTCAAAAAATGCCACCCACGCCGTAGTAGACAAG
>JAFDYE010000884.1 GCA_018267585.1 Bacteroidota bacterium
CGAAATTACTAAATTTTTCCCGCAAAACCTCAAAAAGCAAGTCAACCGTGAATTGCTCGCTCTCGAAATGCCCGATATCAGCTATCACCAGCTGTTCATTTGCATCAAAGAACTCATGATATTTAACATCCGAAGTGACATAAAAGTTGGCCCCCGCCGCTAACGCATTGGAAATCAAAAAGCTACCTGCACCCCCGCAGACAGCCACCCGCGACACCATCCTGCCGGTCAACGGCGTATGCCGTACCACCGCCAGTCCAAACACCTCCTTCAGCCGTTCCAAAAAAGCCCTCTCCTCCATAGGCTCCGCCAGCTCACCCACCAATCCCGACCCCACCCCGGACCAGGTATTGGCCAGCGGGACCAGGTCATAAGCCACCTCTTCATAGGGATGAGCCGCTATCATCGCCTCCACCACCCGCCTGCTGAGATGAACCGGAACAACAACCTCCAGCCGCACTTCCATCTCTTCATGCCGCGACCCCTGCCGCCCGACATAGGGCTTCGTCCCCTCCCCCGCCTTGAATGTCCCGATACCACCCACGCCAAAACTACACTCGCCGTACCCCCCGATATGCCCCGCCCCCGCCGCAAAGATCGCCGACCGGACGGCTTCGAGGTGATCCACAGGCACGAAACAATAAAGCTTCTGCAAGGTCCCGGAACGCGCCATCAACGCCCTCCCTCCTGTAATACCCAGCTTGTCCGCGATCCGCCCATTCACCCCCTCCCGGACGATATTGTCCAGGTTGGTATGAATGGCATAAATGGCAATATCCTTCTTGATAGCCGCGATGACCGTCCGCTCGACATAATTACGCCCCGTGATCTTCTTCAGGCCCCCAAACACGATGGGATGATGCGCCACCACCAGGTTGCACCCACGGGCGACAGCCTCTGCAACGACTGCTTCGGTCGCATCCAGCGTCGTCAGCACCCCCGTACAGTCCCAGCACCCATTGCCCGTCAACAGCCCCGCATTGTCATAGGACTCCTGGTAGGACAACGGAGCAAGCGCCTCCAAATGACTGATGACCTCAGCTATCTTCATAATTTTCAGGTCGAACCTTTGATCCCTTATTGAATGATCTTTTCAATATGCGTCAGCTTCCCGTCCTCATTGAACCCTTCCATCACTATCCTCAGCTTCCTGGTAATATCGTTGTTGAAAAAGTCAACATTCACGTGCTTATTATCCTTGTCCGTCAGCACATAAGGCTTCCAGTATAGCGTCGTCCGGAGATCACCCCCTTCGTTCTGCGCACTGTTCTCCAGGTAGTTCGGGACATAGAATTCTTTCGGCATCGAATAGCCGATAAGCAACGCCCGCGACAGTCCCTTGAAATTGGGATCGGAACGCTTCTCATCCCCCCCCTTCTTGGTATAGACAGCGATCGTTCCTCCCGAGCCCCCGCCAAAGCCTACACCGGATCCCGGTCGGAAGACCTTCACCATAGCGACATCCGTCACCGGCGTGCTCTGCAGCTGCTGTGCGTCCACCTGCATCTCATTCAGGTACAGCTGCGGCCTGCCCCCCCGCCAGCTCAGCGAAGGCGTACCACCCGGCCCATTTCCCGGCGTGATCTGCAACCCCGCCACCTTGCCCTGCAAATAGGTAAAGATATCCAGCTGAGCAGCAGCCAGCGGATCATTGATAAGGTCGAACGTATAGGCATCCCCGCCGGCGAAAAGACCCGACGCATATTTTTCGTCCAGCTTCTCGGCCTCTGTTTTCACGCGCCCCTTTACCGTAACCGACTCCAGGGTCTTTACCTTCGCGTCGTCGATCGGCTTTATCCGCGCTATTTCCTCGGCAATATACCGGTTGCGCCTCAGATAGGCCGAGTCTTCAGCCGTCCATCCTTCAAAAGCCGTTGTCAGCGGCTTTGCCGTCCTCGGCCCCCTTACCAGACCCGTATTGAAGGTTATAGCCGCCTGGTCTGACAGGGCACGATTGACATTGAACTGATAGAAGGCCCGGACAGTATCGAAAAAAACAAGCCCCGTCACCCCAAAATTATTTCCGGACAGATGGGGTATCTGCAGCATCTGCGTACTCGAGTCCTTACGGCTCATGATGACATTCATGAACTCGTCCCTGCTGATCTTGCTGGCGTCCACACCCAGCACCTGCACTTTCATGGACAGATAGTCCTGCTCCGGATTCTTGATCACCGGCACCTGCCCGCGCGCAAGCATTTCCCATTTCAGCCGCCGCCATCCATGAGTCATCATCACGAGATCGAGCTGCCTGGTCAGACTGTCCGCCGTCCCCGAGAAATAATATGCTGGATTGTGAATATATCCACGCAGTTCTCCCGTCAGCAAAAGGCGGGAGATGATATTGTCATCCCCCGGAAACTCCCCGTCGGCCGTCGCATCCGTGACCGCCAGCGACATATTCGATTTCAGGGTATCCGGGACGTCGATCGCAAGTGTGTTCTTTCCCCTTCTGTTCACACCCTTCACCGTCACGGCCAGGTCGGGGCTGAAAAGAAATTCATGGTTATTAACAAAGACCACCCGCTCCGCCACCGGCGTCATATCCGCCGAAAAAACGGTTAATTGCAAGACACCCGACGGCAGCTGCCCCGTTGGAATCGTGCCCCCGCTCATAAAATTCTCCTCCAGGTTGATCTTGGCCTTGTACACCAGGTGCTGGTGCATATGCGCGATGATGGTCAGATGCTGAAACTCCGTCCCCCCATCCTGCGCACGCGCCACAGAGAACAATACCTTCTGATTCCCGGGTATCGCCCGTAGCGCCGCACCCCTCGTCTTTGCGATAGGCAGCCCCGTCCTGTGCTCGACCCCGGCATCATCCTTCCACACCGCCGTCAGCGAGTCGTCCTTATCCAGCGTCACCAGAAATTTGCCCATCCCATCATGATCCGAGGCGAAGGTCAGCACCTCCTTGCCGGTCTTGTCCACTACAGAACCCTTTGCGGGAAAAGGATAGCCGAACTGGTCGTTCGCCTTGAAAGCTACCATGCCCTCCACTCCCGCGATCAGGTCCCCGCCCTCGGGAAAGAACTGCAGCCTGATCTGCCGGGGCACCAGCGTCACCGTCACTCCCGCAGAATCCAGCTTCTTGTCGAAAATGCGGATGTCCTTCTCGTAATAGAAGGCGGTATCGAAATTCGTCATCCACGTCGTATAGGCCCTGAAGTGCAGATGTCCGCTCTTCACCGCCTTGGGCAGGTCGAAATTCCCCGCCGTGCTCGACTCGGATACAGGATATACCTTCCGCTGCAGGATCGCACCCGAGGCATCCGACAACTCGGCATAAAAGTTCTTGCTATAAAGAGAGGGGTCGGCCCCCGAAAATATATAGGCCTTGAACCAGATCGTCTCACCCGGCGCATAGATCTTCTTGTCGAACTGTACATGTATCTTCTCCTGAGGGAAATTATTCGCGTAAACGTTTAACATAGAGTCCAGCTTCTGGGCGCTGACCGGGGAAACAACCAGGCCAAGCAGCAGGGCAAACAATGGCAGGACAATGGGCAAAAGACAGCGATGCTTGTTCATACGGTGAAATTATTCAACTCAATCAGAAAAAACTCCTTAAAATGCAATTAATTTGGAATTTTTTGAGTCCCCAAAAATGTTAAAATGGTTTTAACAAAATCTACCGCCGACCTATACAACGACTACAAAGAACGTATGGAAAAAATCGCCGATGTAAAATATTCGGCGGCCGTACTCCAATGGGACCAGGAAACCTATCTTCCAC
>JAFDYE010000885.1 GCA_018267585.1 Bacteroidota bacterium
AATCATTAGCGCACATTTTAAAAAACTGACAGAAACATGAACAAAGGTCCCATCTCCCAATTCATCGCTCACCATTACCGGCATTTCAATGCGGCGGCCCTGGTAGACGCCGCCAAAGGCTATGAAACGCATTTACTGGAAGGAGGCAAAATGATGGTCACGCTTGCCGGCGCGATGAGCACGGCAGAGCTGGGTATCTCTCTGGCCGAAATGATCCGCCAGGGGAAGATCGATATCATCAGCTGCACGGGAGCCAACCTTGAAGAGGACGTCATGAACCTGGTGGCGCACAGCCATTACAAGCGCGTCCCCAACTACCGGGACCTTACACCCCAGGAAGAGTGGGCTCTGCTGGAAAACCACTACAACCGTGTTACGGATACCTGTATCCCCGAAGAGGAAGCCTTCCGCCGTCTCCAGAAGCACCTCGTCAAGGTGTGGAAGGACGCCGAGGCCCGCGGCGAGCGGTATTTTCCGCACGAATTTCTGTACAAGGTGGTGCTCAGCGGCGAGCTGGAGCAGTACTATGAGATCGATCCGAAGGACAGCTGGATCGTCGCTGCCGCCAAGAAAAATATCCCCATCGTCGTCCCGGGATGGGAAGACAGCACGACGGGCAACATTTTTGCATCGTATGTCATTAAGAATGAGCTGAAGGCAACCACCGTCAAGAGCGGCATCGAATATATGACCTGGCTGGCCGGGTGGTATCGCGAGAACAGCGGCGGGAAGGGCGTGGGTTTCTTCCAGATCGGCGGTGGCATCGCGGGTGATTTCCCCATCTGCGTGGTGCCGATGATGTACCAGGACCTGGAATGGCACGACGTGCCGTTCTGGAGCTATTTCTGCCAGATCTCGGATTCCACGACCTCGTACGGATCTTATTCCGGGGCCGTACCCAACGAAAAGATCACCTGGGGTAAATTAGACATCAATACCCCCAAGTTCATCGTCGAGAGCGACGCCACCATTGTCGCTCCGCTGATCTTCGCATGGATATTGGGGTGGTAGGATGATCGATAACATTAAATCGGAGAAATCAATATGAACGCAAATTCTGAAGAGCTGTACCTCGAGGCCGAAGCGGACATCAAGAACAACAACTACGCCGAGGCGTTCAAGAAATATGAAAGCATTCTCTATGAGGAGCCGGATAGCGCGCCTGCGCATAATTCGATGGGATGGTTGTATAAGACGCAGTTCGACGATTATGCCAAAGCAGAGAACCATTTCTTTACGGCGATCAAATGCGATCCGCTGTACCCGCACTCTTACTTTCACATAGCGGCGCTGCTAATGGATATGGAACGTTTTGACGAGCTGCAGT
Source organism: Bacteroidota bacterium (assembly GCA_018267585.1). Taxonomy (GTDB): domain Bacteria; phylum Bacteroidota; class Bacteroidia; order Chitinophagales; family Chitinophagaceae; genus Puia. Next base: position 1,328 of record JAFDYE010000885.1, read on the forward strand.
CACACCTGGAGAAATGCCTGCGCGTGCGGACCATCGACAAATCCTGGGTATACGGGCGTTTTGCGATGTCGGAAGAGCTGCGCCAGAACTATGACAAGGCCATCTTCTATTTTGAGAAGGCCATACTGGCCAGCCAGAACGACGACAAGATCAAGGACTACCGATCGGATATCGAACGCTGCCAGATGAAGACGGATATCCGCAAAAAACACGGTGAATAAAAACATTCCGGAATAAAAAAAACCTGCCGTCGGGCAGGTTTTTTTATTTAGCTCCATTCTTCCGTATCGCGTTTTTCCTGGCGTTTGGTGACGCGGACGGAAACGCGTATGCTCAGCTCGTATAAAAGGATCAGCGGCAGTGCAACGATGGTCTGGCTCATCCAGTCCGGGGATGGCGTGATCACTGCAGCGATGAACAGGATCGCCACATAGGCGTATTTCCGGTAGGTCCGGAGAAATCGGGGCGTGACCAGCCCGATCGTCGTCAGCACATAGCTGACCAGGGGCAGCTGGAAAGCCAGTCCCGAGCCGACGATGATGTCGATCAGGTTCTCTATATAGTCGTCCAGGGTCGGGATGGTCCTGATCCCACCTGCCGTGCCGAGGGTGTAGTTGTACAGGAAGCTGAAGGGAAAGGGCGCCAGCAGGAAATAGCCGAAAGCAACCC
>JAFDYE010000886.1 GCA_018267585.1 Bacteroidota bacterium
CTTTATGTCGGCCCATAGCGCATCCGTTACGCTCTTGAAGCGGCTGTCGTTGGTACCTTGAGACGCCCTCAGACAGGCAAGGGCCATCCATTCTTCGTCGTCGTAGAAATTGTTGATAAAACTGCCGTTATTCTTCGCCTGCACTCCCGTCAGCAGGTCGGTCATCCTGGTCTTCAATGCATCCGAAGGATTCCGCAGATACGCGTCCGTGAGCACGTCGAGCGAATGCGCCTGCGGCCAGTATTGCGCCCAGTCGGTGGAGCTGTTGCTGCTGAGATAGTACTTGTTCCCGGCAGACCAAAAAAGGTCGAGCGATCTTTCGGCAGTATCCGCGATCAGCGGCCAGTTGAAGGTCGTGGTCCCGCCGCCCGACAGGGCAGGGGAGTCGTCGGTATTCTGTTTGAGACAGGCAGGCTCTGTTATCATGATCGCCGCCAGTAATAGATAGATCAATTTCATTATTTACGCGTTAGGGTCTGTTATTCTTTTTGATAGTTCTCCGTATAGGCAGGGTCCGTCGGCTTCAGCGATATCCAGAAGTCCGTAATGCTGCCCTGCGTGAGATAGGTCTTGTCGAACTTCCAGCTCCAGTCGAACTGGCTGCTGTTGTTGGCGTCGAAATTGATCGTCTTGTAGGCGAGCGTATGCGGGTATTGTCCGTCCTGGCCGGGGCTGTCGCCTGAGGAGTAGTTGAGCCACTGGTCCTTGTCAGCCGTCCCGTCGTTGATCACCATCTTGTACTTATACCGGTCTTCCAGTCCCCAGGGCACCGCGTCGAGCGTCACCTTGTACCCGTTGTACCGCCACACGCCATTGCCGATATAGGGGAGGGTAAACCAGAAGGCGCCCTGGTTACAATACCAGAACTGTATCGACTTGACCTCGGCCAGGCTGCCGTTGACGTTGTTGAAGCTGAGCCGGATACGCATGACCTTGTCCGCCCCGGTAAAGCTCGTCTCTCCTCCTTCGCCAAGCGCCATCACGCCACCGCTGTTATTCAGATAATATTGCTTAGGCGTGCCAGATATGCCGTCGACAAAATGATAGGTTCCCGCGGTCAGCTTTGTATAGATCTCGAACTCGCCCGAGGAGGTCTGTTTCATTTGCAAAGCAGTGGACAGGCTCGTGCCGCCCTCGGTAGCCGAACCAGTCAGATAAATATTTGCGGGAAGGACGGCGAAGCCCGCTGGTCTTTCCAGGTCGATGACGCGGGACATTTTGGCTTTAACCCTGTTGGTTCCCTTCGACGAAAAAACGGTCCAGATGAACTTCTTCCGTTGGAAAAAATCCGACCCGCCCAGTTGGGCGATCTTGCTGAGGTCGCCGTGGCTAAGGGTCAGCGTGTTCTGCACTCCTTTGCCATCGGAGACGGTGCTGTAGAACGGATGCGAAAAATCCCCGCCCACCTGGTCAAAAGCCACTTCGTACAGGACCAGCGAGCCGTCCTCGGCGTGCGCCTGCTGCCATTGGAAGATCTGCGAAAGGTTGGCCGCCGGATTTAGCTTGATATACTGGCTGTCCGCGGGCGTATATAGCGCCTCTACGGCCGACACGTTGAGGTCGATGCTCCGGGTATCTTTTTTACAGGCGCCGAACAGCAGTAGCAACGCAACCGAGAGAAATAAGATATGCTTCATATAGCGTGTTAGTTTATAATTAATAATTCGGGTTCTGGGTGAGGTGGCTGTCTTTCACCAATTCGGAGGAGGGGACGGGCCATAGATATTGTTTGTTCTTGTCAAAGCTCCGCAGCTGCACACGCAGGTAGCCGTTGTCGGTAGCCGGGTCGCCATATTTCGCACCGTGCGCCCAACCGTTCATGACCTGTTCGGCTATCCGCCACCGGCGGATATCGTCGACGCGCAGTCCCTCGAATGCAAACTCCGACCGTCTCTCATTGCGGATGATGCTGGTCAGGTCGGCGCCTGCCGGAGGAAAGCCGAGCGCGTCAGGGTCTGTAAACCCGGCCCGCTGCCGGATCAGCCGGATCGTCTTGTCCCAGACATCGGACGTCATCTGACCAAGACTGTTCTTGGCCTCGGCGTACATCAGCAGCACTTCTGCATAGCGTATTATGATTAGATCCGAGCCGAACTGGAGGGTAGGGACGCTGATGGGGTCCCAGTACTTGCGCCAGTAATAGCCGGTAGCCGTACCCTGACCGGAAGCTTTGTATTCGTTCTGGTCCTGTCCCGCAGGCGAGCTGCCGGGTTTGATGTAGATCTTTTGTGTGCTGCCGTCGGCATTCTTCCACACGAACTGGTCGTATACGACGGTCGCCGAAAGACGGGGATCACGGTTCGCATAAGGGTTTGACTCGTCGTAACCGGATGCCGCGTCATGGATCGCTTTGCCATTGGTCATGATGTAAGAGTCGACAAGTTCCTGCGTAGGTGCGAGGTTATTGCTGCGGGCGCCGAGGCTCAGCGGCGCAAAATCGATATAGTCGCCCCACATGCGCGTATTTAGAACATAGCCCAGGTCGAAGATCACTTCCGGATTGTATTTGGCTGCGGACTTGAACAGGTCTTCGTAAGAGCTGTAAAGACTGTAGCTGCCGGCCTGGTTGTTCATAAGCTGTTCACAGATCGTAACAACGTCCGCCATCCTGTTCCCCTCGTATAGCAGCACCCTGGCCTTTAGCGCGAGCGCGGCCCCTTTCGTGATGCGTCCCCTGTCGGCGGCGGCATACTGGTCCCGGGTGGGCAATACGCCGGCAGCCGCATCCAGCTCTCCCGTGATAAAGTTCAGGACGTCGGCCCTTGGGGTTCTCGCCTCGGTCTTGGCCTGATCCGCGGTGATGTCTTCGGTCAGCAACGGCACGTCGCCCCACCACTTCATCAGGTTGAAATAGTGCCAGGCCCTGACGAACCTCGCCTCGCCCTTCATGCGGTTGCGCGTCGCGGCAGAGAGGGTGGTGTTCTTATCGACATTCGCCAGGAAAAGATTGCAGGATTTTATCCCCGCATAGTAATAGGCCCAGTCGGAAGAGAACCGGTTGAGGTCTACCGTAAAGGAGCCGGAGGAGATGGCGTCCACGTTGCCGGCGCTGATGCCCAGCCGCGTGTACGCATTGTCGCTCAGCGCCTCGTTGTAGAAATACGGATTGCTGGTGAAAATGCCGCTGTAGATATTGTTCAGCGCGTTGTTCACGTTGTCGTCCACCTGCCAGAACGTGAGGTCCGTATACCGGTCACTGGGCGCGAGGTCCAGCTTTTTGCAGCCGCAGGCAGCGCAGACCAGGAGGAAGAAGAATATGATTTTCGATCTTGTCATATGGCGATGATTGCAGATTATAAAAAGGTGATGTCGATACCGAAGCCGGTGAAAATGGGCATCGGATATGCCCTGCCGCTGTTGGCCCCGGTGCCGCTAAAGCTGGTGTTGTTATTGAATTCGGTGATCTCCGGATCAAGGAAGTTCAATTTACTCAGCGTGACCAGATTCTGGCCCGTGAAGTAGACCCTCGCCTTTTGTATCCTGGCCTTCTTAGTCAGGCTTTGCGGCAGCGTATAGCCGACCTGCAGGTTCTTCAGACGTGCATAGGCGGCGTTGAACAGGAAAAGGTTGGAGCCCGTGCGGTAGTTGTTGGTGTTGGAGGGCGATCCGTTCTCCGCCAGTTTGGGCCGTTTGGCATCCGGATGGGTCGGCGTCCAGAAATCGGTCTGGTGCGTATACATGGTGCCGCTATAGCCAACGTGGAAGGGTTCTACCTGCTCGCCACGGATCATCTCGTCCCGCTTGCCGACTCCCTGTACAAACAGCAAAACGTCGAAACCCTTGATGCTGGCGGTATACGTAAAACCGAACGTATACCTCGGGAAGGGGTTGCCCAAAATGAACTTGTCGTTCTGGTCGAGGACGCCGTCCTTGTTGCGGTCGACGAATTTCAGATCTCCCGGCGTCACGCTTGTGCCGGAAAAACGGGGGTATTTATTGATATCATCCAGGTTCTGGAAGAAGCCGTTGGTCCGGTAGCCCTGGTAGACGGTGATGGGCTGACCGACCTTGCGCACGATCTGGTACTCTTCCATCTGCTGTATCTGCTGGCTTTCGCCGCCGGCCAGTTTCTTCAGCGTGTTCAGGTTGTCGGAGAGGCTGGCCGAAAAGGTCTGTGTCAGCAGTTTGCCGGACCATGTGTAGGAAGCCCTTAGTTCCCAGCCCCTGTTCCTGACCTCGGCGACGTTATAAGGCGGAAGGTTGGATACGCCGAACAAGGCCGGAATATCCTGTCGCTGCTCGAGTATATCACGGGTCGTCTTGTCGAAATAGTCGACGGACAGGTCCAGCTTCCTGTTCAGCAGGTTGAAGTCGCCGCCGATGTTGAGGGTGGCCGCTTTTTCCCAGGTGATATCCGGATTACCGAGGACATAGCTGGCGCCGGTGACGGCTGTGTTGTTGAAGCCGTAGGCCGACTGGTAGCTGGAGAAATTCGTCTGATACCGGTAGGCCGCGATGTTCTGGTTGCCCAGTATCCCGTAGGATGCCCTGATCTTGATATCGCCAAGCCAGTCCTTCACGGGCTGCATGAAATCCTCCTCCGTAAGACGCCAGGCCACGGCGCCGGAGGGGAAGAAGCCCCAGCGATTGGCCGATGCAAATTTTGAGGAGCCGTCGAACCGGAAATTGAATTCGGCGAAATACCGGTCCTTGTAGCTATAGCTGCCACGGCCGAACAGCGAATTGAGGCTGGTCTCGGTCGTCGCCGGATCACCGTTGGACTTGGTGGCATTCGAGGTGTAACTATTATTCGGGTCGATCACCGTGGTGCTGGTGGGCCTTCCGAGCGCATCGGTCTGTGTCTTCACCAGCTGGTTCTCTTCACCTTTGTACGATTCGTTGGCCCCACCGACGAGGACATGGACGTCGTGGATGCCCCCGAAGGTGTGCATGTATTCGGCGAGCAGCTGGACATTCGTGAACAAGCCCTTGTAGCTGTAGTTCGAGACCGATCGGTCCTGACCATAGGAGCTCGACGGCAGGAAATCTACTTCCAGCGTCCGGCCATAGGTGCTGTTATTGGTGACGGTGCCGCCGAACACGCCCCTTATTTTGAAGTCCCGTGCGATGGTATACTCGCCGTTGAAGTTGCCGAACAGCTCGTTATTGTCCAGCGACCGGTAGCCCCCTTTTTCGAGGATGCCCTTGGGATTGTATTGTGCGGATACCGCGTTGGTCAGATAGTTGCCCGCCGAATCCTGGAAGTTATAGTAGAGGGGAACGCGTCCGGCGTCGACGACCAGGTTGGCGCTCACAGTAGAATGATCCTTGATGCGCGTCTTCGCATATCCGACGATGGTATTGAGCTTGAAATGGCCCCATTCCGAAGTCTGGTTCAGGCGGAAGTTGTAGCGCTGGAGTCCGTAGTCGGGACCGATAAAATTGCTTTTCTGGTCCAGGTAGCCGAGGGAGACCATATAGGTATTGCTCTGGCCGCCGCCGCTGATGCTCAGGTTATGCGTCTGCTGCGCGGCGTCGTGGAGGATATTTTCGAGTCGCCAGTCGCCGTCCCCCTGCGTCTTGAACTGCTGTATCTGCTCGGGCGTAAATACAGGTTGCAGTCCCGAATTGACCAGCGACTCGTTCTTATAGTAAGCGTTCTCCCATGCGTGCACCGGCTTATAGGTAATGCGGGGCGACTGGATGCCGTAGATGCCGGTGTAGTTGATGACGGCCGACTGGTTCTTTTTGCCCTTTTTGGTGGTGACGAGTATCACGCCATTGGCCGACCGGCTGCCATAGATGGCGGCGCTGCCGGCGTCCTTCAGGATAGAGACGCTTTCGATGTCGTTCGGGTTGAGCAGGTTGATATCCCCGCCCGGGATCCCGTCGATGACGATCAGCGGGGTATTGTCACCGGTGGTGCCCAGCCCGCGTATATTGAGGTTGACCCCTTGTCCCGGCTCGAAATTGGTCTGTTGAATGATGAGATTGGGACTTGTTCCCTGCAGGGCCAGCAAGACGTTGGTGACAGGTCTGTCCTCGATGGCTTTCCTGCCTATGGCGTCTACGGCGCCGGTGACCGAGATCTTCTTTTGGGTAGCATAGCCTACGACAACTACCTCGTTGAGGTCCTTGTTGTCGAGGTCCAGCCGGATCAGCCAGCTGCGTTTGCCCGAGATTGCTATTTCCTGCCGCAGATAGCCTACAGAAGAAATGGACAGCATTCCCGTCTTCAGGCTTTCTTCGGGCACGCGCAGGGTCCACCGTCCGTCGTCCCTCGTCGTTGTGCCAAGACTGGTACCGGACAGCTGGATGCTCACGCCGGACAGTCCTTTTCCCGAGGCGTCTACGATGCGGCCTTCGATGATAACGTCTTCAATGGGTCTGGCAGTAACAGTGGGCTCTTCATTATGCGCCTCTTCTCCGCTACTGCCTCCTGCTAAAGGGGGGGCTTGCTTGACGGGTTTGAGGATGATCTTGTCGTTGACGAGCTCATAGCCGATGTTCAGCGGCGTCAGCAGCTCGGCAAGCGCGTCGTTGAGGCTTTTTTCCTTTATCGAAACGCTCACCCTCCGCAGCGGGTTGATCTCGTCATTGGCGTATACGAATACGTAGCTGGACTGTTTTTCGATCTTCTCGAGGACAGTGGAGAGCTTCTCGTTCTTTACCTGCAGGGTGATCCTGCGGTCCTGGGTCTGGTAACTGGCGGGATTCTTCAAAGGTGAAGCGAATGCGGTCTGAGATCGCAGCGGAAAAACGCTCAGGAGCAGCCAGGCGGAAAGTAAACTGGTCAAAGAATAACGAGTCAGCAGCCGACGCGCGGCTGGGGTCGCTGTATGCATGGCAATCGTTTTAGATGGTGAATGCTAGTTGGTGAGCTGCCCGGCCCCGGCCGAGATCAGCAGTTCAGTATTGGTGATTTTATAGCTGAAATTCTTTGTCCTGGAAAGATAATACATGATCTCGTCAAGGGTATTGTTCTCGAAAGAGCCGGTGAAGACGTAGGCCATGGGCGTGCTGTCTACGAATACCACTTTCTTCCCGAAATTCCTTTCGAGCTCAATCGCGATCTGCTCCATCGTCATGCCCCGGAAAATGAGCTTGCCTTCGGTCCAGGCCTTGTCTTCGACACTGGAGGTGGCGCTCGTGCGGAGCTCCTCCTTTGTAAAGGCGTAGCTGGCTTTGTGATCGGCGGCGACGACGATCGTATCCTGCCTCTTATTCGCGGATCGGTATCTAGGGATAAAAGCGATCCTGCCCGTGGCTACGGAGGTCTCGACTACCGGCTCGTTGTCGTAGGCGCGGACGTTGAAGGAGGTCCCCAGTACCTTGACGGTGCCGTTCGCCAGGTGAATGACAAAGGGGTGATCCGGGCTTTTGACCACGTCGAAGAACGCCTCGCCGTTGAGGTATATCTCGCGGCTGGCTCCCTTAAAGCTCTCGGGATAGCGGATCTTACTGTCGGCGTTCAGCCATATCTTGCTGCCGTCGGGCAGCTGGATGATGCTCTTGGTGCCTTTGGCGTTGTGCTTCTCCATCAGGGAGGCCAGGGGATCGCGCGAATCCCTGTGGCGGGCGAAGACGATCCCCACCGTCAGCAGCACGGGAATTGCCGCCGCTGCCCATAGCCACCAGCGTTTGCGGCTGAGCCTGAGCACCGGTGGGGTGGTCGTGTCGTTGAGGTCGAGGGACGTGAGCACCCTTTTCAGGTTCTCTTCGACAGACGGGTGCATCCCGTCGTCGTGCCGCGACCAGAACTGTTCGAGGACCCTGTCCCGTTCGCCGGCGGCTGTATCTTTGGAGATTTGCTCGCGCAGCTCCTGCAGCTCGTCCGGGGTAGCCTCGCCCGATAGTTTCCGGGCCATTAATTCGATGATGCGGTCCTTATTCATGATAGTTGGTCGTCCTCTTGTAAAGACAGGGTTTACGGTCAGTTTCCTTACAGCCGGAAAAAAGATTTTTCGATCACCTTGTCTAGTTTCTTTATTGCCCTGAACAGCTGGGTCTCGACGGTCCGCGGGGAAATGTTCAGTATCTCCGCGACCTGTTTGTAGCGAAAGCCCTCTTCCTTTATCAGCTTGAAAACGGTTCTGCACTGGTCCGGCAGCTCGTCGATGGCCTGGTTGAGCCGGAACCAGATCTCCTTCCATTCCAGCTCCCTGCCGGGATCGTTGACATCGATCAGCTGCCCCTGGGCGTTGTCCGACTCTACGGCGACATAATAAGGTGAATAGCGGGAAAGGTAGTTGAGAGAATGATTGCGGGCCGCCACGAAAAGGTAGGTCTCCAGGTTTCGGATGCCGGCCAGCTCGTCCCGCCGGCGCCAGACACTGATCATTACATCGTTGACCAGCTCTTCGGCGACCTCTTTCTTATGAACATACAGGACGGCGAAATTGAACAGACGGCCGAAGAACAGGCGATACAGGTCCTCAAATGCCTTTTGAGAGCCGCCGGCGATCAGCCGCTGCAGTTGCGTTAGTTGGTTATCGTCAATTTTCATTTGGCAATGCCTCTATCGATAAGACAGGCAAGTTGATCTTTTTCCGTACAAGTGAGAAGGATTTTTTTTGAACAGGCGCTAAATCTTTAGCAAAAACAGTTCCCGGCCTGCGGGTGCCAGCGCGCTGACCCTTGTCAAACAGGGCAAGGAAGCCAGCGATCCGTCAGCCCGCAGTCTTACCGCGTGCCTCGTCCGAAAACCTATTCGGTACCGACGATCTGGAATGATTCCTCTTCCACATCGTTAGATCTCCAACGATTGGAAACCGGACGGAATGTTTCGCCCAACCCCTGCGGCTAAGGGTTGCATGATCAAAAGCGATAGTGTACCTTGAAGTACAATAATGAAAAGTTATTTTATATTCCGCTATTTTACTCCGGTACTATTAATGATCGGCTGGGTATTATATCAGCTGGTGATAAAGAGGAAAAAATGGGGGGACGTTCTTGGGGACGCCATGGTTTGCGGCGTATTTGCAGCCGTGTGGGCGGTTATCGTCTATTGGCTGAGCAGTTAGGCCCCCGCCGCGGCGCCTTCCAAACAGAGAGATTTGCCGTTGGCGTAAAATCGGTTGGATCGGATATCTCTCCGGCAGTAACTTATAATGCTAACTGATTGCTTCATCGCCAAAACCAGCTTCCATGTCAACGCTAATCATTACCAGGTATCCGGCAATACTTTTGCTGGCCCTTTCGGCTTTCTCATCCCGCAGCCAGACCATCAC
>JAFDYE010000887.1 GCA_018267585.1 Bacteroidota bacterium
AACCGCCTCCCCACAGTCCCTCACCGTCATCTGGCCCTCCGGCAAAACGACCCGCATCACCCACCTGCAGCCGGACCAGCTACTCCGGCTGGCCGAAAAAGAAGCCGGATCCGACGCCCCGGCCACGGCAAGACCAGCCCCCTCCTTTACCGACATCACCGCGGCCTCGGGGCTTTCTTTCCGTCATCAGGAGAACGATTTTGTCGATTTCAAGGCGGAGGTGCTGCTCCCCTATGAGCTCTCCAGAGAGGGGCCCGCACTGGCAAAGGCCGACGTCAACGGTGATGGGCTGGAAGATATATATGTCGGTGGCGCGATCGGGCAGCCGGGGACGCTTTTCCTGCAAACGTCGGAAGCCCGGTTTACGCCGGCGCCCGGGCAACCCTGGGATACTGATTCGGTTCACGAACAGGTGAATGCGCTGTTCTTCGACGTGGACAATGACGGGGATATGGACCTGTATATCGTCAGCGGCGGCAACGAATACGCCGATCAGTCGGACGAGTACCAGGACCAGCTGTATATCAACGACGGCAAGGGGCATTTCTCAAAAGCGCCGGCCGGCGCGCTGCCCCCGATGCCGAGCAGCAAGCTGGCGATCGCTGCAGGAGACTTCGACCACGACGGCGATATCGACCTGTTCGTCGGTGGCCGCGGCATGCCGGGTTCGTTCCCCCTGCCATCCAAAAGCTACCTGCTTCGCAACGATTCGCAGGCCGGAAATATCCATTTTACCGACGTGACGGATGAGGTCGCACCGGGACTTCGTCAGTCGGGTATGGTGACAGCCGCTGCATGGGTCGACGCCAACAACGATCACTATCCCGAACTGCTGCTGGCGGGAGACTGGATGCCCGTCATGCTGTTCGATAATAAGAATGGAAAGCTCACGGATATTTCATCGAAGGCGGGTCTCAGCGGCCTCGGCGGGATGTGGTCCTCGATAACGCCGCTGACCGGCGGCGACCTGCTTCTCGGGAATGCCGGTTACAACGGCCAGTTCAGGGCTTCCGGCTCCGAGCCGATGCGGCTGTATGTCACCGATATCGACGGCAACGGATCGATCGACCCGATCTTCTGCTATTATATAAAAGGAAAAAGCTATCCGATGGCCTCCCGCGACGAGCTGCTCGACCAGGTGACGGCATTGCGTAAAAAATTTATCCGCTATAGCGACTACGCCGACGCCACCATAGAGGACATCGTGCCGAAGAACCTGCTGCAGAACGCCAGGGTGCTGACCTGCGAGCAGCTGGCTACCGGGATCCTGCATAGCAAGGGCGATGGGAGGTATGGCTTTCAGCCGCTGCCGCCCGCCGTCCAGTTCTCGAAGGTCTTCGCCGCAGTGTCAGACGATTTCGACGGCGATGGCGTGCCCGATCTGCTGACCGCAGGGAATTTTTATCCGTACAGGACCCAGCTGGGTCAGTGCGACGCGAGCCTGGGGCTGTTGCTGCACGGCAGCGCAACGGGCTATCGACCCGTCGACCCCGCTGTCAGCGGCCTGTATATCGGCGGGGACATCCGGAGGATGGTCGAAATAAAAGATCCATCGGGCCAGCGTCTGCTGGTCATCGGCAAGAACGATGACACGGTGCAGGTAATAAAAATCAATGCCAAATGAAAAAAATTCTACTGATCCTGGCTTGTTTGTACGGCGTCGTTTCAGCGCAACAGCGCAGCGTGCCCGACGCCGCGCCGCTGCACCGCGCCGAAAAGGCCGTTACCGATATAATGGTTCACGATATCTTTTCTCCGCCGGTCGCAAGCCGTATTTACCTGTACACCAACGCCGCAGCTTATGAAGTGCTCGTAAAGGCTTACCCCGGAAGGCACCGCAGCCTCCATGGGCAGGTGAATGGATTCCCCGATCTGCCCCGGCCGCGCGAAACCATCGATGGAGGCCTCTCTGCCGTCTATGCGTTCCTGATCGTTGGTAAAAGGCTGCTGTTCAGCGAATCTTTGGTGGACGACTCACTATCGCATATACTCGCAGGATACAGGCGAAGCGCCGTTTTTGACGCCTCTCTGCGATATGGGCGGCAGGCCGCCGACTCGATCATCGCCTGGGCGGACAAAGACCAGTACAAGGAGACCCGAAAGCTGCCCCGCTACCGGTTTATGAAGAAGGAAGGCAAATGGATACCTACCCCGCCCGCCTATATGTCGGCTATCGAGCCCTACTGGAACAGGATACGGACGGTGGCCCTGGACAGCGCCAGCCAGTTCAGGCCGGCTCCTCCGGTCGGATTCAGCAAGGACACGGGCAGCGCCTTCTATCGCCAGGCATATGAAGTATACGAGGCCGCCAACCGGCTCACCGCCGCGCAACGGGACATCGCTAATTTCTGGGACTGCAACCCCTTTGCCGTCACCATGGAAGGGCACCTCAGCTACGCCGTCAAAAAAATATCGCCCGGCGGCCACTGGATCTCGATCGTGGGGATAGCCGCGAGGAAGAAAGGCTCGGACATGCTGGAGGCATCGCTGTTGTATACCATGAGCTCGATCGCCCTGTTCGACGCCTTCATAGCCTGCTGGGACGAAAAATACCGGAGTAATGTCATCCGGCCCGAGACCTATATCGACGCCTATATCAACGAAGGCTGGCGGCCGCTGCTGCAGACTCCTCCCTTTCCCGAGTACAACAGCGGGCACAGCGTTATATCTGCGGCTACGGCCACGGTCCTCGAAGGGCTGCTCGGAGATCAGTTTGCGTTTGACGATACCTCGGAGGAAGAGTTCGGCCTTCCGGCCCGCTCATTCACGTCCTTCCACGCCGCAGCAGAAGAAGCGGCCGTTTCAAGATTTTATGGCGGCATCCATTACAAGGCCGCCATTTCCGGCGGCCTTGTTTGTGGTAAAAATATCGGGCAGTGGGTCCTTGAAAGGATCCGCCTATAGATCATCATATTTATATAGAGGGTCGAGTCCCGCGCCCGGCTCCATTTCAAAGACCGTCTTGATAATACCGTCGCGGAGACCGTAGATCCAGCCGTGCAAGTGTGGCCGGCGGTCGTATTTCCAGGCCCGCTGGATGATCGAGGTCTTGGCCAGGTGGAGCAGCTGTTCTTTGACGTTGAGCTCCGCCAGCCGGTCTGCGCGTTGCTCGATATCCGGAATAGCCTCGAGCTCGTCGTTATACAGACGGTATACGTCCTTGATATTCCTGAGCCACATATTGAGCACGTACTTGAAGTCGTGGTTGGTCATGGCCGCTTTGACGCCGCCGCAGCCATAGTGGCCGCAGACAATGACGTGATTCACCTTCAGGTGGTTGACCGCGTAATCCAGCACGCTCAAAAGGTTCACGTCCGTATGGATGACCAGGTTCGCGATGTTGCGGTGGACGAAGATCTCCCCGGGCTGCGTGCCGGTGATCTTGTCCGCGGGTACGCGGCTGTCGCTGCAGCCTATCCATAGGAATTGCGGAGTCTGCAGGTGAGAGAGCCGTTCGAAATACTGAGGGTCGTCAGCCTTTATCTCCTGCGCCCAGGCTTTGTTCTCTAATAATAACTTTTCTATCGGTGTCATAGATT
>JAFDYE010000888.1 GCA_018267585.1 Bacteroidota bacterium
AACAGGCCTGCCAAACGGATTGTTCCGCGGCGGGTTTTGGGCCGGCTGATTCTGCGTGGGTTGATTCTGCGCAGGCTGGTTTTGAACCGGCTGATTCGCAGGCTGATTCCCTTGGGGATAGCCGCCCCTGTTGGGAAAGCCATTGTTCGTCCGGTTATTGTTGTTGTTGTCCCTGCCCCAGGCATTGCCATTACCACGGTTATCATTTCCATTATTGCCATTACCACGGTTATCATTTCCATTATTGCCATTTCCACGGTTGTCGTTCCCACCATTGTTATTCCCGTTAACATCCCGGCCCCACGAATTACCATTCCCGCGGTTGTCGTTACCACGGTTATCGTTGCCACGATTGGCATTTCCGTTATTGTCCCGGCCCCAGCCGTTGCCGTTCCCGCGGTTGTCATACCCCCGGTTATCATTCCCCCGGTTGTCGTTGCCCCGGTTATCGCTCCCATTACCATATACGGTCCTGTTGACCGGTCTGGCATTCCCCAGCGACTGAACGCGGGCAGGAGCGATCTGTCGACCGCCGTAGGACGCGCTTCCCGGCCTGTTCTCGACAGCCCCATTTACCCGGGGACGATAGACGGTAAAGCTTCCATTGTCCGAACGATCCCCTGGATTACGCCCGTTGCGGATGGACATAGGCCGTACCGAAGCGCCGGAATACCTGCCTACTTCGCCGGCATCGGGACCCGCACTATAGCGGACATTCCGCGTATTATTGATGATGGTCGTATTATTTATGACAGTTGTCCTGTTGATGATCGTGACGTTATTCGTCTCCCTGACATAGTAGTTGTTCACCTGCGGACTCGCGATATACCGGTGCGGGACAAAGGACCAATAGTAGGGAGGGGGAGCATAGCCGCCTCCATAGGCAGCGCCATAGCTGACACTGGGACCCATCGGCGCCCAGCCATAGTACTCGTCGCTGTTACGCCAGCTTACCCAGGCCGGAGCCCATTCGTTGCCAGGTACCCACATCCAGCCGTATCCGTCCTGGAAGAACCACCGGCCATAGTGAAAGGCAGCCCATCCCCATGGATAGCCGGAATCCCAGGCCCAGCCTTCATCAGTATATACCCAGTGCCCATTGGTGGCATAGGGCTTGAAATCAGGCCCGACATCGGGCAACCATACATATCCGTAGTTCGGATCATCGATCCACTGCCCGTAAGGACTCAGATCGTCATAAAAATTCTGATAGGTCACCTCTGGAGGATCGACCTGGGGGGGTGGGGGCGGCAGCGGCGCAGGCGCCTGTGCAGGCGGCGGGTCCTGGTGTACCACATAGACGGGGCCGCATGCAGCAAAGCCAATGGCCGCAAAGCTCAGAATATAAAGGTGCTTTTTCATAAATCAGCATTTGAGTTGTTTATAGGACATTCTTCCGGGGTCAAAGTTAAAGGCTTCCCAACGCTTTAACATTTGATTATCATTAAAAAAGATATTAAAATATCGGCTATGGTCAGAGCGCTGGCCGAAAAGAGCCCGCCTCCTTTTGTTAACGAAGGATCGGCCGAAATATTTCCGGTGCCGCCTCCTTGCGGCCAGCCTTAAACTAAAAAAATGCGCCGGAGACCTCCGGCTCGCGCCGCCGGTCCGACCCCCGGTCCTACCCTTCGCCGAAGGCTCGGCTACATCCCCTGGTCCGTCCTGCCCCCATAAGATCCGGTTCCTTCCAGCGCCTTTTATTATCTTTGCCGACCAGGCAGGGATATAGCCCGCAGGAAATAAAAAAAGACCCATGACCATCAGTTATAATTGGCTTTGTGAATATTTGCCCGTCAGGATCGAAACAGAACGACTCTCCAGAATATTGACCTCCGTAGGTCTGGAAGTAGAACATATAGAGAGATACGAGTCGGTAAAAGGAGGGCTTAAAGGACTGGTCATCGGAGAGGTCCTCGAATGTATCCCTCACCCCAATGCGGACAAGTTGCGACTGACCAGGGTCAACACCGGAGGCCCTGAGCCCCTCTCGATCGTATGCGGCGCGCCAAATGTGGCAACGGGTCAGAAAGTAGTGGTGGCAACGCCGGGAACGACCATCTATCCCCTGAAAGGCGATCCCATCACGCTGAAAATAGCAAAGATCAGGGGAGTGGAAAGCCACGGAATGATCTGCGCCGAAGACGAGATCGGCCTTGGCGAAAGCCACGCCGGCATCATCGTCCTGCCATCGACGGCCAAAGTCGGCACACCGGCCGCGTCGTGGTTCCAGCCCTATTCCGACCAGCTGATCGAGATCGGCCTTACCCCCAACCATATGGACGCCATGAGCCATCTGGGCG
>JAFDYE010000889.1 GCA_018267585.1 Bacteroidota bacterium
CGGTCAGCCCGGGAGCTTTCACGTCCTTTGTCACCAATAAGGCGGATAATACGGTAGCATTTGCCTACATCCTGACCGCCTATCGCGAACGATCACCCCGTAATTACAAGGATGCGCGCGGATTCGTCATCAACGACTATCAGAACTGGCTGGAAGACCAGTGGGTAGATGCGCTAAAGAAGAAATACCCCGTAAAGGTGGATGAGCAGGTAGTTAAAACACTGCCCTGACCGCGGTTTCGATAACCTTCGGCTTACCCAGCGTATAGTAGTGCAGCACGGGTACGCCTGCCGCCTTCAGCTCGCGGCTTTGGTGGATCAGCCATTCGGTACCAACCAACTCAACTTCCGCGTCGGTCTTGCACTTGAGGATCGCGTTCGAGAGTTCGGTAGGGAGGTCCACATGGAATACCTTCGGGAGCATGCTGAGCTGCTTCTTATTGGTGATAGGCTTCAGCCCCGGGACAACGGGAACGTTGATCCCATTCTCGCGGCAGGTCTTTACAAAATCAAAATATTTCTGGTTGTCGAAGAACATCTGGGTGGTGATGTATTCGGCGCCTGCTTCGACTTTTTGTTTGAGGTACATCAGATCGGTCTCGAGGTTGGGGGCTTCAAAGTGCTTTTCAGGATAGCCCGCTACGCCGATGCAGAAATTGGTCTTCCCGCCATTCTTGATGTCCTCCTCCAGGTAAACGCCCTGGTTGAGGCATACCACCTGCTTGAGCAGGTCGATCGCATAGCGATGGCCATTGGGCTCGGGTTCGAAGGAGCTCTCGTTCTTTGCCGCATCACCTCTGAGAACCAGCACGTTGTCGACACCCAGGAAATGAAGGTCGATCAAGGCGTCTTCTGTCTCCCGTTTGCCAAAACCGCCACAGATAAGATGGGGAACGGCGTCCACGCGGTAGTGGTTCATGATGGCCGCGCAGATGCCTACCGTACCGGGTCTTTTGCGGACCTCGACCTTTTCGAACGTTCCGTCGTTCTTCTTCTTGAACATCGTCTCGCTCCTGTGGTAGGTAACATTGATAAAGGCGGGCTTGAACTCCATCAGGGGGTCCAGATGGTCGTATATCGAGCTGATCGTCTTTCCTTTCAGGGGGGGGAGAATTTCAAAAGAAACAAGAGTGTTCTTGGCTTGCTGTATATGATCGATGACCTTCATAGCGGTTTGAGTCTGCTTTTTTAGTGATACTCCCTTTCGGACGCCGGGTCTTCCGGGCCTTCGCGCCGCAAAATAATCGATAAGTCTTAAAACACCTATAAATTTACTGCAGAAGCTTGTACCTTGCCGTCCGCAGCGTACATTTGCGGGCAAATTGAGTTGATTTGAGCCTCACCATTCATTCCCAGGATCTTGTAAAAACTTATCACAACCGTACTGTGGTAAACCATGTTTCAGTAAAGCTTGAACAGGGGGAGATCGTAGGTTTGCTTGGACCCAACGGGGCGGGGAAGACGACCACTTTTTACATGGTGGTAGGCCTGATCAAGCCCGACGACGGCGACGTCTTTCTCAATGACGTCAATATCACCCGGTTACCAATGTACAAGCGCGCCCAGATGGGGATCGGCTATTTACC
The DNA here is from genome assembly GCA_018267585.1 of Bacteroidota bacterium. Lineage (GTDB taxonomy): Bacteria > Bacteroidota > Bacteroidia > Chitinophagales > Chitinophagaceae > Puia. The sequence continues at coordinate 1,586 of JAFDYE010000889.1, forward strand.
CCAGGAGGCTTCGGTGTTCCGGAAACTGTCCGTCGAAGACAATATCCGGTCCGTTCTCGAGATGACCAGGCTGAGCAAGGCGCAGCAACGCGAGAAGCTCGAGGCGCTGCTGGACGAATTTCACCTTCACCATGTCCGGAAGAACAACGGGGATTCCCTCAGCGGGGGCGAGCGGCGACGGACCGAGATCGCCAGGGCGCTTGCCGTGGACCCCAAGTTCATCCTGCTCGATGAGCCCTTTGCGGGTGTCGACCCCATTGCGGTGGAAGACATCCAGACCGTGGTAGCCCGGCTGAAGTACAGGAATATCGGCATTCTCATAACCGACCACAACGTCAACGAGACCCTTTCTATCTGCGACCGCGCTTACTTACTGATAGATGGGAAGATATTCAAGCACGGCACCGCCGAAGATCTCGCCGAGGACGAACAGGTCCGCCGGCTTTATCTGGGCCGTAATTTCGAGCTCAAAAGAAAGGATTATCTCCATGAAGAGGCCCGCCAGGGGCTTGAAGGGGTGGTTCGGGCGACCCCCGGGAAATAAGGCCGCCGTCCAGCCGCGCCTTCGCGATGGCGCACCGCCGCACCGGAGGCGTCGATTTTCTTCGCCATGTCCCGCCGATTAGTTATTTTGCCAGTGAACATGAAGTTATTGAGCCCTGCCATATCGAGACTTGCCAGATTACGTCAGGAGCGCATCGATCAATGGATGAACAACCCTATCGCTGTGCAGAGGGAGGTTTTGCAACATCTGGTGACCTCCGCCCAGTATACGGAGTTTGGCCGAAAATATAATTTCTCAAAGATCTTTTCTATCCGCGAATACAAGAATGCCGTCCCCATCCACGAATATGACGACCTGAAACCGTATATACAGAGGATCATGAACGGCGAACAGAACATTCTCTGGAATACGCCCATCAATTGGTTTGCCAAGAGCAGCGGCACGACCAGCGACAAAAGCAAATTCATCCCCGTCAGCGAAGAGAGCCTTCAGGACTGTCATTACAAGGGCGCCAAGGACGTGCTGACCATGTACTATAATTTCAACCCCGAGTCCGATCTGTTGACGGGCAAGGGCCTGGTGATCGGCGGCAGCCATACTATCAGCCAGGTCAACGAGGACGTCCACTACGGCGACCTCAGCGCCGTGCTCCTGCAGAACTCGCCGTTCTGGGGGCACTGGATCCGGACGCCCGAGCTCAGCATCGCCCTGCTGGACGAATGGGAGGACAAGATCGAACGGCTAGCGCGGAACACCATCGCAGAGAACGTCACCTCCATCTCCGGCGTCCCGACCTGGACGCTCGTGCTGATACGGCGGATACTGGAGATCACCGGCAAGCGTTCGCTCTCAGAAGTATGGCCCTCGCTGGAGCTTTATATTCACGGCGGCGTCGCATTCACCCCTTACTGGGAGCAGTTCAGAATACTCATCGGAAAAGACATCAACTACCTGTACATGTATCATGCCAGCGAGGCCGGTTTTGCCGCGCAGGGCAATCCGAATAACGACGGCATGATCCTCTTCCTGGACCACGGTATCTTCATGGAGTTCATGCCTGTCGAAGAGTACGGCAAGTCACAACCCGAGACTATCGGCCTGGCCGATGTCGAGCTGGGTCGTCAGTACGCGCTGGTGGTGAACACCAATGGCGGCCTGTGGCGCTATCTGCTGGGAGACACGATACAGTTCGTAAGCCGGTATCCCTTCCGGATCAGGGTCAGTGGCCGGTTGAAACATTTTATCAACGCTTTCGGGGAAGAGGTGATCGTTGACAATACGGACAAGGCCATCGCCATCGCCTGCGGGAAGACCGGCGCGGTGGTGAACGACTATACGGCGGCGCCTGTCTATCTGAGCTCGGAAGGCGGCAGCGGCGCGCACGAGTGGATGATCGAGTTCGAGCAGGAGCCGGGTGATCTGAAGGCCTTTGTTGAAGAACTGGACAAAGCCCTTCAAAGTATCAACAGCGACTATGAGGCCAAGCGCCATAAGAATATTGCGCTGGGATTGCCGATAGTTCATCCCCTGAACAAAGGCGTGTTCACCGCCTGGCTGAAGAGCAAAGGGAAATTAGGCGGTCAGCACAAGGTGCCGCGGTTGTCCAATGACAGAAAATATATCGAGGAGATCAAGGCGTTGCTGCCGACTCTCGGATAGCTTCCGCCTCTCCGCGGAGTGCAAGCGTCACCACCACCAGACTCACCATCGACGACGTATAAAAAAGATACAGATACGGCACGTCTATACAACAATAGAAGACCACCAGCGTCAGCTTGAGCATCGCAATCGCCAGATTTGCCGGTCGGGCGGCGCGCCATTTACGGTAGCAGAATGTCATGAACAGCAGTGGCGCCCCGAAGTTCCCGGTCAGCAGGAGCCGGTGCAGCAAGCCCGTCCCCCGCGCACCAAAGAACCACGCAAAACCAGGCGCCGTGCTGAAGACGTCCGGGCTGTCCTTCCATACCCGGGCCGCAAAAGCGACGTAGTCCCCCGGCAGCGAGGCCAGCCTCAGAAATGTCTCCCATCCCACGGGTATAAGAAAGAAGAGGACGAAACAGCCGGCTCCTGTCAAACCAAACCACAGCAGGTATTTCCACCGCCGCTCGAGGACCAGGTACAACAGATAGGCCGGCACCCAGCCGATAAAAGCATAACGGCTAAGCATACACAGCGAGGCGGCGATGCCCGTCAGCCAGGGCCTGCCCGATATAAGTGCCAGAACCAGCAATACATAATAGGCGATGACGGTCCCCTCCTCCGATACGCTGATAATGCCCGCGGTATTGTCGGCCACGATCCACCAGAACAGCAAAAAGGCGGTCGCCGCCAGGAAAAAGGACAGATAACGGTAGGCCTGCGGCCGGTAGATGGCTATAAAGACGCCAAAGGCGAACAGCAGGCAGCCGGCCGTCACCCAGCGCATGTCGATGCCCATCGCGATAAAAGGCACATAGGGCTGCCACATGGCCGGGAGATAGATGGGCTGCACGCCGTTCCATATCCACGGGATACGGTCATAGACATGGCTATGCTGTCCGGCGAGAAAGCGTTCGCCCATAACCTTTATAACGGGGAGCATGTCGGCGTTGGTGATATCGATCGTCCAGTCCTCGAACC
>JAFDYE010000088.1 GCA_018267585.1 Bacteroidota bacterium
AATTACCATACGGCGCATTATTACAGGAAATGACGATCCCGCTGGGGTCGCCATAGGTCGCCTGCTGCTGCGGCGGCGTATCCCCGACCTGGTCATCCCCGCAGGGACTGTCCCCCCATACATGTATCAGGTTGAGCCAGTGCCCGATCTCATGCGTGGCCGTCCTGCCCCGGTTGTAAGGAGACAAGGCCGTCCCCTTCGTCCCGAACGCCGTATACTTTATCACAACACCATCCGTAGACGGCGGCCCGCCGACTACGCTGGAATAACCAAGTACATTCCCCATAAGATTACATACCCACACGTTCAGATAACGGTCACGATCCCACGCATCATCTCCCCCTCTCGCACTGAACTTGACATCATCGTTAAGGGCAAACGATACGGCGCTCGTTTGCTTGCGGACAATGCCGGTCGTGGCACGCCCGTTGGTGTCGACCCCCGCCAGGACAAACCGGAATCCGCAGTCCGCCGCCAGCCCCGTATAATACGAAGGTATCAGGGAAGTATCCGCGTTGTGCTTGCCATAGTCGGCATTCAGCACGTCCAACTGCGATTGTACCTGCGCATCGCTGATATTCTGGGAAGATATATTGTAGATGATATGAACCACAACCGGGATAGAGATCACTGCGGGAATGGTTTCCTTTGTCCCCTCACCGGTAATGGTAACAGACGACCTCTGCAGCCGCATATGCGCAAACTGCTCGAGCGCCTCCACTTTTTCGGCCAGAGAGGGGTCTGCGTTCAGCTGCTGCTGCCTGTAGTCAAACGAACGACAGTCTCGTTGCGTCCAACCGGGTAATGTGATCAACATGAATCCAACAAAGGGTAGAAAATACTTCATTATACCGTCTTTTTCAAGCGGTAGATCATCGGTATTGGAGGGGTGGGTAACCGGATCGTATATAACAAGCGATCGTTAGCGCGTCCTTGTCTGTGCGGAAAGGTTAAATTGAAAAAAACTCAGTTATTCGGAAAGGATACTGCTTCTTGGTGAGATGAATAACCACCGGATGCCGTCCGGCCCGTATTGTGGTGTGTTGGCAGGAGTGGTATCCAGAAGATAAGCAGCTGTAAAACAATAAATTTTTTTTGGTAAATGCAAGTTTTTTATACAATTTTTACACTATGAACAGAGTCACCGCTTTTTTTGCCCTTTTATGTCTCCTTTCCGCATGCAATGACACCGATCGGCAGGACAATAACGCCGCCGCCCCTACCAAAACACCCGATAACACCCCCCCGACGATCAACTATACGGTTATAAAAGCCCTGCCCCACGATACGTCCGCCTATACCGAAGGCCTCCTCTTCCACGACGGACTGCTCTACGAAGCCACCGGGACCGAACCGGAAATGCCCGAAAGCCGCAAATCGATGTTCGGCACGGTCGACCTCGCCACCGGAAAGATCACCCCCAAAGTCACCCT
>JAFDYE010000890.1 GCA_018267585.1 Bacteroidota bacterium
TGAAGCAAGTGAAATCCTCTTTCCCTTTCTGGGGACTGATGCTACCTCTTTTTTCCATGGCTCAGGGCATGAAATACACGATCCATGGCAGGATCGGCCGGCTGTCGTCACCGGCTAAAGCGTATTTGATCACGGAAGAGCGGACGGATTCAACGGCTATGCGCAACGGCGCTTTTACGTTCAGCGGTATGGTCGACGAGCCCCGGTCTGCGTATATCATGATCAATAAAAAAGGAACAGGACTGCTGTCGGGCGCCATAGGCCCTCATGCCTATGCTTTGCGCTTTTATATCGAGCCGGGGCAGATAACGATAACAAGTCCGGACTCCATCGATCATGCCAGGCTTAGCGCGGGTCCGTTGAACGCAGACTATGCAGCACTGAAAGCCCGGCTGAGATCCACCGATGCGGGATTGGAGCGTTATAAAGATATTATACTCTCGGCGCCACCGGACAGCATGAAGTCGGCGGCATTCAGGGACGAGCTCGACAGACAATTCAGGAGCATCGGGACCCAACAAAAGGAGATCTATCTGCAGTTCATAAAAAACAATCCCCGATCCCTGATGAGTGTTTTTGTGCTGAAGACGTACGGTGGATTCGATCATTCCATGCTGCTGTACAATACATCCGTATCGCCGGGGTTGGATGAGTTGGATTCATTGTACAGGTCGCTTTCAGATGAGATCCGTCTGGGTAAGACAGGGATGGGCTTCCACGATATGATCGCGAGGCTGCGGAAATCTTCGGTCGGCTATATGGCGAATGATTTTACGCAGCCTGACACATCGGGCAGGCTCCTGTCGCTGCATGACTTCAAAGGCAAATATGTATTGGTCGATTTCTGGGCCAGCTGGTGCGGACCGTGCCGTGCGGAGAATCCGAACGTCGTCAAAGCGTTCAATAAGTATGGATCCAAAGCGTTTACCGTGCTGGGGGTATCGCTCGATTATCCCAATGCAAAGCGTGCCTGGCTAAGGGCTATACAGGACGATCACCTGACGTGGCCGCAGGTGTCTGATCTGAAAGGCTGGAAGAATGAAGCCGCGCAGCTCTATGGCGTATTGTCCATTCCGCAGAATTTTCTCATTGACCCTTCGGGAAAGATCATCGGCAAGAACCTGCGGGGTGAAGAGCTTGAAGATAAATTACAGGAATTAGATCTGCCTGCGCAAAGCTTCCCTTTTGTCGTCAACGGAAAGATCGGTACCCTGTCGGCTCCGGCAAAACTGTGGCTCCTCACTTCAAAGAACGGAATGATCCATGAGGATTCGGCTTTCATCACAAATGGCGTTTTCCGCATCCGTGGGACGGTAGAGCATAGAGACGATCGGGTATTTCTCGTTTTAAGTCCATCGGGCAATAGGCGGGGACGAACCGACTATATCCAATTCTATATCGACGCGGATACCATTGCTTTGACCAGCCCCGATTCTCTGGCGAATGTTAAGATAGAAGGCGGGCCGCTCAACAGGGACGAGGCAGATCTGAAAAGGGCTGTTGGACCCGTGGAGGCGAAGATCAGGGCGGCCAATACGGATGACGATGCGGTGGATGAGCAGAGCCTTGCGCTGCTACGGGAAAAGAAGGCAGCGTACCTCGGCTTCATACGAAGCCATCCTAATTCCATTATCAGCCTGGAAGCGCTGACCGTCTATGGGGGACATGTTCCGGATGCGAAAGAACTGGGACCTGTTTTCGACCTGCTGACGGACAGTGTCCGTTCGACAAAGAAAGGAATGGAGTACGCTGCCAGGATCGGGAAGCTGAAGGCTATTGACATTGGACAGCCGGCCCCGGACTTTACGTTGCATGATACCAGCAGCCATGCTGTATCGCTGCATGATCTGAAAGGGAAGTATGTGTTGATAGATTTTTGGGCCAGCTGGTGTCCGCCGTGCAGGGCGGAAAACCCGAATGTGCTGGAAGCCTTCAATATTTACCGGAGCAGGAATTTTACAGTGCTGGGAGTGACGCTTGATAAGCCTGATCAGAAAAGCAAATGGGTGAATGCCATACGCGCCGATCATCTCACCTGGACGCAGGTAGCCAGTCTTACTATGGAGAATGAGGCCGTCCGGAAATATTCAGTGGATGTGATACCGCAAAACTTTCTTATCGGGCCGGATGGAAAGATATTGGCGAAGAACCTTCGCGGGCCGGCATTGAAGGATAAGTTAAGGGAGATATTGGGTAAATGACGGTTTCCCTTCCGGACATTCGTCTCGACAAAATCCTTGTAGTAGTCCAAAAAATTGTCCTTGAAGCGATGGCTTGGGATACAGCCGCACTGTTTTGGCTCAAAGGCCAAAGATATACCTTTCCTTTCACCGCAAAAACCCGCCTTGTTTCACGATCTGGCGAATTTCAAAAGCGGGCCGTAATTGCCGTTATCAGCTTCCCGTAGTGCTTGCAGATAAGTGGAGCGGAACTCCCCGCCCTGAATCAAGTCAGCGCTTCCCCATGTAAAAACGTCTCGCCCGAATATCTTCTCAATGATGACATCGGCGATAAGACGTGAATGCCGCCCGTTGCCGTTGGCAAAACAATGGATAGAGACAATGCGATGTTTGAAGCGAATGGCGATTTCGTCTTCGCTGAAGGTCTTATTTTCAATCCAAAACTTACAATCATCCAGGAGCGTCCTAAGTTCTACTGGGATCAGATATTTATCGACACCGATATTCTTATCTGATTTTCGGAATGCCCCCGCCCATTCCCAAACCTCTCCTAGCATTTTTTGATGTAACTCCCGGACAAAACCTTCCGTCAGGATTTCTACGACGGTAAACCTCCTTCTGCGTTCCGTTGTCCAGCGTATCGCTTCCTCGATATTCCGTTGTTCCACTTCATCAAGCTCGCCCCTTGTGGTCACTGAAGGAAGCAGCAACCCGTCTTTTTCATCTTCATCGAGTGGTGTCTGTCCTTCTTCGTATTGTAGTTCCATCAATCCCATAGATTTTTAGGCATTTCCCTTTTGATTTCTTCGGCCAGTTCGGCAACGGCTTGATTTATTCTCTCTTTTGAGTTGCCTTGATCTTCCAGTTTCATCGTCGTTGATGTGCGGCTCACGATTGTCTGCGCTTTCTCATACGCTTTGCGCTCGATCATTTTTTCCAACGACCCGTCTTTGGGTATAAAACCATAGACGAGCGTCATATCCAGCGCCTCCGCCGCTTCTCTGAGCGCTTTAAGGCTGATCGTTCCTTGCTTTTCCCTTTTTTCTATATCCCGCATGCTTTGCGGCGTGATTGACAGTCTATCCCCTAATTGACGCAAAGACATGTTGAGCGTCTTACGGATAAGACTTACCCATCCTATTGCAGGCATGGCATCCTGCAATGGCTGGAAGGCCATCAGTTTTTTGTCTAGTTGGCGAAGGATGAGTTTACTGTTTTGTAGCTTCATAAGTCTTTACCTTTAAATTCATTACTCAAATTTAAGTCTATAATCTAAAATGTCAATATAAATAGTAATACTTTACTATTAAAAAATGGTCTAATAATTAAAGGTATAATATTAATAAATTAGCAATTAAGTTTTATATTAATTTGACTATTAATACTTTATACAGTAAAAGGACTATCGTAGTCAATTACCGACCAAATCCTCGTCGTTCGAAGATGCTATCAACTAAATGCCTGCCTTAAGGTCGAATTGGGTATAATTGGGTAAGTAAATGGGTATTCCACCCAACCGTCCGGAAATTCCGAGCAATTTGACAATTGCCAGCTTCCCTTTCCTTTTCAATTCCTAAATAACCATAATATTATAGGATCATAAACCTAAATTATTATAGTTTCCATGTAGGACAACGAGACGATTGAAGAAATGCTATTCCGCCACCGTACCAACAGATTTCAACCAATAGATGGTTTAGTTTACTCCCTGTATCCGTACTTTTAGTACTACTATGACATTAAATTTAAACTAAACTTCTCTGAAAACACGTAAAGCGGAGATATAATCGCGAAATAAAAAGCCTTGTAACTAATTGATTACAAGGCTTGTGCGCGGGATGAGATTCGAACATAATTGATAATCAGCTAATTATATCTTGTTGTTCGCCATTTGTTCGCCAAAAGAAATTTCACTATCAAATACTTGAGTATCCATATCTTATACTTACTATTATTGCTATTTGTTAGGAATAATTACATTAAGTTATACTTTAAGCTATAAATATTGTCAATAAGTATATCTTTGTGATAAAATATTTATCAAATGTTTGAACGCGATATTTACAGGGAGCTTGTGGCCCATTTATCCAAAAAACAGATAACTGTAATAACTGGTATGCGGAGGGTAGGGAAAAGTACTTCGGTGAAATACCTTCTGAAGCAAATAAAGCATACAAATGTTGTGTATCTAGACTGCGAGCGAGTGGAAATAAGGATATTGTTCAACAAACCTGACTACGAGGATATAAAGGAAGAGCTCGAATTACGAGGTATCGATTTTTCTAACCCTTGTGTGATCGCTATAGACGAAATTCAATTGGTACAAAGTCTACCTAGTGTCATTAAATACCTGTATGATACTTACCAGGCAAAATTTATTGTAACAGGATCAAGTTCTTATTATCTCAAAAACACCTTTTCGGAAAGTCTTGCAGGTCGGAAGCGGATATTTGAGATGTACCCACTCAGTTTTAAGGAATTTTTGAAATTTAAGCAGGTATGGGCAGATAGCTATGAAAAATATGCATGGAAACCTTATAATAGCGCATGGTATAATAAGGCAAGGGATTGGTATGAAGAGTATATTTCCTATGGCGGTTTTCCGGAGGTCGTCCTCGAACCCAATAACGTGGACAAACAAGAACTTTTACTGGACATCATCAATTCCTATATCGAGCTGGATGTAAAACTTTTGTCCGACTTTACAGTCAGCGAAGAACTTTTTAAATTGGTGAAATTATTGGCTGCCCGGTCAGGCAATAAAATCGATTACACCAAAATCGGCAGCGTTTCAGCCATCCACCGCCAGAAGATCACGGCCTATATGCAACTTCTGGAGCAGACCTATCTCATCTACCAGGCTACCCCGTTCACTAAAAATATCGACAAGGAGATCTCGCAGCAAAAAAAACTCTATTTTTCAGATACGGGCATATTAAACGTACTTGCGGGAAGTCAATTATCGTCGGGTCAAATATTTGAAAATTCTATTGCGGCCCAACTAAAGCCGATCGGTTCCATACAATACTACCAACGGAAAACAGGGCAAGAAATAGATTTCATTTTTAAAGGGGACACGGCATTGGAAATTAAGGAAACTCCACTAGAACAGGACAAAAACTCTCTTCGCCAACGAGCAGCTGCAATAGAGATGGATAAATATCTTTTGATCGGCCATCACCCTCCCCTGAATGGATTTGATGATTTTCTATGGGCAGGTTCTATTTTTTAGGAGCTAGGCGCTTGGGTGCCTTATTTTCAGTGACCGTATCAAGATCAATCCTACTAGGAAGAAGAAAACCACCTATTTTTAGCAGACAATATGTTTGACAATTTCAATACCCACAATGATTCCCATGAAAGAGCCTTTGAGGCTCTTTGCGCCCAACTCTTCGAACGTTGGGTCTACCGAGAATACCCCGGACAGGTCGGCTATTTTACGATCTTGAAGGGTTCCGGCGGAGATGGCGGGGTCGAGGCTTATGCCATTCTCACAAACGGCGATTGGATCGGGGTGCAATCGAAATGGTATCCATACGCAGTTACAAGCAGTCAGATAGGAAAGATCAAAGAGTCAGTGAAGACCGCTTTAGAAGTAAGACCAGCCATCAAAAGATATATAGTGTGTATACCTAGAAATTTGGCGGGTGCAAAAAAAGGCAAAGGCGGAAAGATAGTGGAAGACACAGAGGAAAAAAGAGTCAATGACCTAACCAGTGAGGTAGTCAGTGAGCATAGTGGTTTACGATTCGAGTTTTGGAAAGAGAGTCGAATCCGGGAAGAATTGCAATATCCTGGCAATGAGGGCATAAAGCGCTATTGGTTTGAAAAAGTAGAACTGTCGATCGAGCATTTGGTTCAGCGATTCGAGCTGGCCAAATCCGGTTGGTTAAGATGCACACGCCGGTTAAATTGACCACCTCAGGCCGGAGCAAATTGACCACCTGTTTTGCTGGCGAAGACTTTCAGTTCATGACTGTTCGGGTGGTTCATAAAAATTGATGTTGGTTTCTGTTTTCAGGGGTAAAATTACTTCATCGGCTCGATAGCGGCCGCCCGTTTTTTTCGCAGGGATTCTCCTTTCAGTTCCAGGCGGTGGGCGCTGTGTACGATCCGGTCCAGGATAGCGTCGGCAATGGTTTGTTCTCCGATGATGTCGTACCATTTGCTGACTGGCACCTGGGAGGTGATGATCAGGGCACTTTTGCCATGTCGGTCTTCTACCAGTTCCATCAGAGCTGTCCTACTGGGGGCATCCAGCGGCTGAAGACCGAAGTCGTCTAAGATGAGTAGTTGCTGGCGTTCTATTCGGGCGATTTCTTTAAGATAGGAGCCGTCAGCCTTGCTCATTTTGAGGCGGGAGAAGAGCTTGGGCAGGTTATGATAGACCACCCGGTATCCCCTGGCGCAGGCATGATAACCAAGCGCTGAGGCGATATAACTCTTACCAATGCCCGTACTGCCGGTAATCAGGATACTCTCGGCCTTGTCGATAAAGCTGCAATCGGCAAAGCGCATCAACTGGTTCTTGTCGATGTTGCGATCGCTGTGATAGTAAACGTCCTCCAGGTTGGCTTTGTAGCGGAAGCGGGCATACCTGATCTTTTGGTCAATGCTGCGGTTCTGCCGGTCGTCCCACTCTGCCTCTATGAGGTGAGCGATGAACTCGTCAGCCGTAAAAGATTCTGATTTGCCTGATTCCAGGCTGGCTTTAAACTCCCGGTACATGCCCAGTAATCGCATGTTGTACATTTTGTTCAGCGTGGCTGCATTCATGATGATTGTTTTATAAGTGATTGGTAATAAATAACTATTGGTAATACTGGCCACCGCGGATATTGTCGTGCAGCGGCATGGACAGTTGGTCAGTTTCGTCCGGCGCGTCTTTCTGGTCCAGTTGCAGTTCCAGGATCTTCTGGATGGTCTTATAGTTGTAGGCGCCGTAGCCCAGCGCCCGTTGGCAGGCTTTGATCAGCCGCTCATGGCCGACCTTTTTAGCGAAGCCCAGGATTCCCATACAGGATTTGTAGGCCTGCTCCGGATGTTGCTTGCGATCAAGCACCTTTAGCACATACAACCGTACGTCTTCATGGATCGAGCCCGCCCAGTCGGCGAAGCGTTCGGGCGTCCATTCGCTGACGAACCGGTGAGTGGAGGCCAGGTGCTCTTTGTCGGTGGTATACTGGTAAGGAGCTTTGCTGCGGCGGTGCAAGGCGATCCGCTCATAGTTGTAATAAATCTCCACGGTATGGCGGGAGTACAGTAACTTGACCTTTTTGCCGATAAACCGGTAGGGAACGCTGTAATAATGCTTATCAGGGCCCAGGCCCACATGCCCGTTCTTGGCGACCGTAGCAAAGAGCTGCTTTTTCAACTCATATCGCATGGCCGGCAAGGGCATCAGGGCCGCCCTTTCTATTTCTTCGAACTGCTGGCGGCGGCTGTAGTTGCGGCCGCTCAACAAGGCATTGTTGTGGGCTTCCAATGCTTCCCGGATGGCGGCATTGAGTTCAGCCAGGCTGTAGTAACGGCCGGCACGCACCTTCACATAAATACGGGAGTAAATCAGCCGAACGGCATTCTCCACCAGGGCCTTGTCCCGTGGCCGGAAGGCCCGGGCGGGTAGGACAGCGGTGCCGTAATGATTGGCAAAGTCGGCGAACGTCTCATTGAGGGTCGGTTCATACTTGCTGCTGCGGGTTACGGCGCTTTTGAGATTGTCCGGTACAATGGCGGCCGGCACGCCCTGGTAGTAATGCAGCGAGTTCTCGCAGCCGGCAATCAGGTCTTCCTTTTGCTGACTCATTACCCCTTCCACATAGGTCAACTGGCTGGCCCCCAGCACACCAACAAAGACTTCTACCGGCTGTGGCTGACCGTTTTGCGAGTTGATGTAGTGCAGCTTATCACCCGCAAAATCAATAAACAACTTGTCGCCCGCCTTATGTTCCATGTGCATCGTCGGATTGACCTGCGCCTTCCACTGGGCGTAATATTGCTTGAACTGCGTAAGGCCAAGGCCATCAGGATGCGCCTGCCTGTATTGTTCCCAAAGCATCTGGCGGGTAACGCCCTTTTTCTTCAGGTCTTTGTCCACGGCCGGAAACAGGCTGAACAGGGCCCGGAGCTTCTCGCTGAGCGGTTTGTCTTCCGGCTTTACGAACAGATCCTCCAGGTCTTTATCACTTAAGACGTTGATCTGTTCGAAGCTTAGACCGCTGGCAGCGAAGGCTGTTATGTATTTTTTGAGGGTATTCCGGGCCACACCGGTCTGTGTGGCTATTTTGAGCTTACTATATCCTTGCGTATGCAGCCGAAGGATCTGTCGGATCTTAATCATGCTAATCGGTTTATTGGACATCTATTGGGTGAGTTTCCTTGAAACTTACCCATAAATGCGCCCGACAGCATGAACTGGAATAACTTCGTCTTAAGTGGTCATTTTGGACCGGCGGAAGGTGGTCAATTTCAGCCGGCGCGGGGTGGTCAGCTTAAACCGGCGCGGCGTGGTCAATTTCACCGACGTTTGCACCATGGGGACCATAGCTTGAAATTCCATTGATGACTTCTGGATTGTAGGCAATGACTGAGAGCTTAGTAGAGGAATCA
>JAFDYE010000891.1 GCA_018267585.1 Bacteroidota bacterium
ACCTCCCTGCGCCGCTGCTCCGCCATATACGCCGACAACGCAAGCAATCCCAGACACGCGTTCACCACCGCCAATCCGGCCACGACGGTAAAAAACCCCTCCGTTCTCCCCACATCCGCATACCCCTGCGCAAACTCCTCGTCCAGCCAGCTATACCGCAAACTCTGCTGCGGCGCGAACTCCTTCCACACCCCTCTCACGCTTTGAATAAGCCCCGCCAAATCCTCCGTCCCCGTCTTCACCGCCACCACAGTCGACCAGTCCCCCAACCCCAACACCAGCGGCCCCACCCGCTGCTTCACCGACTCATAGTTGAAGTCCTCCACCACCCCGATCACCGGCATCCCCGGCCCCCCGTTCGAGATCTTTTTCCCCACCGCATGCTCCCAACCCAACTGCCGCGCCATCGCCTGGTTGATCACCACAGCCTGCGAATCCGACCGTAACAGCGGCGAAGAATTCCGACCCTCGACCAGCTTGATCCCCAGCGTTCCCAAATAATCGTTGTCAACATGCCACATCTGCCCCGGCCCGCCGGCATCAATCTTCTGCCTCCCGTCTGCCCACCAGGTCCTGCTATCCCGTTTCCCGCCCGGGACCGGCAAGTAATCGCTGACCGTCACCATCCGCACCCCCGGCAGCTTCCGCAGCCCGGCCTTCAACGCCGCCAGCCTCTGCTCGCTCAACACCCCCGTACCCTGTATAAGCATCACCTGGTCCTTGTCAAACCCCATCTTCCCATGCAGGATCAGCCGCATCTGATCATAGACCACGATCGTACACACGATCAGCACCACCGAAGCCGCCAACTGAAATATGACCAGCCCATCTCTCAACCCCGAATGCCTCACCCCGCGCGAAACCTCCCCTTTTAATACCGCCACCGGCCGGAAGGCAGACAAATAAAAGGCCGGATACATCCCCGCCACCACCCCCACCACCACCGCCGCCAGCAACACGCCCGGCACCAGCCACCACGCCGCCCACGGCATAGACATCGAAGTGCCCGCCAGCCGGTTAAAGGCCGGCAACAGCACCCGGGCCAGCCCCAACCCCGCCACCCACGATAAAAAGCTAACCACCACCGACTCCAGCAGGAACTGCCTTATCAGCCCCCCACGCTGCGACCCCACCACTTTTCGTATCCCCACTTCCCGAGCCCTGCTCGCGCTGCGGGCCGTAGAAAGATTCACAAAATTGATACAGGCCAGCAGCAGGATCACCACGGCTATCGAGCCGAACATCCAGACATAACGGATATCACCGTGCGACTGACTGTCTCCCACCTCCGGATGCAGGTGTATCTCGCTCACCGGCTGCAAATAATACTTCAGTTTGGTCAGTATCCTTTCCTGGTTCGCGTCATGGCCGCCCGCCGAAGGCGGAACCCAGTACTTCGCCGATATCAGCTGCGGCATCCTGTCCTGCACCTTCACCGGGTCCGCCCCGGGCTTCAGCATTACATAGGTGTCGTAGTTAGTGGCATACCAGGCCTGCTGCTCACCCTTCCACAGCTCGTGTCCGGTCAGCGAGATATAAAAATCGTACTGCAGATGGCTGTTTGGCGGCGGGTCCTGCATCACCCCGCCCACCTTCAGGGGGTGGTCCTTGTCGTCATTGATATACATCAGCCTGCCGACCGGATTCTCCCCCGGGAAATACTTATCCGCCTTGCGTTTCGAGAGGATCATCGACTGCGGCTCCACCAGCGCGTGAACCCTGTCGCCATAGATCATTTTGAATTGGAACATATCCGGCAGACTGCTATCGGCATACGTAAACCCCTCCTCATAGCTATCCTGCTCCTTATCCGCAGCCCTCAACTGGTTGCTGCCCGCGCCGTAGAACAAAGGGTAGGGCATGATCCTCGCCGTCTTCTCCACCTCGGCGAACTCCGTCTTCAGCGCAGCCGCAAAGGGCGCCTGGAAGGCCGTCCAGCGGTTGTTGGTCGCCTCGTTCGTCCATATCGACGATACCCGGTACAGCCGGTCCCCGCCCGGAAAACCCCGGTCATAGCTCAGCTCGTTCTGTATATATAAGGTGATCAGCAGACAGGCCGCAATGCCCAGGGCAAAACCGCCTATCTTGATGGCAGAATAGAACTTCTGCCTGCCCAGCTGGCGCAGCGCGATCTTCAGGTAGTTTCGGAACATATGAGTTGGTTTATATCAAGGGACCGAAAATTCCGGCGAATGTTGCACCTTTGTTAACTATGACAACCAGCCAGCTCTACGATATCTACCTCCGCCACCCCTCGGTGGTCACCGATACACGCCAGCTCAAAGAAGGCGACCTCTTCTTCGCCCTCAAAGGCCCCAACTTCAACGGCAACAAATTCGCCCTCCGGGCGCTGGAGTCCGGCGCCGCATACGCCGTCATCGACGAATCCCCCGAAGGCGACTTCGACGCGGCCGCATCGCTGACGGGCCGCCTCATCCTCGTACCCGACGTCCTCCGCGCCCTCCAGGACCTGGCCCTCCACCACCGCAAGCAGTTCAATATCCCCTTCATCGCCATCACCGGCAGCAACGGCAAGACCACCACGAAAGAGCTCGTCCACGCCGTCCTCTCCTCCACCTACCTCACCTATACCACCAAAGGGAACCTGAACAACCATATCGGCATCCCCCTCACTATCCTCTCCGTCCGGCCCGACGCGGAATTCGCCGTCATCGAAATGGGCGCCAACCACCAAAAGGAAATAGAAGGCTACTGCCGCTACACCCTCCCGACCCACGGCATCATCACCAATATCGGCAAGGCCCACCTCGAAGGCTTCGGCGGACCCGAAGGCGTAAAAAAAGGCAAGGGCGAACTCTACGACTGGCTCCGCGACAACGGCGGCACCGCCTTCGTGCTCATCGATTCGACCGACCTCCGCCAGATGAGCCGCGGAATCGCCCACGTCGTCACCTACGGTACAACCAGCGACGCCGACTACGCCGGCAAAGTCAGCAAAGGAGAGGACGCCGACACCCTCCTCAACGTCGAGATCGTACAAGGCGCCGTCCCCGGCATCATCCACACCCAGCTCGTCGGCGACTACAACCTGCCCAATATCCTCGTCGCCGTCACCGTCGGCAAACACTTCGGCGTCCCCGACCCGAAGATCTATAAGGCCATCGAACAATACACGCCCTCCAACAGCCGCTCCCAGCTCCTCCACAACAACGGCAATCATATCATCCTCGACGCCTACAACGCCAACCCTTCCAGCATGCGCGCCGCCATCGAGAACTTCGCCAGAGTCCCCGGCGATTTCGATAAAAAGGTCCTCATCCTCGGCGCCATGGCCGAGCTCGGCCCCGAAAGCATTCATGAACATCAAGCCATCGTCTCCCTCATCTCTCAATACCCCTGGCGCGACGTCGCCCTCGTCGGCGGCGACTTCCAGAAGATCGATCACGGATACCGGCGCTTCGCCGACAGCAAAGAAGCCGGCCACTGGTTGTCCAGCGCCGGCTTCCAAGATACATATATGCTGATAAAAGGCTCCCGCAGCAGCAGGATGGAGCTAGTCCTGGGCTAAAGCGCTCCTCTTCTCTATCTGGTGTATCGCCTTGACGGTCTTGATCACCGAGTCCGGCGTCACCGAGATGCTGTCGATCCCTTCCTCCACCAGGAACTGCGCAAAATCCGGGAAGTCCTAAGGCCCCTGCCCGCAGATTCCCACCTTTACACCACACTCCTTCGCCGTCCGTATCAACATCCGCAACAGCGACTTTACCGCCTCATTCCGCTCGTCATAAATATGCGCGACCAGCGACGAGTCGCGGTCAAGCCCCAGCGTCAGCTGCGTCAGATCATTCGACCCGATCGAGAACCCGTCGATATGCTGCGCAAACTCCCGCGCCAGGATGATATTCGAAGGGATCTCCGCCATCAGGAAGATCTCCAGACCCGACCCATCGGCCCCGTCACCACCCCTGCCACCGCGGCCCGCCGCCATCCCCTCACTCCGATCCTTAGCCGAACCCCTCCCTTCACCGCGGCCCGCCGCCATCCCCTCACTCCGATCCTTAGACGAAGCCCTCCCTTCACCGCGGCCCGCCGCCATCCCCTCACTCCGATCCTTATCC
>JAFDYE010000892.1 GCA_018267585.1 Bacteroidota bacterium
GGATACGGTCATAGACATGGCTATGCTGTCCGGCGAGAAAGCGTTCGCCCATGACCTTTATGACGGGGAGCATGTCGGCGTTGGTGATATCGATCGTCCAGTCCTCGAACCAGACGCGGCACCAGGTATAGATGATCACCCCCATCAGGCCGATGGTGGCAAGACGATAAAGGGTAACCGGGTCTTTTCTCACTCCCGGCCCCGGCCGGGGGATCTTCAGTCCCGGTAGTCCCAGCAAGAGGAAAGCGATAACGATACCAGCGGCAAAATAGGGAACGGACAGCCAGGGCGCCCAGCCGGGAAGCTTCAGACACCAGGTCACGCTGAGGGTTTCCGCGGCAAAAGCGATAAGCAGGGCAGTCAGCCCGGGGTGGGGGCGATTCATAAGGAGTTCATATATTTGGCGCATGAAATTACTCGAAAATAAAATAGCGATCGTCACCGGCGCCAGCCGTGGCATCGGAGAAGCCATCGCCATCAAATTAGCGGAACACGGCGCAAATGTCGCCTTTACCTATCTGAGCAGCGAAGAAAAAGCGCTCGCTTTGGAGAGTAAGTTAAAGGGATTTGGGGTAAAAGCAAAGGCTTATAAGAGCAACGCCGCCGTCTATGCGGACTGCGAGGCGCTGGTCAACGACGTGACAAAAGAATTTGGTACGGTGGACGTCTGTGTCAACAACGCGGGCATTTCCAAGGACAATCTCCTGCTGCGTCTCACACCCGAACAATGGGACGAGGTCATGGACGTCAACCTGAAGAGCGTCTATAATATGACCAAACAGGTGATCCGACCCATGATGAAGGCAAAAAAGGGTTCGATCATCAATATGAGCTCGATCGTCGGCATCAGCGGCAACGCCGGTCAAAGTAGCTACGCTGCCTCCAAAGCCGGTATCATCGGGTTCACCAAATCGGTCGCCAAGGAGCTCGGCAGCCGGAATATCCGTTGCAACGCCATCGCCCCCGGCTTCGTGGAAACGGATATGACACATTACCTGAAAGAAGGCGACGGCGCGAAGAAATTCCTGGAAAGCATCCCGCTTGGCCGTTTTGGCAAGGCCGAAGAGATCGCCGATACCACGCTGTTCCTCGCCAGCGATATGAGCGCTTATATCACCGGACAGGTGATCAGCACCTGCGGCGGCCTGAATATATAAAGAAATTGTAAAAGGGCCGGCCCCGCTGGCCCTTTTGATCAAGTTTGCCTATTTTTACAGCCTTGAAACCAAGAAAGCTCATATCTGTTTTTCTCCTGGTGGTATTATGCGCACAGCTGTTGCCGCTAAAACAGACTATTACCTGGCTGCTTGGCGGTCAGGCTACGGAAGAGCTTGTGCATGCTGACGACAATAGCGGTCGGCCCGGAGATGATCTTCAAAAACATTTTCTGCCCGTTGATTCTCCTACCCTGGTGCAACTGAGCGCTCAACGCGAACCCCTGACTGCGCCCGCCATAGCCGTCGAGCTCCCCAGCCGGCATGCGGACGACATCCCCACGCCTCCACCCAATTGTTAGGATACTCCGTTCAGATCACCTTGCTTGCCATGCTAATTATTCGGGTCCCCCGGAGAGGTAATCTATTGTTTTATCCTAACTAATTCTATTATGAAAAATTTGTTTCGTAATGCAGCGGCGGATATTCCGTCGGCCGTTGTAGTATTCCTTGTTGCGCTGCCGCTGTGTCTCGGTATTGCGCTGGGGTCCGGCGCCCCTTTGTTTGCAGGTATCATCGCCGGCATCGTCGGGGGTGTGGTCATCGGCAGCCTGAGCGGCTCCAATCTGAGCGTCGCCGGCCCCGCTGCCGGTCTTACCGCCATCGTGGTCGTAGCGATCGGCAAGCTGCCCGTATATGAGGCGTTCCTGCTCTCGGTGGTCATTGCGGGTGTGCTACAGGTCGTGTTTGGTTTTATAAAGGCCGGGATCATCGGCGATTATGTTCCCAACTCGGTGATCCGCGGGATGCTGGCTGCCATCGGGATCATCCTGATCCTGAAACAGCTGCCCCATCTTGTCGGATACGACAGGAATTTCTCCGGCGACGAGGCCTTCTTCCAGGTAGACCGGAAGAACACCTTCTCCGAGCTGCTGTATTCCCTCAACTTTCTGTCGCTGGGCGCCGTCATCATCGGCGTCGTATCCATCGGGATACTTCTGCTATGGGATCTGCCCTTTATCAAGAACAAGGCCCTGTTCAAGTTCATCCCCGGCCCGCTGGTTGTGGTCATAACGGGTACGATCATCAGCATCGGACTCCAGCGCATCGGCGGGCACTGGGATCTGGCGTCCAACCATTTCGTCAGCCTTCCTGTGGCAAAGGATCTCCGGAGCTTTGCGGGTTTTTTCCGGCTGCCTGACTGGCAGTATCTCGGCAACTATCACGTATGGGTAACGGGGCTGACCATTGCACTGGTCGCCAGCCTGGAAACCTTGTTGAGCATCGAAGCCATCGACAAACTGGACCCCTATAACCGCATCACGCCTACTGACAGAGAGTTGAAGGCGCAGGGCCTGGGGAACCTCATCTCCGGGATGCTCGGCGGCCTGCCGATCACTTCGGTTATCGTTCGCAGCTCAGCCAACCTCAACGCCGGCGCCAGGTCGCGTCTTTCCACCATCACCCATGGTATGCTGTTGCTGCTTTCCGTGCTGCTGATACCGGGTCTGCTCAACGCCATTCCGCTGAGCGCGCTCGCGGCCATTCTTATCATGACCGGCTACAAGCTGGCCAAGCCCACGCTCTTCAGGGAGTTTCACTCCAAGGGCTGGGACCAGTTCGTCCCTTTTGTAGTGACCATAATAGCCATCCTGCTGTCCGATCTGCTCATTGGCATCCTGATCGGCATCGGCGTGGCGCTCTTCTTCCTCCTAAGAAGCAATTTTCGCTCGGCGGTGATGATCGTACACGACCAGAATAAGTACCTGTTGCGTTTCCGAAAAGACGTCTCCTTTCTGAACAAACCCATCGTAAAGGACAAATTGGAGTCCGTACCTTCCGCATCCTATGTGCTGATCGATCTGACAAGGGCTGATTTTATCGACAAGGACGTGGTCGACGTGATCAATGAGTTCATGCACCATGCGCACCTGAAGAATATCCGTGTCGAGATCCGAAAGAGCCAGTACAAGACGGCACACCAGGCGGTGGGTATACAGGAGAACGCCGGGATCAAGGCGGCGTGAACCGGCCGTGAACCACGGGTCCTCTCACGGAGTGAACCTGCCGTGAACCACGGGGTCCTCACGGCGTGAACCGGCCGCTACGGTCTTAATTGAGTATATTGCATAAAATTTAGAA
>JAFDYE010000893.1 GCA_018267585.1 Bacteroidota bacterium
CGGGAGCATAAACGTCATCATGATTTTTTTGGCCGACGGGCTGACTGGCGAGTCTTTTTGACTTTGGGGTGCTGGCAGCCCGTTTGCATTTCTGAGGGGGAGTGCTATGCGAAAGGCCATTAAAATAGTGTTGTTCGTTGCAGTTATCGGGCTGGTGTTGGTCGTGGCAGGCTATTTTATTGCCGGACCGCTGATCCGGAAGAAAGTGGATAGCGCCTTGCGGCAGCTGCCGCCGTCCCTGCAGGTCTCTTACGGCTCGCTGGAGGTGAAAGTATTATCGGGCTCGGTAGTTATGCGTGGGGTGCACATTGCATTCACTCCGTTGCCGGAGACGCTGCACCGGCACCGGGTGTCGATCGAGCGGATCGATCTGGCGGGTGTGCGACTCGTGGACCTGGTTTTTCGGAAGGAGCTGAAGGCGGGCAGTCTGGTGGTGGCAGGATGCTCTGTTGAGCTCGATGAGCGTCTGCTGGATTCCCCGGTGCCAAAGATAGCTGCGCCTTTGACAAGTGTGTCGATCGGTGATGTTCGGTTGAAGGATGTTCGGGTTGCTTTGCATAAGGGGAAGGTTGAGACGGTCGTTGTTGCAGGATCGGGGACGGTTGTCGATGGCCGAAAGGCTTCATTATCGATCGACAGTCTGAGGTTGTGGCCGGGGGTGGATAAGTTTTCGCTGGGTAGGACGAGGGGGCATCAGGTGGATTGGGTGGAGGCTCGCAGTGGTGGGATCAAGGTAGTTGGTCTGGATGTGGGGGAATTATTCGCGCATCGACTGATCGCGGATGAGATCAGCATCGGGCATAGCGTCATCTACGTATTCAGGGACAGGCGGCTGCCGCTGGAGTCCGGTGAGAAGCCAATGCCGGCGACGATGCTGGAGCGTCTCCCGGTAGATATCAGGGTGCGATCGGTCAGGGCCGGGCCGATCAGCTTTACGTATGAAGAGTTTCCAAGGAAGGGAGACAGCACGGGTGTGCTGAAGATCGTTAAGTTGCGGTGTTCCGTCGCGCCGCTGATCAATCATCCGCGGCGGGGTGATCCGGCTTACGTTGCTATCAGGACAGAAGGTTCGTTGATGGGGTCGGGGACGGTGGAGGCTAACACCCGGGTGCCGCTGCGCGACAAGGGGGTTTATGAGGTCGAGGGGGCGTTTCACGAACTGGATGTGACCAGGCTGAATGCTTCGGCCGAGAATCTGGGGGGTATCCGTCTGGAATCCGGCATGCTGAACAGTCTGGAATTTTCATTCAGGATGGATAATGAGCGGGCAACGGGTCATATCGTTGGAGAATATCATCATCTTGTTGCGGATAAGCTGAAGGGTAATAAAAAAGTAGACAAGCTAAAGTCTTTCTTTCTCAAAAAGCTGATCATACCAAAGGACAAGGACAAGCGTCTGCCGGTGGCGAAGCGGACGGGAAAAGTGGACTATAAGCGGGACCCCGAGCGCTATTTTTCTTACTATTTGCTGCATTCGCTGCTCGTGGGTGTCAAGGATAGTTTCACGCTCGGTTTTTTGCTGCCGGGCTAGACCCTGTATGTAACGCCTTCCAGCGCGAGGTCGGTGTTGGGGAATATCTCGCGGGCTTCCTGTTCGAATGCCTGGAGCTTTTCGTATTTGTAGCTGAAATGGCCGATGAGCAGGCGCTGGACGCCGGCCATTTTGGCGATGGTGGCAGCCTGGCTGGTGGTGCTGTGGAATCGCCGGCCGGCCTGTTCTTCGAGGTCCTTGAGGTAGGTGGTTTCGTGATAGAGGAGGTCTACGCCGCTGACCTTTTGGGCGATGCGTTCGTCGAACATGGTGTCTGCGGCATAGGCATAGGACCTGGCTTTTGCCGCCGGCTCGGTGACCCATTGGTTCTCGACGATGGTGCCGTCCTTTTTGAGGTAGCTTTCGCCCCATTTAAGGCGGTCGAAAAAGGAGGAGGGGACCTCATGTTCGCGAGCTTTTTCCGGGTTGACCCGACGGAATGGGCGTACTTCACGAAAGCGGAAGCCCCAGCAGGCGACGCGATGGTATACCGGAAAGCAGGCGACCTCGAATTTTGGTTCGCGGATGATGATGCCTTCTTCGAGCAGAGGATGGAAGCGCAGGAGATAGGGCAATTGTATGTCGGCGACTTTTAGCTGCAGGTCGATGATGTCCTTGAGGTCGGCGGGTGCGTAGAGGTGTATCTCCTGGGTCCGGCCGAGCAGCCCCATGCTGGTGAGCAGCCCGATCAGTCCGAAGTAGTGGTCGCCGTGGAGGTGAGAGATGAAGATATGGTTGATCTTGCTGCGGCGGATCTTGTATTTGGCCATCTGCATCTGGGTGCCTTCGCCGCAGTCGAGCAGGAAAAGCTGTTCTTCCATCGTAACCACCTGGGCGGTCGGATGTCGATCAAAAGCCGGTAGGGCGGAGTTATTGCCTAAAATTGTGACGGCCAGCATTACTCGATTTTAAGGTTACGATCTGTTGTCTGCTTAGACGGCGGATATATGTTATCCGCTGCATAAGTCCGGAAAAATGATGGTGTTATGGCGAATATAGGGTTAACGTTCCTTAAAAGTGTTGAATTGTGTGTAAAATATTTCTCAGGTATACCTGAGCCTCTGCGAAGGTCCGAAGAGAACGAACGAGGTGAGGCGAGGGACGAAGCCTCGCCGAAGTTCTGAGCGTGTCGAGGCAGCTCCGACGAAGGACTGGCTGAATAGATCGAGGTGAATGAGGAGAGGATAGACGTTGGCGACTTCCCACTGCGGGCGGTAGTTGGACGAAAGGGGGATTCGCCGAAGCTGTGTCAGAAGCGGGTGGTTCGGGGGCCCTGGTGGGTCCATTCCAGGAGGAGGACCCTGGTGTCGTAGACCTGCGAGCAGGCGATAGTAGCGGGGACGCGGGAGCAGCTGTTGCCCGCGCAAGAGGGCGAGGCCGTGGCTCTCTTTTGCAAATAGATCGGGAAAATGTCGGGTATCGTTAAACTTACAGAACAATCGATTGTTAAAATTCGTAAGTACTTGATATGCATCATTATTAGATCCCCCGCCGACTGGTCAGGCAGGTTAAAGGGCCGGGGGATGGGAGGGGCGGTCACGCCGGCGAGCACTTTAAGAAGGATTCGTTCGATATCCTTTGACATTACCGGGATTTTTTCTGTTTTCTGACTTTCTGTCTGTTGTCTCTGTTGGGAGCCGTCAATCGTTCAGGAGTATTTGAATCGACGTGAAGGGCTGCCAGTTGTTGAGCCTGGTAGCGGGGCGATGCCCGTGGTCCGCGGTTTTTTAGCGGGTTGATCGGGTATCTTTGAAAGGGCATGGAAGCGTATCCGCCCAGGCGATGGTCGGGAGGGCCGGGTTGGAGGCCCGGGCGAGGCCGATTGCCGGAGGCCGGGCCAGGTCGATGGCCGGAGGACAGAGGGCCGGATTGGAGGACAGAGGGCCGGATTGGAGGCCCGTGCGAGACAGGAGGACAGAGGGCCGGATAGAGGCCCGTGCGAGACAGGAGGTCAGAGGGCCGGATTCAAGGCCCGGGCGAGGCCGGAGGACGGATGGCCGGAAGCCTGCTGCCGGGCGGGCCAGGCCCGGGGGTTAGAGGTCGTCGCCGAGCATTTCCCGCTCGACCTCTTCGAGGTGGACGATGTCCCAGGCTTCGCTTTCAGTGGGGGTGACATTCATGAGCTCCAGGAGGCCGCTGTCCTCGAGGCTTTTTTCGACGGCCGGGGTGAGCTCGCAGATGACGAAGGAGGCGCTGTTGTCGTAGAAGGCTTGTTGGACCTTTACCAGGCATTCGGCGGCAGCATTGTCCACTTCGGCGATGTCTTTTAGTATGAGAACCACGTTTTTAACGTCATTTTGTAGAAGGGGCAGTAAACGTTGCTGCAGGTCTTCTGTCATATTAGCAGCAAGGGACGGTTCCTGGATAGTAATGGCATGAAATTTTTCTCTGGTATCAATTTTGACTTGCATATACACTTAAAGATTATTAACGGCCGTTAATAAAGAGGCGGAAACAGAAGTCAAAAATATTCGTTATTATTGTATAAAGCTC
>JAFDYE010000894.1 GCA_018267585.1 Bacteroidota bacterium
AGCGAGGGTGCGTCTGTGGGCCAGGGAAAATATCACCATCGGCGACGATTTTTATATCGGCCGGGACTCCCAGATCGAAGCCAACTGCATTATCGGCGACCAGGTCATCTTCGGCAACAAGGTCGCCGTCGTCGGCAGGTATGACCACAACTTCCAGCAGGTGGGCGTTCCCGTCAGGCTCGCCTCCCAGATAAGGGATCCCGACTACCGATGGAAAGGGACGGGAGAGACGACCATCATCGGCAACGACGTCTGGGTCGGCTACGGCGCCATCATCATGAGCGGCGTCCACATCCGCGACGGGGCGATTATTGCCGCGGGCTCTGTCGTCACAAAGGACGTGGAGCCTTACAGCATCTACGCCGGGTGTCCGGCGAAAAAGGTCAAGGACCGGTTTGACTCCGAGGACGACCTGATCAGGCATATCCGGGTGCTGCAGTCCATACCGGGGCATAACGAAAAAATAACAGTGCAACGATAAAAAATCTACACTATGCAAAAAGAATTGATCAGCATCAAGCTGAATACGGGAGCTTACAAGAGCTTTGTCAATGAAGTGGTGGAGATGTCGGAAACCCGGTCCGGCTACACCTGTGTGGCCAACGTCCACATGCTGGTGGAAGCGTATACCAATCCTTCATTTGCCCGTATCGTCAATGACGCGAGCATGATCACGCCCGACGGCATGCCGCTGACCTGGGGCCTCAAACTGCTGCACGGCGTCACACAGGACCGGGTCGCGGGCATGGACCTGCTGCCGGACATCCTGCGCGAGGCGCAGCAAAAGGCTATCCCCGTCTATTTCTACGGCGGCACCGATGCGATGCTGAGCCAGATCGAGAAGTATATCCCGCAGCATTTTCCGGGACTTCCGATCGCGGGTATGTACAGCCCTCCCTTCCGTCCCCTTTCCATGGAAGAGAACGAGCTCATTGCGGAGATCATCAACAGCTCGGGCGCACGGATCGTCTTCGTCATCCTCGGCTGTCCCAAACAGGAAGTCTGGATGAACATGATGAAGAACCGTATCCGGGCGACCATGATCGGCGTCGGCGGCGCACTGCCTGTGATGCTCGGGATGCAGAAAAGGGCGCCGGTATGGATGCAGCGGGCGGGACTGGAATGGCTGTTCCGGCTGATGCAGGAGCCCAAACGTCTTTTCAAGCGCTATGCCGTAACCAATTCGATCTTCCTGCTCCTGCTCTGCAAAGAGTTCGTGCGCATCCGGATCTTCCGCCAAAAGCCGAGGTTCGAACTGAGGGATTTCGGGAAATAGATCGACCCCTTTAATCATCATGAAAACAATTCTTCTCACCCTTGCGCTGACCATCGCTGCCTGTCAATTTATATTCGCACAGGCGGGACTTTACCGGGGATCCCTGGAAGGACAGGGCATTCTCACGGGCAGCCGCAACGTGCCTTTCTGGATGCGGAGCGACCAGTACGGCAGCGTGCCCCTGGCGGGTGCCAGCGGAAGCCTGATCGCGAGGGGCGAGAAGGTCTATGACAGCAGCTATATGGGGCTATCCGACTGGGGCGGCGCCATCGAGGTGAGGGGCGACCTGGGCAACGGGTCCAGGCTTACGCTGATCGAGGGCTACCTGAAGGCGCGGTTCAGCATCTTTCAGATCAAGGCCGGCCGCTCCAGGGAGATCATGGGGCTGGTGGATTCAACGCTTTCGTCCGGTGCATTTTCCATCTCCGGCAACGCCCTTGGCATTCCAAAGATCGAAGTTTCCATCCCCAATTATTTCACGCTGCCCGTCCTCGACGGACTGATAGCACTCAAGGGAAGTTTTGCGCACGGCTGGGTCGGAAAGCAGGAGGTCATCCCGAACTACCTGGTCAGGGAAGCCAATACCTATTACCACGAGACTTCGTTGTACGGACGTATCGGAAGACCGGACTGGAAACTCCACCTTTATGGCGGCATTAACCACGAAGTCTATTGGGGTAATGAGCCGGAGTTCGAAGGGAAGAAGCGGTGGCAGCTGTCTACGATGCAGACGTTCAAGTATGTGCTTTTGGGTAAAACCTATAAAGGGTCGAAAGTTGGCAACCACATCGGATCGATAGACATGGCCCTGGAGTATGATTTCGGACAGGTGAAGCTAATGGCCTACCGGCAGAACTTCTTCGACGAAGGGGCAATTGCGAAACTGGCCAACGTAATGGACGGTCTTCAGGGCATCAGCCTGGTCAATGCCGACGAAGAGCCGGACTACTACCCGGTGCAGCACCACAACTCCAGCAGCTATTCCGCCTTCCACTGGCACAAAATAGTGCTGGAGGTCTTCGCCAGCAAGAACCAGGCGGGTTATCCCTGGTCAAGACCGACGAAATCCGGCGACGAGAACTATTATAACAACAATACCTATCCGTTGGGGTGGTCCTATATGGGAATGGGGCTGGGCAACCCATTCGTCACGCCGTACACTACGACGAGGACGGACCTGCCCAACGATACCACAGATTTTTTCAACAATAACAGGGTGATCGCCCTGTACGGCGGGATAGAGGGTTCGGTCGGCGACTACCGGTTCGTGGCAAGAGGCTCGTACTCGATGAACTACGGTACCTTCGGCACGAGTCCGTGGGGTCATTCCACGGGCAATCATTTCTATCCTCCCAAGTACGGGCTTTTCCCCAAGGTGAATCAGCTCTCCGGATGGCTATCCGTCGAACGCGACCTTGACGAGCGCTGGACGGCGGGTGTCGTCCTGGCTTTTGACAAGGGAATGCTTTTTTATGATTCACCGGGTATAATCTTCAGGCTCAAACGTAACCTCTATTGACCGGCAAAATACATCTGACAACCAAAAAAAATAGCTAGTTATGAACGGCAGATATTCGAACCTTTTCCGATTTTTCTTCGTATGTGTCGACCTGCTCGCGCTCTATCTCGTGCAGCTGTTCTTTATGGGCAATCTGACCCACATACCGCCGGGTGCAGGACCTAAATATCTCCTGCTGTTCCTGGTCTCCAGCATGCTGTGGCTGATGTCGGCGTATTTTACCGCGCTTTATATCGACCAGGGCAAGCCGGGATTCGAAATTTTCATCAAGCGGACCGTCCGCTGCCTGGTCGTCTTCTTCTTGTCGATGCTGGTCTTCATCTTCTTTTACCACTATGATTTTTCCAGGCTGTTTATCGTCGCCAGCTTCGCCTGTTTTGGCGTCCTTCTGCTGCTGATCCGGATGGTGATGGTGGGTGTCTACTGGTACGCGGGCAAGGTGAACAAGACGGGTAAAAGGGTCGTCATCCTCGGCTACAATGACGTAGCACGCAAGCTGACGCAGAATATCTACAGCCGGTCGAGAAACACGATGGTCGAAGGCTATTTCGAAAACCCGGCGCTGGTAGACCAGCTATCGCCGCTGCCCATCATCGGCGATATCGACGAGTGTGTCTCCTACGCCGTCAAAAACAATATCAACGAGATCTATTCCACGATCTCGCCGGAAATGAACACCTCCATCTACGAGATGGCCCGGACGGCCGAGCGGTCGCTGATACGGTTCAAGTTCGTACCCGACTTCCGGTTCTATATCAACCGGAATACGCATATCGACTATATCGACGGCATGCCGGTGCTCTCGCTGCGCTCCGAACCGCTGGAAGACCCCACCAACAGCATCAAGAAACGCAGCTTCGATATTATCTTCAGCCTCCTGGTGATCGTCTTCGTACTTTCCTGGCTGACACCCATATTGGCGATCCTGATCAAGCTGAACTCCAAGGGACCGGTCTTCTTTATCCAGCCGCGCAGCGGCAAGGACAACCGGCAGTTCAAATGTTTTAAGTTTCGTACGCTGGCGGTCAATAAGGAGGCGAATACCCAGCAGGTGACCCGCAACGATAGCCGGATCACTACCCTGGGGCGATTCCTGCGCAAGACCAACCTCGACGAGCTGCCGCAGTTCATCAACGTTCTCCTGGGCGATATGTCCGTCGTCGGTCCCCGCCCCCACATGCTGGCGCATACCGAGACCTATTCCCGGCTGCTGGAAGAATTCATGGTCCGCCATTTTATCAAGCCGGGCGTGACCGGCTGGGCGCAGGTCAACGGCTTCCGCGGCGAGATTCGCGGGCAGGAGCAGCTGCGCAACCGTATCGGGCA
Organism: Bacteroidota bacterium; assembly: GCA_018267585.1. GTDB lineage: Bacteria > Bacteroidota > Bacteroidia > Chitinophagales > Chitinophagaceae > Puia. The sequence continues at coordinate 4,122 of JAFDYE010000894.1, forward strand.
TGACATCTGGTATATGGAGAACTGGAGTCTCTGGCTGGATCTGAAGATCTGTTTTCTGACCGTATACACGACGATCCGTGGAGACAAGAACGCCTTTTAAGCGTGAAATTATGAAGATAGCATTCGTTACGACATACGATGCTTCCGACGTGCACGGCTGGTCGGGACTTGGTTTTCATCTCGCCAAAGCCTTGCAGACAGAAAAGGCGGACATGGAATTCATCGGCAACCTGAATGTCCGGCACGACAGGATCACCCGGATGAAAAAGCTATTCTACAGCAAGGCACTGGGGCAACGTTATCAATACCAGCGGGAGCCCTGGGTGGCTGAAGGCTATGCGGAACAGATTGCGTCACGGTTAAGCCCGTCGGCCAACTGCATCGTCTCTCCGGGATCTGTTCCCATTGCCCGGATACGATCCAAAATACCGGCTGTTCTTTACACAGACGCGACCTTTGCCGGCATGGTGGGTTTCTACGAGGATTTTTCCAACCTATGTGCCGAGACTATCCGCAACGGTCACCTGCTCGAACAGGAGGCGCTGTCTTCGTGTGCCATGGCCATCTACTCTTCAGACTGGGCGGCAAGGACGGCCATCGAAAATTATTCCGTCGACCCGCGCAAGGTCAGGGTCATTCCGTTCGGTGCGAATATCGATTGCAACCGGACCCGGGAGGATATTAAAAGAATTGTCCAGGGGCGGCCGAAGGACATATGCCGTTTGCTCTTCCTTGGCGTCGACTGGCAGCGTAAGGGCGGGCCGATGGCGCTGGAGATCGCAAAAAGGCTCAACAAGGCCGGCCTGAAGACCGAGCTGCATGTCGCCGGTCTTCGTCAGCCTCTGGCAAAGCTGATAGATCAAGTGCCGGATTTTGTGATCGACCATGGCTTCATCAGCAAATCCACACCGGAAGGCAAGGCGAGGCTGGAGAAGCTGATAGGGGGAAGCCATTTCCTTGTTCTGCTCTCAAAAGCGGAAGCCTATGGACTCGTGCTGTGTGAAGCCAATTCCTTCGGTGTGCCGGACATTGTATCCAACGTAGGGGGCATTCCCACGATCGTCAGGGATGAGGTCAATGGCAAGCTGTTCTCGCTGAACTCCCCGGCAGCCGATCACGCCCTCTACATCGCCAATCTGTTCTCCGACTACGACCGGTATGAAGAGCTGGCGCTGTCCTCTTTCGAAGAATTCCGGCAGCGTCTCAACTGGGAGGTGGCGGCCCGGCGCCTGATGCAGATGCTCAGTGAGCTGTAGCGGACCACTTGTCCTTCAACAGTGGAATGAAATAGCCGCCCACTACGCTGCGGGCCTGAAATCCCACCTTTTTTCCGTCGGTCGTCTCGTGCCAGTCGCTCAGCGGCACCCGGTCGGGAGTCTCCGTCATATATTTATAAACCGGCTCTATCAGGGCCTGGAAGTCTTCCGGCTTTGATGCGAGCGTCGCCGTCCAGAGTATCCAGTCCGACTTTGTATACGTCTTCCGGCTGTCCAGCGGCAGTCCGAAGGCGTTTTGTTTTTTCAGGTACCAGGCTATTTCCTTTCCGGCTACCCCGGCGGGGAAAAGCCCCAGTCCCAACAGCCTGTCCCAAACCATGTTGTATTTCTGACTCCAGGAATCCTTCTTGTCGAAGGTCAGCGCATAGTGGTCTCCGGCATCCGCCATCTCCGTCCATTTCCCGGCCATATCCTTTGCCAGCTGCTGATATCTGGCAGCCGTGTCAGCCTGTCCCAGCAGCTGCGCCATCTGTCCATAGGC
>JAFDYE010000895.1 GCA_018267585.1 Bacteroidota bacterium
GATGATCATCTCTTCGACGAAGATGAGGAACATGGAGACGACGACCGAAGTATTGGCAGCGCGCCCCACGCCAACCGTACCCTGGCTGGCATTGTAGCCGTTGAAACACCCCGCCATCCCGATCGTAAAACCATAGACAAGCGATTTGAACACCAGCGTCCAGACGTCAAAGAAGCTGATCTTTAAAAAGGCCTGCTGGAAGAACGCGGTAAAGCTGGTCTGTTCATTCCGGTAGACATTGAGATAGGCGCCCATCATGCCGACAAAGCCCATATAGGACGCCAGCACCGGCACGATACAAGTCGTTGCAAGGATACGGGTCACTACCAGGAATTTGAACGGATTGGTCGACGACACTTCCATCGCCTCGATCTGTTCGGTCACCTTCATCGAGCCCAGTTCGGCGCCGATATTCGAGCCCACTTTACCGGCGATGATCAGCGCCGTCACCAGCGGTGCAAGGGCGCGGATGATAGCGATCGCCATCAGCGAGGGCAGCCAGGACGTGGCGCCGAATTCCGCGAGGGACGAACGGGACTGCTTTGTAAAGACCAGACCGGTGATAAAGCCGGTAAGGGTAATGATCGACAGCGACCGGATACCGACCTCGAAGAACTGGTTGAGGACCTCTTTGTATTCATAAGGCGGAAGGAAGGCCTCCCGGAAGAAGCGCAGCATGAATTGATAGATATCATAGACGCGTAAAAACAGGTCCTTCATGTCGCTAGTTGGTAAAATACTATGCCACAAGGTTTAGCCTTCGTCTGGGGTTGATTTTCCACAGGCCGCGGATGACGAATAGCGTATTAAAAAAGAAGACCTGTTTTGAAATCTGTTTTTAGTCCGATGTCGTATATAGACTACAGATATTTAGAGCGATCGGCGCTCCGCGCCTCTAATTTGTTATAGTCTTCATAGGCAGTTAGGTTTGGTAATTCAGGGAGATTCTTCTCCCTGATTTCATTTTTGACCACCGGCGCCGGTCCCGGATCGGCCGGGAAGGTCCTTGGCGTTGGAATCTTTTCCCTTTTTCCGGATTTCGGGAGAATATTCCCAAATTGGGATTCCGTAGCTGGTTGATTGATTTATATAAGCCTGAAAAACAATATGATGGCTTTTGGTATAGGGGTTGGAACCTGTTATATAAATCCGTTTTTATGAAATGTTCAACCCTCAACCCCAAAACAGTAGTAGCGCTGGTCGCCCTGCTATTTTCCGTAGCAACTCTTAAAGCAAACCCCAACTTTACCATCACCGAGGCGAAGGCCGCTGCCCGGGCCGCCAAGCGTGCAGAGATGAAGATGATCCTTGCGACGGCAGCCAGCATTTATGAGGAGATGGACCTCGGGGATTCCGGTCTTAGCAGAAAAGCTTTCGAGAGCGCATGGACCGGCTACTACAAATTGAGGAAAAAGGGTCTTTTACATAGATCAAATATTTTGTCGATCTGCGACTTCAGCCAGTCTTCGAGCAATCAGCGGCTGTACGTGATCGACGTTCGCAACCGCCGGCTGCTGTACCGTACTTATGTGGCGCATGGCATCAATTCCGGGGAAGAGTTCGCCAACTCGTTCTCGAACCGGATGGAATCCTGCAAGAGCAGCCTCGGCTTTTATATCACGAAGAGAACCTATAGCGGTATCAACGGGGTGTCGTTGCGGATAGAAGGCGTGGACAAGGGCTTTAATGATAACGCGGCCCGGCGTGCGATCGTTATCCACGGCGCCAACTATGTGAGCAAACGGATCCTCAATAAATATGGCGTAATGGGCACGACCTTTGGCTGCCCCGCCATCCCTTCCGAAATGACGTCACAGATCATTCCGGTGGTTAAGAATGGTAGCTGTTTCTTTATCTATTACCCTTCGAAGAAGTATCTGAGCCAGTCCAGGGTACTGAACAGCTAGTCCTTTTTTACCCCTGGTTTATAAAAACGGAGCCGCTCCCAGGAGCGGCTTTTTTATTCTATATTTGCTACACAAGCTTTATCCCCATGTCCCTTAGTATAACTCCTGTGTTGACCCAGCCAGCGGCCCCGGCGAAGACCAGGGAAATGGCCGTCGCCGCCGTCATCCCCGTCTATATCTATGCGGTATCGCTGGCCGCCCTGCTGACGATCATCGGGGTGCTCTGGGATATTTCCTGGCACAAGAGCATCGGCAGGGACAAATTTCTTTCCCCGCCGCATATCCTTATCTATCTGGGTGCGATCTTCGCCGGTCTGTTCTCCGGTTTGCAGGTGCTATGGAATTCCTTTTGCCGGCCTGCCGCCTCGAAGGAGATGCTGATCCGCGTCTGGGGGATCTTTTACAGCAGCCTGGGCTCCCTGTTCTGTATCTGGGGCGCTATCGCCATGCTGACCTCGGCCCCGTTCGATGACTGGTGGCACAATGCCTATGGGCTGGACGTCAAGATACTTTCCCCTCCTCATACGCTGCTGGCGATGGGGA
>JAFDYE010000896.1 GCA_018267585.1 Bacteroidota bacterium
GATTCGATCGGGGAGCCGGTTGGGGATGCGGCGGCGGGGGTCACGAATATTGCGTGGACCGTTTATGGCAAGATCGATTACATTACGAAGTCGGGGGATACGGTTATTAAGTTTACCTACGATCCGGGAGGGAACCGGATCAGTAAGACGTTGAGGCATGGGGGCAATAGTGAGACGACGTGGTATGTTCGGGATGCCCAGGGAAATGTGATCAGTGTTTATTCCAGTGGGGATGCGTTGACGAATGGCGGGAACCTGGCGCAGACGGAGTTGCATATGTACGGTAGTTCGCGGCTGGGTATGTGGAGGAGAATGGTGGATGTGCATAGTCTGTCTTCGGGTTTGGTGAACCCGTATCCCTTGTGGGAGATAGTGTTATCTTTAGCCGGGGGAATAAGCTCTTTGAATTGACGAATCATTTAGGGAATGTGCTGGTGACTATCAGTGACAAACGACTGGGGGTGTTGGGGAGTGATAGTACGGTGGCGTATTTTAATCCGAATATGGTGAATGAGAAAGATTATTATCCTTTTGGGTCGTTGGAGACGGATAGGGAGTATGGTAAGGCGAATGCTGGTGGGTATAGATATGGGTTTAATGGGAAGGAGAAGGATGATGAGGTGAAGGGGGATGGGGATCAGGTGGATTATGGGATGAGGGTGTATGATCCGAGGGTAGGGAGGTTTTTGAGTGTTGACCCTCTGGCAAAGAATTATCCTTGGAATAGTGCATACGCGTTTGCTGAGAATGAGCCAGGATCAAATATTGACTTAGATGGGCTGGAAAAATACAAGGTGACAATCAGGACATTTTTGCCATATACATATGTTTGGGAGCCACAGGCAAAAGACATGATTGATAAAGCTAATACGCGGTGGTATCCTCAATATAGAAATGTTGAGGCGCATGGTGGTTTCAAATCCGAAAAGCAATTTGATATTGATTTTTACAGTGGTAAAACAACATATCTTCCTTCTCCTGTTCCATTAACGTTCAGCAAAAACCTTAAAACAAAGGAAGTGAGATCGTTTCATAATGAAGGTCTTGGAGATGAATGGACAATGACAAATCAATTTGAAAATCGAGCAAACATTTATGCTGAAATTAGTACCAAGAACCCTGCAACGCCCGGGTATCTACCTACTCCAGGGATTGATTATGGCTTGAATATTTCTGTTATGAAAGACGGTACTTATTCATTAGACGGAACATGGGATGGATTTCCGGCCTTAGAGATATTTCTTGAAGATATGGAAACTAAACAGGTGGAATTAATATACTTCAAGAGCATGGTGGATTAGCGAAGCAGGGTAAAACGGGCAACTGGACGATCAACACCAAAAATGTAGACGCCCCGACACCGGTAGCGCTCAGCGTGATCGGGACCGACGCTCTTAAAATACCCTTCGGTACTACCTCCCAGCGGCCGACCGGAGATAGCGCCTATTACCGGTTCAATAAGGACTCGATGACCAACGAGCTGCACGACGGCGGCGCGTGGCAGGCCATGGCTACACGCAACTGGGTCAGGTCCAATGGCGGCGTGTTCAGGAAATATACGGCTTCCTTGTCTCCCGGCATGGCTGGGTCCAGCATCTTGTTTACACGGGATGCCGGCGGCGGGCAGCTGTTATTTGAATGTCACCAGCGCCAGCGGGTCCGGCGCTGCCGCGCAGGTTTTTGTTACCGGTTATTACCAGTAGCCCTGAGATGGAAGGCTTCAATGGAGGTGACAGACACTGGAAGAAAGGAGGTTGGAGGGGGAGGGTATAAACCTTATATTGCGGCATGGATATATCGGATTATTCCTATGTAGTGGTGGGGAGTGGGCTGGCGGGGGCCGTCCTTGCGGAGCGGATCGCCACGAAGGTGGGGAAGCCGGTGTTGGTGTTGGAGAAGAGGGGACATATCGGGGGGAACTGCTATTCTACCAATGACCGGGAGACCGGCATCGAATACCACGCTTATGGGACCCATATCTTTCATACCTCGGATGAGAAGGTATGGAACTATATCCGCCAGTTCACGACTTTTAATAACTACCAGCATCGGGTGCTCAGCTCGCACCAAGGGAAGATCTACCAGTTTCCCATCAATCTCGAGACGATCAACCATTTTTACGGGGTCAACCTGAAGCCGTTTGAGGTGGAAGGGTTTATGGCGGGGGTGCGGGACCCATCGATCACCGAACCGGCCAATTTTGAGGAGAAGGCGCTGTCGCTGATCGGCCGGGACCTCTACGAAGCCTTTTTTAAGCACTATACGATAAAGCAGTGGCAGGTCGACCCAAGGACCCTGCCCGCCTCCATCTTCAACCGGCTGCCGTTCCGGAAAAATTATGTAGACAACTATTTTTTTGACAAATGGCAGGGGATTCCCGAGAAGGGATATACGCGGGTGTTCGAGAACCTGCTGGCCGACAAAAAGATCAGGGTACTGCTGAATACCGATTTTTTTGCCCTGAGGGACAGGATCAGGAAGGACGCCTGTCTTATTTATAGCGGGCCGATCGACCGTTACTTCGACTATAAATACGGCAAGCTGAGCTGGCGGACCCTGCGGTTTGAACAGGAGACCCTCCCTATGGAGGACTACCAGGGGAATTCCGTCGTCAATTACCCGGGGGCCGAAGTACGGTATACGCGTATCCACGAGCCCAGGCATCTGCACCCCGAAAGGGAGTTCACCAGGGACAAGACCATCATCTTTCGGGAATATTCCCTGCACGACCAGGGAGACAATCCCTACTATCCCATCGCCTCGGCGGAGAACCAGCGGTTGCTGGCCCTGTACCAGCAGGAGGCCGTCCGGCTTCCCAACGTGTTCATCACCGGCCGGCTGGGGGACTACAAGTATTACGATATGCACCATACCATCGCGCGTTCGCTCGAAATTTTTGAAAACGGGGTTTTGCCCTTAATCACCGCTAACCATGCAGTATAGTCCCGCGGATCCGGAAAGACCGGAGGAAGGAATCCCGGGAGGGGGCCTATCTGCCGGAGGAAGACCGGAGATTCCGGGAGGTGAAGAAGGCCGGAGGTCGGAAGGGGCCGACGATCGGGGGCCGGGAGGTGAAGAAGGTCGGAGGGCGGGAGGGGCCGATGATCGGGGGCCGGGCCGTGCCGCTGGTCGGGGAACCCCGACCCTTGCTGTCGTGATACCCGTGTATAACGAGGAGAAAAATCTTGGAGGGCTGCTCAGAGATTGGCAGGCCGTTTTGGATGGGATCGGGGCCGATTATACGATCTTTCTCATCGATGACGGCTCGAAGGACGGCAGCCTGCGGGTATTGAAGGAAATGCAGCAAGAGAACGCCCGACTGAACATTCACACCCAGCCGAATGCGGGACATGGTCCGGCGATCCTGTGCGGATACCGGCTGGCGGCGGCTGCGGATTGGGTATTCCAGATCGATTCTGATCATCAACTGGATACCTCGGCATTTGCGGACCTGTGGGCTCACAGGGAGAAATATGATCTTCTCGTCGCAGAGCGGACGGACAAGAACGCCACGGCAGGGCGGCGACGTATAAGCGCCGTCTCGCACCTGATCGTGCAGGTGCTGTTCGGCAGCGCGATCAGGGACGTGAACTGCCCGTACAGGCTTATGCGGGGATGCGAGCTCAGGACGGCGCTGGGGAAGGTGCCGCCGGATTCTTTTGCGCCAAACGTGCTGCTTAGTGCCTGGTTTGTGCTGAAAAAAAGGCGGATATTTACCGGTGCAGTGGACATTCGGCAAGGCATCGTACTGCGCCAGAGCAGGGTGAGCCGCCATATCTTCCGCGGGGCCCTGAAGTCGTTCGTTCAGACCATATTATTCCGGATACGACTATGAACAAGAACCAGCTAAGTCTGTTTTTCGTTGTCGTGACGTGCGTCCTGCTCGGACTGCAGTTCTGCCCGCCATTCGATCTTCAGACGGACGATAAGGACGTATTTCGCTATGCTGGTATGTTGATGATGAAAGGAAAGGTTCCCTACCGGGACCTGTTCGATCATAAACCCCCGCTGATCTTCATTTTGAATTTCGCTGGTCTTGCGCTGGGTAGCTGGGGACTGTGGCTGCTGGATATGGGGCTCGCTCTAATGACCACAGTCGCTTTCTTCCACTCTTGTCGCAGGCAAGGCCTGCCATTCCCCTGGCTGCTGCCCCTGCTATTCAATTTAATGATCAGAGACTTTCTCGTTCTGCCTGGAATCGGCATGACGCGCGAGTATACCTGCTTTTTTCAGCTGCTCTTTTTCTGTGTGCTGCTGGGCGCTCATCGCTGGAGACATTTTTTGCTGGGCGGCCTGACTGCCCTGACTTTTTTTATGCAGCAGGACCAGGTATTGTTCCTGGCGCCATTCCTTGTGTATGCGCTTCTTAGAAGCGAGCCGATGCCGGCGTTGCAGCGGATCATTCCCATGGGCGTGGGTTTTATCAGCGTCACACTTCCCATTATAGGGTATCTTGCCATCCATGGGGCGTTGCGGCTATTCTGGGACGACGCGTTCCTATTCAATTTTACCGTCTACACAGCGGAAAAGCAATCGCTGGGGACGCTTTTCAGGAATCTCAAAGACAAGATAGACGGCGGGAATTTCGAGCTGCCCTTTCTGATCGCGACGGTACTTGGACTCTTTTCCCTGCTGCTACCAAATAAAAGGAAGGGGCTCCTGCTATCCGCGGTTGCGGGGTTGCTGTTGTCGGTTGCCCAGCAGTATATGAACGTGCAGGCGGTTGCCGAGGGCTTTATCTATTATATAGCGCCGTTGTCGGCGGGAGTCTGCTGTGTCCTGTTTGCCGTCTGTGCGTTTGCGGAAGAACCCGTGCTCGCCCACCCGAAGGCGCAGCTGGTGTATGGGGTCCTGCTTTGCAGCAGTCTCACTTATACCGCCTTGCAGCATTTCAGTCACCTTCGCCGTCTGCAGGCGGACTCGTCGCCTATCGCCGGCTATCTCCGGCAGCATGCACCTGGGGACTACCAGGTATATGCTTTTGGCAACAGCGACGATATCCACATTTATAACGATCTGCATGTACTTGCGCCATCCAAATGGATATACCATCATTTTTGGAAGTGGTACCCCCGATGGGATACGGGAAATATTATTCTCCGGTCGATCGGTGATGACCTTTTGCGCCACAAGACTACCTACCTGATAACAGACAGCGTAGAAATATCCAGGTTTCTCCATCCCTCAGGCCGGGATTGGTGGATGTCCTTTACCCGGGCCCGGTATGAGCCTGTAACCCAGCCCGACAGCAGCGGAAAAATGCTGTGGCATCTGAAAAAGAATTCACAATGAATCTGAGTTTCAATAAAACCGACTATGGCTGGCTCCTCGTTATCTGCGCATCGATCGGGCTGAGCCTGTTGTATATCCCGACCTACAATATTCTTTGCGGGGATAAGGAGGTATATCGCTACGTCGGTCGCGTTATCCTGGAAGGTGGCGTGCCCTATCGGGATGTGTTCGATCACAAGCCGCCATTGATCTTCCTTCTCAATTACGCAGCGATCCTGCTTGGCGGCGACTGGGGGCAGTGGGTAATGGATACCGTACTGGCTGTGCTGGCTACCGGACTATTCTACCGGTTGTGCAAAACATACAGCCTGAGGTGGCCCTGGCTTTTGCCGCTGCTGTTCAACCTCATGATCCGGGATTACCTGATATGCCTGGGAATGGGGATGACGCGGGAATATACTACGATATTCTTCCTTATCTTTTTTTGCGTGCTGATGGGCCAGCATCGTCACCGGTACTATTTGTTGGGGCTGCTGGCCGGGCTTATCTTTTTTATGCAGCAGGATCAGGTGATGGGGCTGCTGCCGCTGATTGTCTATTCCCTCCTGATAAAAGAATATGCGTCGCCTGTGGGCGCCCGGATCCAACGAATGGCGGCGGGCTTCGTGACGGTTGCGGCGCCGATACTGTTCTACTTTGCCTGGCATCGTGCGCTGGTCCCCTTTTGGCAGGACGCCTTTTTGTTCAACCTGGGCTGGTACACCACGACGCTGAAGGAATCATTTGGAGACCACCTCAGAAAGATGAAGCTGGTGCTGGATGAGGGATGGTATGAGGTGCCGTTTATGGTTGCAATTACGTTGGGGGGATGTTCCTTGTTCTTTCAGAACCGGAACAAGCGGCTGTTGATTGCCTGCATGACGGCGGTGGCGTTGTCCGTACTGCCCGAGTTCCTTGGCGGGCGTGACGTCGTTAGCAATGCGTCCAAGATGACTTTTACACACTATTATTTGCCGTTGTCCGCCAGCCTCAATATCCTGCTGTTTTGTGTATTTGCTTTTGCGGAGGAACCTTTCCTCAAAGAATGGAAGGCGCAAGCCGTTTTTGGGGCCCTTGTTCTAACCAGTCTTTCCTATACGGTCATTCGGTATGGTGCGCATCTTCCCCGTCTCGAGAACGAGGATGTAGTTAGGCGGCCGGAACTGGGCTATCTCCGTCAGCGGAGCCCGGCGAACTACCAGCTATTTGTATTCCGGAACACGGAGATGGTCTATTACTACAATTCGTTGGGGATCATAGGGCCTTCAAAATGGGTCTACCAGCATTTTTATTTTTTGTATGACGGCTGGGACAGGGACCATCGGATACTGCAGTCCATACAGCAGGACCTTTTGCGGCACAAGACTACGTATCTGCTGGATTTCGACAATGCTGCCCAACAATTCCGGGATCCGGCGACGGTCGCCCTGTGGCGAAAATTTGTCGTGGAGCACTATCAGCGGGTCATCATTCCCGGATACAGCGAATCGATATTGTGGAAGATAAAGGATTAAAGCTCGTCCAGACGGAACGTTCTACCGCAGCGGACGCCTTTTTCGGTCCTCTCCAGCGTGCAGCATTCGCTGACGGGGTCGTGCTCGAAGAACAGCACATAGTCGCCGGCGATGGCTTCGTCGAAGAAGGCCCGTTTTTCCTGTAGCGTAGTCAGCGGGAACATGTCATAGGCCATGACGTAAGGAAGGGGGATATGGCCTTTGGAGGGGAGCAGATCGGCCATGAAAACAAGCGTTCTGCCCTTGTAGGTCAGCTGGGGAAGCATCATCGCGTCGGTGTGACCGTTGACGAGGCGGACCGACAGACCGGGTAAGATGACGTCGGCAACCATGGCAAGCCGGGGCATCGCGGCTCCGGCCCCGGATGCGGCGTTATCGGCTGCCTCGACGAATCTGAGCTGTCCGCTGTCCTGTATCGGCAGGATATTCTCTTTGAGGAAGGAGGCTTTTTCCCTGTCATTGGGTTCGGTAGCCCATTTCCAGTGTCTTTTATTGCTCCAGTACGTGGCGTTCTTAAAAGCCGGTACCAGCCGGTCGCCTTCCCGGACGATGCTTCCTCCGCAGTGGTCGAAATGGAGGTGCGTAAGGAAAACGTCCGTGATGTCGTTCCGGTGAAAGCCGAGGGCTGCAAGCGAGCCGTCCAGCGTGTCGGGGCCGTGCAGGTGGTAGTGGCCAAAGAATTTTTCGTCCTGTTTGTTGCCGATGCCGTTGTCGACGAGTATCAGCTTGTCGCCGTCCTCGATCAACAGACAGCGCATGGCCCAGGTGCAGAGATTGTTGTCGTCTGCGGGGTTGATCTTGTTCCAGATGGACTTGGGCACGACGCCGAACATGGCGCCTCCGTCTAATTTGAACAGGCCTGTATTGACAGTATGTATGTTCATAAAGCAAGTTTCTTTTGTCGAATCAGCGCGGAATACAGCCAGACCAGGCCAATCACGAAGAAACAGATGAGGAACAGGACCGCGTTCTTCATGCTGCCCGTCATGTCGTCGATCAGCCCAAAACTGAACATGCCGACGACGATCGCAAATTTCTCCGTCAGGTCATAATAGCTGAAATAGGAAGCCGTATCCTTTGTCTCGGGCATCAATTTGGAATAGGTCGAACGGCTCAGGGACTGTATGCCGCCCATGACCAGGCCTACCCCGAGCGCGAGGGCGTAGAAGGAATATTCGATGGGCTCCTGGTGCGGCGCCAGGTCGTGTTCCCAGCGGGACAGATCGCCTTCGATGCGGGCATCTTCAAGGTCGAATGCCGCGGCGTCCATAGTCGCTTTTTTGGCGAACAGGTCGTCCCGTTGCTGTTTTATTTCGGTGATCCTGTCGTGGAAGAATTTCAGGTGTTCGGCCTGTCCGGCGGTAAACCAGGCGGACACGCAGATGAAGATCCATATGACGACGACGCCCATCAGGACGCGGATATTGCCAAACCGGGCCGAGAGCCTGCTCATCCAGATAGCGCCAGCAATGGCGACAAGCTGGATCAGAACGACGGTAACGATGAGCTTTGTGTCGTCGAGTCCGAGGAGCTTGCTGCCGAAGAGGGTTGCAGCCATCATTACGGTCTGAACGCCCATGCTGTAAAAGAAGAAGCCGCGCAGATACCGCTTGAGCACGGCCATCTTCCTGATCTCCAGGAATACTTTTCGTACCTCGGAGAAACCGGCGACAAAGACGTTGGTCCGTTTGGCGACCAGCGTGCCGGGCTTTGGAAGGACGGCAAATGTCAGCTGGGCAAAGCCTGCCCACCAGATGCCAACCAGCAGGAAGGTGATGCGCGGGCCGAGGAAGGGGTCTTTTATCGTCAGTACGAGGACGAATCCGATGAGCTGGAGGATAACGCTTCCGATATAGCCGTAAGTAAAACCTTTTGCGCTGACCCTGTCCTGGTCCTCGGGGGAGGCTATTTCCGGCAGATAGGCGTTGTAGAAAACGAGGCTGCCCGCCCAGCCCATGGAGGCGAGAATGCAGCCGGAGACTCCCAGCCATAGGTTGGCGCCATCGAAGAAGTAAAGAGAGCTGCAGCCGACCGCGCCCATATAACAAAAGAAGCGCATGAAGTTCTTTTTGTTTCCCCGCGTGTCGGCAATTGACGTGAGAACGGGATAACAAAGCGCGATGATCAGGTAGGCCGCCGCCAGCGAATAGCTATACAGGGACGAGTTTACAAAATCGTGTCCCAGGAATGGGATCGTCTCGCTTTTGAAAAAATGTTTTGTAGCCGCCGTGAAATAGATCGGGAAGAACGTGGTGGTGATCACCAGGTTATAAACGGAGTTCGCCCAGTCGTACATCGCCCAGCCATTGATGACCTTTTTGGGCGCTGTCTGGATCATACGATATGCCTCCAGATCAGGAATAACATTACTGTGCCGACGATGATCCTGTACACGCCCCAGACCTTAAAGCCGTGCTTCTGGAGGAAGCCGATGAAGAAGCGTATGACGATGATGGCGACGAAGAACGTGACGATGCTGCTGATGCCCAGCATCGAGAAATTGTTGC
>JAFDYE010000897.1 GCA_018267585.1 Bacteroidota bacterium
ATATCGACTGTAATATTCATTCGGCCCAGCTATCGGCCAGTGGTGGTATTTCCTATGACTGGTCCCCGTCGGCAGGGCTGAATAGTCCGTTCTCTCCGACGCCGATCGCGTCCGTCGACAGTACGACTACCTATATCGTAAAGGGATTGGGCAGCAATGGGTGCTATGCCTTTGACTCGGTGACTGTAATAGTTAAGGCGGCCGGCGCCAATGCCTTTGTAGTGCCCAACGCTTTCACGCCGAATGGGGATGGTCATAACGACTGTTTTGGCGTCACCCGGTGGGGGGCTGTGCGGCTTGAGGAACTGGCGGTTTTCGACCGTTGGGGCGAGCGGGTATTTGCTACGAAGAATCCGTCGGACTGTTGGGACGGCTCATACAGGGGCCGCCCGTTGCCCACGGGATCCTATGTGTACATCATCAAGGCCTGGACGTTCTGTGGGGAGGTTACCAGGCAGGGGATAGTGATGCTGATCCGATAATTGGTGATGCCGATCCGGCAAGTGGCGAGCTCGGGAACGATCGGCTATGCCGGGTGCACTACCGGGGACGCCAGGTACTGGAGAAAGCGTTCGAGGCCCTTCCTTTTCAACGAATCAAGTTGATAATTAAGGTGTTTGGTATAATAGTCGCGCAGCGGGAAGATGGAATAAGGGTTCTCTGCCAGCACCTCTTCTATATGCGCGATGCCTTGCGCGTTGGCCTCGTCGAATGCGGCGATAAAATTCGGGTCGATGGGCTTGTTGCTGATCCAGGCGGCAAAGACAAAGGGCAATCCCGTGAAGGCTTTCCAGGAACCGGCCAGATCATAAATATAGGGCGATATGCGTCTTTGCTCAAGGGCGCGGTCGCCGATGACGACGCCCGCCGTCGTACCTTTGATATCCTCGCGAAAATCTTTGCCGGCATCGACCAGCTGGGCGCCGGACTTCCAGTACTCCTTTAGCAGGATACGGGCGAGCCGGACGGAGGTACGACTTTGATAGTCGAGCAGCACTTTCTCCACTTTTTCGATGGGTGTCTCGCTGAAAATGCATACGGAGGCTACGTCGCCGTCGCTGCCGATGCAGTATTGGCCGTTGATATACGATTCTTTGAGGAAGGGGATGATCGCGACCGGCACCAGGCCCATGTCGATCTCGTCCTTTAGCAGCATAGCCGCTATGCTGGCGGGATAGTCGATTATCAGCTGGATGTCTTTCCTTATCGGGGCACGTTCGATCCCGTAGAGAAGGGGTTTGGTATTCAGGTAGCTGACAGCGCCTATTCGTATTTTTTGGTCCAATTCCTTTGTTTTAATTTTGCGGCAAATTTACGCAATATAACTATCGCAACGACATGGAATTAAACACACTCACCGCCATCTCCCCTATCGACGGCCGCTATCGCCACCAGGTCCAGCACCTGGATGACTATTTCTCCGAATATGCTCTGATACGCTATCGGGTGCTGGTGGAAGTGGAGTACTTTCTATTCCTCAACAAGAAGCGGTTCTTCCCATTGGACGCGGCGATGAAGCGTAAGCTGCATGCGATTCCCGAGCAATTCGGGCTCGAGGACGCCCAGTGGATCAAAAACAAGGAAAAGGAGACCAACCACGACGTGAAGGCTGTAGAGTATTTCCTCAAGGATCGTCTCGGCAATGGTCTGGGGGCAGTTGCGGAATGGATCCATTTCGGCCTCACGTCGCAGGATATCAACAACACGGCAATCCCGCTGATGTGGAAGCACGCCGTGGAATTCGAATACCTGCCTGCTCTGCTGAACCTCAAGCGTCAGCTGGAGGTATTGGCCAGGAATTGGAGGGATGTGGCGATGCTCGCCCGTACGCACGGTCAGCCGGCAAGCCCTACCCGGCTGGGGAAAGAGATCATGGTGTTCATTGAACGGATCGAAAACCAGGTGGAACTGCTAATACAGGTGCCCTTTACCGCTAAGTTCGGCGGGGCCACGGGTAATTTCAATGCGCACTACGTGGCTTTCCCTACGAAGGACTGGGTCAGGATCGGCAATGAGTTCGTGGAGGGAACGCTCGGGCTTCAACGGCAGCAGTACACCACACAGATCGAACACTATGACAACCTCGCCGCCCATTTCGATGCGATCAAGCGGCTCAACACTATACTCATCGATCTTTCCAGAGACATATGGACCTATGTTTCGATGGACTATTTCAACCCAAAGACGAAAAAAGGGGAAATCGGCAGCTCCGCCATGCCGCACAAGGTGAACCCGATCGATTTCGAGAATGCTGAGGGCAATTTGGGTGTTGCCAACGCGCTGCTGGAGCATTTCGCGAACAAGCTGCCGATATCCCGTCTGCAGCGCGATTTGACAGACAGTACAGTGCTTAGGAATATTGGCGTTCCTTTTGCACATACCATCCTCGCGCTGAAATCCATCGAAAAGGGGCTGGACAAGCTGGTGCTGAATGAGCCCAAACTGAAGGAGGACCTGGATGAGAACTGGGCCGTGGTCGCGGAAGCCATTCAGACCGTGCTGCGCCGCGAAAACTATCCGAAGCCTTATGAGGCGCTGAAAGACCTGACGCGGGGACAGTCAGGGATCACCAAACAGTCCATACACAGTTTTATCGATGGGTTGAAGGTCTCAGCGGCTCTGAAGAAAGAGCTGAAAAAGATCACTCCTTTCAATTATACAGGGGTCAGATTTTAGGTATTCATTAACGACTTCATTTGCGTATGTTCTATCCGAAAATTAAGGTACCTGTATTGCAGAACAGGGCCTTCAACACAAGAGAGGAGGCTATAGGGTCTGATTTTGGTTATTTGCAGATCGAACAGGACCCGCAGACAGGTATATTCGAAAACAGGCTGTTCGACGGGGACAAGCTGATCTACGACCAGAATTATGATAACGAGCAGGCCAATTCTCCTGCATTCGAGGCGCATCTGGACCAGGTGGCTGAAATATTAAAGCCCTTTATGGCCGGAAAGAAGGTTATCGAGGTGGGGTGTGGCAAGGGGCATTTCTTCCGCAAGCTTTCCGATCGGGGGGCCGACATCGTTGGCTGCGATCCCACCTATCAGGGTGACGATCCGAGGATCATCAGGGAATTCTTTTCCCCGGAGCTTGGTCAGACGGGAGACGTGATCATTTTGCGACATGTTCTCGAGCATATCCAGCATCCGGCCGATTTCATCCGCTATATCGCGCAGGCGAACGGCAATAAGGGAGTCATCTATATCGAGGTTCCCGACCTCAGCTGGATCATCGCGAACCAGGTCTATTTCGATCTTTTCTATGAACACGTCAACTATTTCCGGCCGGAAGATTTCAGGAGAATTTTTGGCAGGATCTACGCACAGGGTGTATTCTTCAACGGCCAGTACCAGTATGTGGTTGCCGATCTGAGTGCTGTCAATCCTCCACCCTACGACTTTGAAAAGGTGGACGACAGGTTGCAGGTGTCCTTCCAAAAGCTGGATCAGATAAGTGACAGGCTGAAGAAGACCGCGAGACCGGTATATATCTGGGGAGCTGCGTCGAAAGGCGTTATATCCAGCCTGCACCTGTTGGATCGCGGCGTTAAGATCGAAGGGCTGATCGATATCAACCCAAGAAAGCAGGGCAAGTATGCTGCAATGACGGGGCTGCCGATCCTTTCGCCTGCCGCATTCAAGGCAAGGACGGGTCAGGCGGTCGTCCTGATCGCGAATCCGAATTACGAGTCGGAGATCAGGGCTGAATTGAAAGGAATGGATGTTGATTTTGAAAATCTTTGATGCCCCCG
>JAFDYE010000898.1 GCA_018267585.1 Bacteroidota bacterium
ATACCGGCTTCCAGCCATCCCCACCCCAAACGTCCCGCTGGTCCTCAACAGGCTGATCGCCGCCAGCATCCCCACCAGGTAGGGAATGATCCGCACCGCCGTCTCGAATCCCCCCTTCGCCCCCTGTACAAAAGCATCGAAGATATTGACCTTCCGCGCCAGCGCCACCCCGACAATAATAAAAAAGATCAGCAGGATCAGCCCCCCGCTCAGCGCCCGCGAGAACGCCTGCACATGATCCGTGGTCATACTATGCAGATAGACCACCAGCCCCCCGATGACCAGCGAGATACCACCCACCCACACAAAAACCGCCGGCTGAAAAAGATTGATCCGCTGCCACGCCGCCACGATGGACATCGACGCCACGGTCGTGATAAAGGTCGCAATGACGATCGGTACAAAGATATCCGTCGGATCGGGCGCTCCCATCGTCGCCCGCAGGGCGATCACGCTGATCGGGATCACCTGCAGACCCGAAGCATGCAGACAAAGGAACATGATCTGACTATTGGAAGCCCTCGCCTTATCCGGATTGATCTCCTGAAGACTCTCCATCGCCTTCAGCGCAAAAGGCGTCGCCGCATTGTCCAGCCCCAACAGATTCGCGGAAAAATTCATCACCATATGCCCCATCGCCGGATGCCCCCTCGGCACATCCGGGAACAGCTTCGAAAAGAACGGCCCCGTAACCCTTGCCAGCCATCGCATACCCCCAGCGGCCTCCGCAATGCTCACCAACCCCATGAACAGGGCCATCACCCCGATCAGCCCCAGCGAAAGCGTCACCGCGGTCGCCGCCGTGGCCAACAAACCATCCGCCTCCTGCTTCTTCACTACCACCCTCACCCCACCAGCCACAGTGTCCCCCTTCCCCACCGCCAGGCTAGCCGGCGCAACCACACCGATCGAGTCTCCCGTCTTACCTGTCACCATCTGCCCGAATATTTCCCTATCCCCCGGGACAAAGACATATTTGATCCCCGCCACCGCGATGGATATCAATATAAATGCCGCCCATATCCTGCTTAAAGCCATAGTGTTAATTTACGGGCAGGAAATTAGCCATAATTGCCTAATTTTGCGGCCTCAAAACGAAGATTCTTCCCGGCCGGCCACAAATCCACCGGGCCAAATACAAACACAAAAAAACATGGCTTTACAAGCAGGCATCGTAGGTCTACCCAACGTCGGAAAATCCACCCTATTTAATGCCGTCAGCAATAGTGCCAAGGCACAGGCCTCCAACTACCGTTTCTGTACCATCGAACCCAACACCGGCCTGGTCGACGTACCCGACGAAAGACTCGACAAGCTCGCCTCCCTCGTCAAACCCGAACGCATCGTCCCCACCCAGGTAGGCATCGTCGACATCGCAGGCCTCGTAAAAGGCGCCAGCAAAGGCGAAGGCCTCGGCAACAAGTTCCTCGCCAATATCCGCGAGGTCGACGCCATCGTCCACGTCATCCGCTGCTTCGAAGACGAGAACATCCTCCGCGACGAAGGTGCTATCCACCCCGTCGGCGACAAAGAGATCATCGATACCGAGCTCCAGCTCAAAGACCTCGAAAGCGTTGAAAAGAAATTCAGCCGCACAGAAAAAATGCTCAAGACCGGCGACCCAAAGATCAAAGCCGAATACGAAGTGCTGAAGAAATGCAAGGACCACCTCGAACAAGGAAAGAATATCCGCGAGCTCGGCCTCTCCAAAGAAGAGCGCACCGCAGTCGCCGACCTCTTCCTCCTCACCGAGAAACCCGTCCTCTACGTCGCCAACGTCGACGAAGCGTCCATGCACACCGGCAACAAATTCTCCGAAGCCCTCAAGGCCGCCGTCGCCGGCGAGAACGCCCAGGTGATCGTCATGAACAACTCCATCGAAGCCCAGATATCAGAAATGGAAGATCCCGCAGACCGCGAGCTCTTCATGGAAGAATACAAGATGACCGAACCCGCCCTCAACAAGCTCATCCGCAGCGTCTACAAACTGCTGAACCTGGCCACCTACTTCACCGCAGGCGTCCAGGAAGTCCGCGCCTGGACCATCCAGGACGGCTGGAAAGCCCCGCAGGCCGCCAGCGTCATCCACACGGACTTTGAAAAAGGCTTTATCAAGGCCGAGGTCATCGCCTACAAAGACTATATCCAGTTCGGCTCCGAAGCCGCAGCCCGCGAAGCCGGCAAGCTCCGCATCGAAGGAAAAGACTATGTCGTCAAGGACGGCGACGTCATGCACTTCCGGTTCAACGTCTAAAAAAAAGCCGCCTGCTTGCGCAGGCGGCCAAATTCAACCCCGGCAAAGCGGGCTAAAACACGTTGTACGCATAGCTTATATAATAAACCCCGCCGATCGCCGGATTCCCATACTGGCTGACATAATAGTGGTTGGTCAGATTGGTCGCGCCCAATTTTATCATCGAATGGATATCCAGCAGCTTGTAGCTGATCTGCGCATCCAGCGTACCGAACGCATCTACCGGCCCCTGCCGGAAATCGCTCTCCGTATTATAGGAGTTCTGCCAGCGGAACTGCACCCCGAAACCCCAGCGCTTCCCACCGCCAAAACCGCTGTTC